>JASHOF010000175.1 GCA_030041255.1 Acetobacteraceae bacterium
GCGCCGATACTTGCGGCGCGTGATCTCGGTCCAGGCCACGATCGAACTCCCGTTGTCTTGGCAAACACGAGAGAATCGCAGCCGACCGGATCACGCAACCTATACCGCTAACCAACTGAGATGACTCGATCCTTCGTTGGGTATCCGTTTCGGGTCAGCCTCTCAGGGCCGCTGGGCGCCGCTCGTATTCACGAAGATCGAATAGAGCGAGGTATGCCCGCAGATGAAAAGGCGGTTCCGCTTCGTCCCTCCGAAGGCGACATTCGCCACCTTCTCGGGCACCGGTATGCGGCCGATCAGCGCCCCCTCCGGGCTGATGCACTGCACCCCGTTTCCGGAGCTGGTCCAGATATTGCCGTCCATATCGACGCGGAATCCATCCGGAATCCCCGGGCTCACCTCGCAAACGACACGTGACCCGCTGAGCCGTCCATCCGCCCCGACGATGAAGGCGCGGATATGGTGCGGCTTGGAGGGATCCGGCCAGAAGCCGGAATCGGCGATGTAAAGGCTGCGCTCGTCGGGCGAGAAGGCAAGCCCGTTCGGCCGCGAGAAATCGTCGGCTACCACCCCGAGATGCCCGTCCTGCGGATCGACCCGGTACACATTGCAGGTGCCGATTTCGCTTTCCGCCTTGCCGCCCTCGTACTCGGCGCTGATGCCGTACACGGGATCGGTGAACCAGATGCTGTCATCGGAGCGCACGACCACATCATTGGGCGCGTTGAGCCGCTTGCCCTGGTAGCGTTCGGCAATCACCGTGACGCTGCCGTCCCATTCGGTGCGGGTCACCCGCCGCGTTTCATGCTCGCAGGTGACCAGCCGCCCCTGGCGGTCGCGCGTATTGCCGTTCGAGAAATGCGAGGGCGCGCGGAAGGTTGCAACCTGGCCGGTCTCTTCGTCCCACCGCAGCATCCGGTTGTTCGGAATGTCGCTGAAGATCAGAGAGCGCAGGTCCGCGAACCAGACCGGTCCCTCCGCCCAGCGCATTCCGCTGTAGAGCTTCTCCAGCCAGACAATGGGAATCGTATAGCGCCGGAAGCGTTCATCCAGGATTTCGAATGGCTCCATCTGCTTTCCTCCCTTCACCCCCCGCCGGGCGCGAACCCGCCTTCAGCTCCAGGCTGGTATCGGCCGCCGTCGCGGCGCGGCGCCGCCGCTGGGCGGCATAGACGGAAAGGCCGACGGCAATGATCAGGATGCCGCCGTTGAAGAAGTACTGCACGTAGAACGGCGCCCCGAGCTGCTGCACGCCCGAGAACGAGAACGCGAGAATCAGCACCGCGAGCAGGGTCCCGACCACGTTGACACGCCCGGGATGAATGGAGGTCGCGCCGAGCAGGGTGGCGGCGAACGCCGGCAGCAGATATTCCGGCCCGACCGAAGGGGTCCCGGTCTGCAGCAGGCTGCCCAGCATGATCCCGGCCACACCACAGAGGAACCCCGCCGCGGTGAAGGTGCCGATGATATGCCGCTCGATCCGGATGCCAGTCAGTTCAGCCGCCCGCGGATTGGCACCGATCACGTAGAGGCTGCGGCCAACCGGCAGGCGCTCCGTGACGATCCACAGCAGGACCGCGGCAACCGCGACGAAAACCGCCGGCAGCGGTATGTGCAGATAGATCCCGGTCAGCCCGGTGAAACTCGCCGGCAGGTTGTTGCCGGTGATCTGCTGGCCGCCGCTGTACCAGTTGGAGACGCCGAACAGCAGCGTTCCCACGCCCATGGTCGCGATGAATGAATCGATTCCGAAACGCGCTACCAGGACGCCGTTGACCGCCCCCACCACCAGCGCAAGCAGCAGGATCGCCACCGCCGCCACCGGCCACGGCACCCCGTACTGTACCTGCAGGCCGACGATCAGCACCTGCGCCATCCCGAGATGGAAGCCGACCGAAAGGTCGAATTGCCGGGTGGCCAGCGGGATCATCTCCGCCAGCGCCAGCATCGCCGTCACCGACTGGCCGACCAGGATCGTATTGATGTTGATCGCACTGAAAAACGTGCTCGGCCTGAGCAGCCCGAACAGCACCATCACCAGCACGAACACCAAGGCAAGCCCGTAGGTTGCCGTGAACTCCCCAAGCCGCCGCCCGACCCCTACCGCCGGCGCCGCCGCCGCAACCGCCAGGCTGCTCGTTTGATCGCTTGCCATCAGCGCCCTTTTCAGTCCGCCCCGCTCTCTTCGCGCCCCATCGAGGAACAGGCGATCAGATTGTCAACGCTGAGATCGCCCCCGTGCAAGTCGGCCGTGATCCGGCCGCGGCCGATCACCAGGGCACGATCGCAAAGCCCGGCCACCTCCTCGAAATCGGAGGAAACGACGAGCACACCGGCGCCCCGCGCGGCGGCGTCGCGCAGAAGCTGGTGGATCGCGAACTTGGCCCCGACATCCACGCCCGCCGTCGGCTCCTCCATGATGAAAAGACGCGCCTTGGACTCGAGCCACCGCCCGACAAAGACCTTCTGCTGGTTGCCGCCGCTCAGCCAGTCGATCAGGGCGGCCGGGTTGCGCGGCCGCACATCGAAGCGCTCGAGCCGTGCCGCGATGCGCCGCCGCTCGCGCCCCGGCGCAACCCACCGCCACGCCGCCTCGCCGCCGATGTGCGGGCTTGGCAGCATGTTCTCCTGCACCGACATGCCTGAGAAGGCGCTCTCGCGTCCGCGGTCGCCGGCCAGGAGGGCGATGCCGCGCGCGATGCGTTCGGGAATGCCTTCGACTGGCGAAAGGGGCACCCCGTCCAGTCGCAACTCCCCCCTGTCCGGTCGCACCGCGCCGAAGATGGCACGCCCGATATCCTGCTGGCCGGCTCCGCGCAGGCCCACCAGCCCCACCACGTCGCCGGCGGCAATCTCGAAATCGACCGGGCCGCGCCGGCCGATCCAGAGACCACTCGCCGCCAGCACCGGCTGGCTCGCCCCGCCCGCCGCGTGCGCCGTCGCTGCCATCCCGATCTCGCGGCCCAGCATGTCCCGCACCAGCGCCTTCGGAGTGGTGTCGGCAAGCCGCGCCGTGCGCACCTTCCTTCCGTCGCGCAACACCGTGACCCTGTCCGCAAGGCCGGCCAGTTCGTTCAACCGGTGCGAAACATAAATGATGCCCTTGCCGCTCGCGCGCAGTGTGCGCAGCACCTGGAAAAGATGCTGCGCGTCCGGCTCCGGCAGGGAAGCGGTCGGCTCGTCCAGCACCACGATCTCGCTCCGCCGTGCCAGCGCCCTGACGATCCCGAGGATCGCCCGTCCGGCAGCGCCGAGCGTGCCCACGGGCAGCCGCGGATCCGGCGCCTCGACCTGCATCGCCGCATAGATTGCGCGGGCCTGGGACCACACGCCCCGCCAGTCGATCAACCCGCGTCGGCGCGGGAACCCGCTCACCAGGGCGACGTTCTCGCCGACGCTCAATTCATCGACCAGGCCGAGGTCCTGGTGCACGAACGAGATCGGCAATTCGTGCAGCCATGGTTCAACCCGTGCGCCGTGCAGCCTGATCTCCCCGCCATCGGCCTGGTAGATGCCGGCAAGGCACTTGATCAGTGTCGATTTCCCGGCCCCGTTCTCGCCGATCAGGGCGTGGATCTCGCCCCGCTGCAACGTGAGATCGACGCGGTCGAGTGCAAGCGTGCCGAAGAACCGTTTCGTCAACCCGTCGATCGCCAGTGTCGGCACCGCCCCGGCCTCCATGGCATGCTCTGCCACGGAGTGCCGGGCCGCGCCGCCCGCCGCCATCTCAGCAGGGGTTGTTGGTGCCCTTCCAGATGTTCAGGTAGTGGCAGGCGAAGTTGTTGCTCGGCACGAGTTCGTTGCTCTTGCCGCCCTCCTGGTCGACGTTCTCCTTGGTGCGGATATAGGTCGGCTGCACCCATTGCGCGGGAGGCTGCCCCGCCATCGCGCGCACGACCGCGTCCACCGCCTCGTAGCCGAACAGCGTGCTCGGCTCGGGAACGGTCGCGACCTCATACTCGCCCTTGCGGATCAGCTCGTACGCCGAAGGCGGCGCATCCGCACCAATCAGCTTCACCCTGTCGAACGGCACGCCGGCAGCCCTGAGCGTCGACGCCACGTACGGATAATAGTCGTCGCAGCAGGTGGTCATCCACCATGAGCTGCCATAGCGGGCCAGGAGCCCCGAGGTCGCCGGCCCCACGCGCTGGGCAAGATCGCCGATCGGCACGTTGACCATTTCAAGGAACTTGCAACCCTTGCAGTTGATGATCGGCGTCGTCGCCGCCTTGGCCTTGAAGCGGGCAATCGCGAAACTGTTGTCCACCATGTGGATGTCGTGCGCGGTGCCGTCCGACATCGCGATCACGTAGGCCGCCTGCGATTCGCCGATCTCGGCCGCGCTCGAGGCGATGTTGTCGTAGAGTCCGAGGTCCGGAGCCGGGCCGGGGAAGGCAGTGGCATGGATCCCGACCACCGGGATGCATTCCTTCATCGCTTCCTGGATCGGCTTCTGCAGCGCATGCGCATCGTCAGGCGTGATGATCGCCGTCACGTGCGCGGCCAGTGCCTGGTACTCCGCCGCCAGCTCGCCCGCCATCGTGCCGCGCGTATTGAAGGCCCGGAACGTCCAGCCCAGTGCCTTCGTCGCGTCGCGAACGCCGTTGCCCCAGCCGTTGTAGGTCGAATAGCCCTGGTCCGCGACCCAGGCGATCGTCACCGGGCCGGCCAGCGCCTTGGGCCCGCTGGTCGGGCCGAGCCACTTCGTCTGCAGCCCGGTATGCTCGGCCACGAACTGCTTGGCCTGGGCAACCGAAAGCGTCTGCACGATGGTCGGCGCCGGCCACGCCGGATAGGGTTGCGAGCGCGTCGTGCATGCCGCCCACCCCTGTCCCGAGACCAGCATCCCCCCGGCCGCGATCGCCGCCCCGATCGCGCAACGCCCCCAGTTCCGTAACCCTTCACACCACTCCATTGCTTCCTCCCTCCTCGTCTCCCGGCCAAACGGATCTGGCCGCCCGATGGCTCAGGCTGCCGCCGCCTCCGGGCGCTCTGTACCCCTGTTGCCGTGAACGGGCACGGGCCTCTGTCCCCGCTTCACGATCCCGTACATAGACGATCTCCTTTCGCCCTGCCGCCCAATATCGGCAGCCGGCCGTTGCCGCAAGCAGCCATCAGATGTCTGATAGCTTCAGGCTCCGTTCGTCCCGCTGTCAAGCCATCCTGCCCGCTCACGCACCTTGCATCAGTCATCTGATGTCGGATAGGTCGCGCTCATGCCTCGGCAAGGCCCGCAATCGGCAGGCGCCCCGAGCGATCCGGCAGATGCCATCAAGCCGATCGCGCGGCCCAATCTCGCCCGCGAAGTGGTGAACGCCATCGCCCGCCTCATCATGGAGCGCGTCTGGGCGCCCGGCGACAGCATCCCCTCCGAGAAGGAACTCGCCACCCGCTTCGGCGTCGGCCGCTCGACCATCCGCGAAGCGATCCAGAGCCTCGTCACCATGGGCGTGGTCAGCATCCGCCCCGGCGAGGGCTCTTTCATTCGCGAGCCGACTTCCGAACTGCTCTCGGATGCCTTCCTCTGGGGCCTGCTGCTGAGCCCGCGCAATGTCGGGGACTTCACGGAGTTCCGTATCTGCGTCGAAACGATGTGCGCCGCCAGGGCCGCCGCCACATCGTCACCCGCAACGATCGGCCAGCTCCGCGAACTCCTCGTCCTGATGAAGCGCGATCAGGCCGACGACCGGCGCTTCAAGGAGCACGACAACCGCTTCCACGTCACGATCGCCGAGGCAACCGGCAATCCGATCTTCGTCACGGTGGTTGCGACCCTCCTGTCCACGGTCGGCCTCTGGTTCCCGATCACCTCGCCGCTCACCGGCAGCGTCGAGGACACGCACGCCGAGCATCGCGCGATCGCCGCCGCCATCGCCGATGGCAACGAGTCAAAAGCCCGCCAGGCGATGCAGGCGCATCTCCTGAATGCGGCCGAGCGCCTCAGCATTCTTCTCCAGCGCAGCAGCCGCGGCATCGCCGGCCGCGCCGCCGTCCTCCGTCCCTCCGGGACAGCAACGACCCGCCCGCCGCGCATCCGGGCGCGCCGGCCCCTCTGAGCGCCGGTGCAACCACGAAAACTGAGCGCTCTCAGGCCGCGAACAACTCCTTGCCGACGAATTCGCCCTTCGCGATGCCCCGCGGGCAGGCGAATATCCCGCTCCCGACATGGGTCGTGAACTGGTTGAGAAGATCGAGCTTCGCCATGTTCTCGAAAATTCTGATGAAGCCGGTTCGCGGATCCCGCTGGAAGGCGATGAACAGCAGCCCGGCCTCGTATTCCAGGCCCTGCCGCCAGGGCGGCCAGCGCTCGGCGATCATGGCCAGGCCATCATTGTAGGAATAGCTGCGCCGCAGGATGCGCGCGCCGCCATTGCTGGAAGCCGCGCCCAGCCGGACATGCGCGTTGTCGCCGATCACAAGGTTCCCGTCCTTGTCCGTGGCATCGAGATCGAGCGGGGCGAATTCGCCACCGCCCGTCAGCGGCCCGCCGCCGAGCTTCCGCCGACCGATCACCTGCTCCTGGAAATCGAGCGCGACATTGTCCCAGTGCTGGAGCGCGATCCGGATGCGGCGCACCACGAGGTAGCTGCCGCCTTGCATCCACTCCGGCCCCTCTTCGCCGACCCACACCACGTCCTCGAAAGTGCCGTTGCCGGCGAGCTTGCCGCCCGCGCGCGCCGCCGGGTGGGGGCGGCCGGGATTCTCGGTGCCGTCCTTGAAGCCGAGCAGATTGCGCGGCGTCTCGCCGGACGGCCCGCCCGGCAGGAAACCGGCCTGGATCCAGCGCAGGACTGCCGCACCTTGATGGGCGTCGTACGGAGCCGCAACACCCGCCTGCTTGCCGCCATAGCCGTTGGCGGCATCATTCGGGGCGGCCATCCGGGCAAGCTCACGGATCGCATGGAACGCAACCGCGCCGTCGTCGGCGCAAGCCTGGATGCACAGATCCCCGCCGGTGTGCGCCGGGTCGAGCTGGTCGCCGTTGAACCGCGGCAGATCGACCAGCGCCGCCGGACGTTTTGCCTTCAGGCCGTAGCGGTCCTTGCCGTCCTTCTCGAACAGGCCCGGTCCGAAACCGAAGGTCAGCGTCAGCCGCCGCGGCCCGAGCCCGAGTGCGTCCCCGCTGTCAGGGGGTGGGACGGTGGGATCGCCGCCCGCATTCCCCAGCGCCCCGCCCGCCGCCAGGCGCCGGGCGGCCAGGGTCCAGTCGCGCAGAACACGGACGACATCCTCCGCCCGTTTGGCGACAAGGTCGAAGCTTGCGAACAGGACGTGCGTCTGCTGCGGCGTATCGATCCCCGCCTGATGACGGCCATGGAACGGAATCGGAGCGCCGTTGCCGCTCGTCCCGCCGACCGTGCGCGGCGCGCTGTTGCCGGCCGAAGGCGCGGCTGTTCCGGCACCATCGGCTACGGCACGCTCTGCAAACGCCGACGCGGCCAGCACACTCCCGGCCGCGCCAAGAAAACCCCGCCGCGAGGAAAACGGGCAGCCGCCCATTCCGGCGCTCCTTCGCCTCAGTGCCCCAGCACCAGCGTATTCACGTCGTCCTCCACGTAATAGAACCCGTCGCCCGCAGGCGTCATGGCGATGCCGAACAGGTCGCCGCTGCCGGGCGGGGACTGCGCCTTGTCGACGTCAATCCATTGTGCAGCAAGCTGTTTGCCCGTCGCGGGATCGATCTCGACAACCTTCCCGTTCAGCGCATTGGTTGCGAGCAGATGGCCGTTCGGTGCCATGCACAGCGCGAGCGGCCGCTGCAGCAGCCCGTCCTTGGTCACGTCCTTCCCCGTGCCGGCGCTCGTCGTGCGGGTGAGGGCGTCGGGGATCGCACCGATGCGGTTGCCGATGGCGTCGGAGACATAGAGCACGCCGTTCTTGCCGAGCGCGAGGCCGGTCGGGCCGATGATGAACACGCCCTTGTCGGCCTGCTCGCCGAAGCCGCTCCCGATCACCGTCTCGTTGGTGACGACCGGCGGTTTCTCCGCAGAGGCCGAGAGCGTCAGGCGGACGATCGTTGCCTTGTTCACCACCGGGCTCGAATCCGTCGGCGCGCTGACGCCGAAGCCCGTGTTGCTGACGAAGAGCGTGACCGTGCTGCCGTTGTCGACGACCGCCACGTTCCCCCAGGGCCCGTCGATGTTCGGGCCGGCGATGGTACCGGCGACCTTGCCCTCGGAGTCGAGCACGATCAGGCAGCCCGGGCCCTTGGTCTTCGTGGTGCCGTCGTCGCTGGGCAGGCTGCCGACGAGCACCCAGCCTGACTTCAGCATCACCATCGCGGTGGTCAGTCCCACCCCGCCCGGACATGGCGCGAGATGACGCGGGATGGCGGCGAACAGCGTCATCTTCTTCGTCGTCGGATGGTAGTCGACGATCGTGGTGCCGAGACCCTGGAGATTCTTGTCGTCATTGAAATTGTCGACCAGCACGTCACCCTTCCGGATCTTCCCGGCCGAGACCGGGGCGACATAGATGGCGTAGGGATTGACATCGCCATTGTCCGGCACGGTCGAGGTGAGCGTGGTGTGCCGGTGGATGGACTGCAGGAACAATGGGGACGCCTGCGCCGGCGCACGCTGCGGCAGGGCCGCGACGGCAAGCGCCAGGGAAAGCGTGCCGGCAGTCGCCCATGGGAATGATACGCTCGGTGTACGGCTGGTTCGCATCGGTCTTGATCCTCCGATCGGGGTAGGATTTCCAGAGTGCATCACGGGATTTCCTCAGAACGTGACAACGGTGCGGAAGCCGATGACGGCCTCGTTGCCGATCCGCGCCGCAGGGTTGTCCGGATTCTGGATGCCCCCACCCGGGTTGAAGATATACTGGAAGTCCGGCTGGATAGTCCACCACGGCGCGGCCTGGAACTGGTACGTCAGCTCGAGGAAGGTCTCGGTGCTTTGCACCGGGTAGGGCATGCCGGTGAAGAAGGCCGTCTGCTGGTCGAGCGCGCTCTTCGCCCCGCTCACTTTGACGATACCGAAGCCGAGGCCGAGCTGATCGTTGTCGCGACCCGGCAGCGGATCCGCCAGCACCAGGCCGCCATTGGCGCTCATGGTGATGAAGTTCTGCTGGGCCGGCGCTCCCATCGCACGCAGGAACACGCCAAGCGAACGCGGCCCTTGCGGATCCGGCCGCCACACCATCTGGTCCATCACGCCGTAGAAGCTGAAATTGCCCTTGTGCATCCGCGGGATACCCGTGCTTGCCGGATTGGCGAGCGAGAGGCCCGTATCATCGAATTCCTGGTCCGGGAACGAGCCGGTATCGTACCAGAACCCGAGCTTGTAGGTGCCCGGCAGGCCGGCAGCCCGATGGCCGTAATCCATCTGGCCGAGGGAAGGCTGGTTCACCGCGTACTGCAATTCGGCGATGATCAGCGCGCCGGTGTTCAGGTTGAACCTTGTGCCCCCGGCGTCGAGCGATTGCGGATCGTTGTCGAAGGGTCCGCCCGGCGGGTTGTCGTCGAATACGCCGGCCAGCACGGTGAGGCCGGGCGCGGGGATGCCCCTTACCCGCACGCCAAGCGAGGAGAGCGGGTAGGCCGGCCCCCCGGCATAGAGATTGTTGGAGGGCAGCGCCGGCCAGCCCATCATCGTGTTGATGAAGAGGCCGCTGTACTGGCTGACGATGAATTCCTGGTCGAGACTCTGCTGTCCGATCTTGATGTCGAAAGCGCCGTTCGCGAAAGATTGATCGTACCAGAGTTCCCAGAGCCGGGTCGCATTCTCCGCCTCGTTGCCGTTCGTGGTCTGGATGGCGCCGAGATAGGAGGCATCGAAGTCGTTGTTTCCGTGGATTTGCAGCGCACTCACGTTGAAGGTGCCGCCCGGCAGGCCGAAGGCCGTATCGGTATTGATCTGCAGCGTGGCGGTGGTCAGCCCCTGCATGGTCGCACCCTGCTTGAAGCCGCCGGAGACGTTGCCGAGCACCGTTTCGGCATCCGTGACGTTGAGCGTAATGCCGTAATTGCCGAGCACGGTGCGCAGCCCGCCCAGCGTGGGGAAGAGGTTGCTCCGGGAGGGCGCGAAGAGGCCGGTGAAGAAGCCGGGCTCGCTCGGCGCCGGCGCCGCGGTGTCGGTCTGTGCGGCCGCCTTGCCCGGCACGGCCAGGAGGCCCGTGGCGAAGAGGGCGGCACCCAGGAAACCGCGCGCGGCCCGGACGTGGTGCAACGGCAGGCTCCGATCGGGCGCCTGTTCGCAGGCTCGCGGGAAGGGCGGCATCGGCAAATCTTTCTCCTCTCTCCCGGGCGGTCGGGACCTAAATGCAAATGAGAGTCATTCGCATCTGGTAGAATCGCCTGATATCGTACCGCTGCGGTCCTGTCAAATCGGCTCTGATTCCAGAGTCGAAGGCCGGATCGGCGATCCGCCGGGCGAGGCGCGACCGCTCTCCCGATAAGCGCGGAATCGCGCGACGGCCGACGCGCCACGCGTGGGGGAAAAAGCGGCATCCGCGCAAATCATTTAGGCAGTTGCATATTTTTTAGGCAGAAGAGGTTCAGTGAAGAACCCACTTTGTGCCCAAAAAATGGTCCCGCCCGATTGGCTCCGTTCTTGCTCCAAGGCCAAAGGGCGCTGCCGCCGCGACTGCGGAGGCAGCGAGGCTTGGTCATGGGACAAAAAACAGAGGAGGCACTGGTGGGGCTTGACGGTTTGAAACTGGGACGGAGGGAGTTCGGTGGGCTGGGGATGGGCGTGGCGGCAGCAGCGGCCACACTCGGCACCGCAAGCCTCGTGAGCCGCGCCGCGCGGGCCGCCGGCGACAAGATCAAGGTCGGAATCCTGCACTCGCTGTCCGGAACGATGGCGATCAGCGAGGCCCCGCTCAAGGACGTGATGCTGATGCTGATCGATCAGCAGAACAAGACGATGGGCGGCGTGATGGGAAAAGAGTTGGTCCCCGTCGTGGTCGATCCGGCATCGAACTGGCCGCTCTTCGCGGAAAAGGCGCACGAGCTGCTCTCGGTCGAGAAGGTGGCCGCCATCTTCGGCTGCTGGACCAGCGTCTCGCGCAAGTCCGTCCTCCCGGTGTTCGAGCAGCTCAACGGCATTCTCTACTATCCGGTGCAGTACGAAGGCCAGGAGTGCAGCCGCAACGTCTTCTATACCGGTGCGGCGCCGAACCAGCAGGCGATCCCCGCGGTCGACTACCTGATGAACCAGGTGGGGGTGAAGCGCTGGGTGCTGGCCGGCACGGACTATGTCTATCCGCGCACCACCAACAAAATCCTCGAAGCCTATCTCAAGCAGAAGGGCGTCAATTCCGCCGACATCATGATCAACTACACGCCGTTCGGCTATTCGAACTGGCAGAGCATCATCGCTGAGATCAAGAGCTTCGGCTCGGCCGGAAAGAAAACGGCCGTGGTCTCCACCATCAACGGTGATGCCAACGTGCCCTTCTACAAGGAGCTCGGCAACCAGGGCATCAAGGCCACCGACATCCCGGTGGTTGCCTTCAGCGTCGGCGAGCAGGAGCTGGCTGGCATCGACACCGCGCCGCTGGTCGGTCAGCTCGCCGCCTGGAACTATTTCGAGAGCGTCGACACCCCCGCCAACAAAAAGTTCATCGCCGACTTCAAGGCTTTCGTGAAGAACGACAAGCGCGTCACCAACGACCCCATGGAAGCCCATTATATCGGCTTCAACATGTGGGTGAAGGCGGTCGAGAAGGCGGGCACGACCGATCCCACTTCCGTGATCGACGCCATGATCGGTGTCGCCCACCCCAACCTCACCGGCGATTTCGCAACGATGATGCCGAACCACCATCTGAGCAAGCCGGTGCTGATCGGCGAGGTGCAGGCCAACGGCCAGTTCAGTGTCGTCTATCAGACGCCCGGGCTCGTCGTGGCCCAGCCCTGGTCACCCTATCTGCCGGAATCGAAGAACCTGATCGGCGACTGGCTTCCGCCGATGTCCTGCGGCAACTACGACGTGGTGGCCGGCAGGTGCCTCGGCAGGACCCAGAAGAGCTGACCCGCCGCCCATGACGGAGGGAAACCGGGGCAAAGGACGACGGCTCGGCCGGCTGCTCTTGCTTTGCCTCGGGTTCGCCTTGTTCCGGCCCGCGCCGGCCGCGGCCGCCGACCCGTTCGCAGGGCTTGCCTCACCCGATTTCTCCCGCATCGAGCAGGCAGTGGAGGCGCTCGCAGCCTCGGGCAATCCTCGCGCCGCTGCGCTCATCGACGCGCTCGCCGCGAACCGGCTCTACACCTGGCGCTGGCCGCGGCCGGACAATGGTCTCTTCATCAAGGAGCCGGATGGCGGATTTGTCGCCGCGCGCACCGGCGAGAAGATTGCAACACCGCCGTTCCCGGTGATCCGGCCCGTCATCGTCAACGACATGGTCAGAAGCGCGATCGAGGCTGCGCGTGGCATGCTCGATCTTCTCTCCCCGGCGCTCGCGGTGCGGGGCAAGGCGGCAGAGGCGCTGTTCGAAGCTGCCGATCCGGCCTCGTTGAAGCTGATCGACGTCGCCCTCGCGCGCGAGCGCAATCCGGGTGTGCGTCGTCTGCTCCTCGAGGCACAGGCGGCGGCGCGACTGAATTCCGCCGCCACGTCAATCGCCGAACGGATCGCCGCGGTTAAGGTCGTCGCCGGCCGCGGCGATCTGCCCGCGCGCGCCCTGCTCGCCTCCCTCGGCTCGGCGCCGTCTCCGGTTGCCAGGGCCGCCGCCGCCGCGGTCCACCAGATCGATCGGACGCTGGCGCTCTGGAACGTTCTCGAAACGGTCTATTACGGGATCAGCCTCGGCTCGGTGCTGCTGCTGGCCGCAGCCGGCCTTGCCATCACCTTCGGTGTCATGGGCGTCATCAACATGGCCCATGGCGAGATCGTCATGGTCGGCGCCTACACCACGCTCGTGGTGCAGCAGGTGGTGGCCGCGACGTTCCCCGCTTTCTCCAATGAAAGCCTGATCCTCTCGATACCGGCCGCATTTCTTGTCGCCGGCCTCCTCGGCATCGTCATCGAGCAGACACTGATCCGCTTCCTCTATGGAAGGCCGCTGGAAACCCTGCTGGCAACCTGGGGTCTCAGCCTCGTCCTGATCCAGACGGTGCGCTCGATCTTCGGCCCCACCAACCAGGACGTGAGTTCGCCCGCCTGGATGAGCGGAGCCGTGCATCTCGGCGGGCTCACGCTCACCCTGAACCGGCTCTGGATCATCGCCTTCACCATCGCCACCCTGGCGCTCCTCATGGCCGTGCTCAGCCACACCCGGCTCGGGCTCTCGATGCGGGCCGTCACCCAGAACCGCCGCATGGCCGCCGCCATGGGCATCCGCACGCCGCTCGTCGATGCACTCACCTTCGGCCTCGGTTGCGGTATCGCCGGCATCGCCGGCGTCGCCCTCTCGCAGATCGACAATGTGAGCCCCAACCTCGGCCAGAGCTACATCATCGACAGTTTCCTGGTGGTCGTCTTCGGCGGCGTCGGCAATCTCTGGGGCGCGGTCGTAGCCGCGCTCATTCTCGGCATCGTCAACATGGTGCTGGAGCCGATTGCCGGCGCCGTGCTCGGCAAGATTGCCGTGCTCGTGCTGCTGATCCTCTTCATCCAGCGTCGGCCGCGCGGGCTCTTCCCCGTACGCGGCCGGGCGGTCGAGGCCTGATCATGCAGCGCGACGCGCATTCCGCGCTCACCGTCGGTCTGATCCTCGGCGGCGCACTGCTGATGGCCGTGCTCGATCTCGGCACCGCGGCGACTTCCGCCCTGCACGTGCCCGATTTCGTCGTCAGCCTCGTCGGCAAATATCTCTGCTATGCCATGCTGGCTCTGGCCGTCGACCTGGTCTGGGGTTTTGCCGGCATCCTCACTCTCGGCCACGCCGCCTTCTTCGCCCTCGGTGGCTATGCCATGGGAATGTACCTGATGCGTGAGATCGGTGCGCGCGGCGTCTATGCCAATCCGCACCTGCCCGATTTCATGGTCTTCATCGGCTGGAAGGAACTGCCCTGGTACTGGTTCGGCTCGAACCATTTCTGGTTCGCCATGATCCTGGTGGTACTGGTGCCGGGCCTGCTCGCCTTCGTGTTCGGCTTCCTGGCGTTCCGCTCGCGCGTCACGGGTGTCTATCTTTCGATCATGACCCAGGCCCTGACCTATGCGCTGATGCTCGCCTTCTTCCGCAATGACATGGGCTTCGGTGGCAATAACGGGATGACCGACTTCAAGGACATCCTCGGCTTTCCCGTCAGCGCGCGAACCACGGAAGTGGGCCTGATGCTGCTCTCCGCCGCGATCCTCGCCGCCCAGTTCCTGCTCGCGCGCTGGCTCGTCCGCTCGCGTTTCGGCCAGGTTCTGGTCGCCGTCAGGGACGCCGAAAGCCGCACCCGCTTCCTCGGCTATCGGCCGGAATCCTACAAGCTCTTCGTCTTCGTCCTCTCCGCCGTGATGGCCGGCATCGGCGGCGCGCTCTATGTGCCGCAGGTCGGGATCATCAACCCGAGCGAGTTCGCTCCCGGCAACTCGATCGAAGCCGTGATCTGGGTGGCGCTCGGCGGCCGCGGCACGCTCTCGGGCGCCATTCTCGGCGCGGTCCTCGTGAATTTCGCCAAATCCTGGTCGACGACCGCCTTTCCGGGTCTCTGGCTCTACGCCCTCGGCGGACTCTTCATTGCGGTGACGTTATTCCTGCCGCGCGGCATCGTGGGCTCGCTCGCCGCCGGCCTCTCACGCCTCTCTCAGCCATCAGCAGCACCTCTGGCTGTCGGAGCCCGCCCGGAGCCCGCCTGCCACGCCGCGCCCGAGCCCGCGCCGTGACGGCCGGTGTTGCCGCCGCGGTGTCGCCGCCGCTGCTCCGGCTCGAGAATGTCAGCGTCACCTTCGACGGCTTCCGTGCCCTGAACGAGCTTTCCTTCTCGCTCAACGAAGGCGAGATGCGTGCCGTGATCGGCCCGAACGGCGCCGGCAAGACCACGATGATGGACGTCATCACCGGCAAGACCCGCCCCGATTCCGGCCGCGCCCTGTTTGGCATCGAAACAGATCTGACCAGCCTCGACGAGGCGGCCATCGCCCGCCTCGGTATCGGGCGGAAGTTCCAGAAGCCGACCGTGTTCGAATTCCACACTGTCTGGACTAACCTCCTCCTCGCCCTCGCCTCCGATCGCCGTCCGCGCTTCAGCCTCTTCGCACGACAGACGCCGGAAGAGCGCGAACGAATCGAGGTGATCCTGGCAACCATCCGCCTTGGCGAGCAGCGCCGCATGCCGGCCGGAGCGCTCAGCCACGGCCAGAAACAATGGCTCGAAATCGGCATGCTGCTCGCCCAGGATCCGCGCCTTCTCCTGGTGGACGAGCCGGCGGCCGGAATGACCGATGCCGAAACCCGCGAGACAGCGGAACTCCTCCGCGAAATCAATCGCGTCCACAGCCTCGTCGTCGTGGAGCACGACATGGCATTCGTGCGCGAGCTCGGTGCCACCGTCAGCGTGCTGCACGAAGGCTCGTTGCTGGCCGAAGGTGCGATCGACGAGGTGAGCGAGAATCCGCGCGTCATCGAGGTCTATCTGGGGCGCTGATGCCATGCTCGAAGTGAGTGGAATCGATCTCCGTTACGGTGCCGCCATCGCGCTCAGCGAGGTCGGCATCGCGGCCTCGCCCAGGAAGGTCACCTGCCTGCTCGGCCGCAACGGCGTCGGCAAGACAAGCCTCTTGCGCGCGATCGTCGGCGCCCACCCGATCGTCTCGGGCTCCATCCGCTGGGAAGGGGCGGAGATTTCGCGCCTGCCCCTGTTCGAACGCGCCCGCCGAGGCATCGCCTGGGTCCCGCAAGGGCGCGACATTTTTCCATTGCTTACCGTGAAGGAAAACCTCGAGACTGGCTTCTCCGTCCTCGGCCGCCACGCGCGCCGCCTGCCTGACGAAATTTTTTCGCTGTTCCCCGTGCTCAAATCGATGCTCGGGCGGCGCGGCGGCGATCTCTCCGGCGGCCAGCATCAGCAGCTTGCCATCGCGCGCGCCCTGGTCATGCGCCCGCGGCTGCTGCTGCTCGACGAACCGACCGAGGGAATCCAGCCCAGCATCATCAAGGAAATCGGCCGCGTCATCGCTCACTTGCGCGATCAGGGAGAAATGGCGATCCTGCTCGTCGAGCAATATTTCGAATTTGCGCGTGAGCTTGCCCAGGAGATCGCGGTGATGGATCGTGGCCGCATCGTGCTCGCCGGGCCGCTCGCCGCGCTCGACGAGCAGGATGTCCGCCGCCGCCTTTCGATCTGACCCTCCCTTTCACCCCGAACGCGCACGGGGACGGCTTGAAATCGGCTTCCGCCGTCGCGGCGAGGCAACGGTGCTCGCCGAATTCCTCCAGGAGGGCTGTCTGAAGGCGCGTTTTCCGCGCCCCGCGCCGGGCGGCTTCGCCATCGCGGTTCCCATCAACAGCTCGGGCGGCATCGCACCCGGCGATCGCCTTCAGATCTCGGTCAGGCTCGCGGCCGGCGCCACGGCAACCATCGCCGGGCAGGCCGCCGAACGCTTCTACCGCGCCGCGCCCGGCAGCCCGCCCGCGCATCTCCGCCACTCTCTTCTCCTCGCCCCCGGTGCAGCGCTGGAATGGCTGCCCCAGGAGGCCATTCTCTTCGATGGCACGGCGCTCGATCGCGCGCTTTCCATCGAACTCGCGGCCGACGCCTCGCTCCTCGTCGTCGAAGCCATCCTGTTCGGCAGGCTGGCCATGGGAGAAGAGGTGCGGAGCGCTCTGTTTCGCGACCGTGTTTCGGTTCACCGTGCGGGAAAACTGATCTTCGAGGATCGCCTGCGTCTCGCCGGCGCCGTTGCCGAACTGCTCGATCGGCCGGCGATCGCCGGCGGCGCGCGCGCCGTTGCCACCATTCTCAAGGTCGGAGGGACCTGCGATCTCGATGCCCTCCGCGCCGCCCTCGCGCTGCCGGGAATAGAAGCCGGCGTCTCGTCCTTCGACGGCCTCTCGATCGCCCGCCTCACCGCGCGCGAAGGAAGCGCGCTCCGCACCGGAATCCTCGCCGCTCTTGGCGCACTCCGCCCGGGCCGTCCATTGCCCCGCGTCTGGCTGTGCTGAAGAGCAGGCCCTGGATGTGCCAAGGCACGGAATGCAAAACCCTGCCTGTCCCGGCCCCTTGAAGCCCTCTGCATTGGCCGTCACAATGTCTCGGTCTCACACGCATCGACGGGCTTCCCGATGCATCTCACGCCGCGCGAGAAGGACAAATTGCTGATCAGCATGGCCGCCGTCGTCGCCCGCCGGCGGCTCGAGCGCGGCGTGAAGCTCAACCATCCGGAAGCGATCGCGCTGATCACCGATTTCGTCATCGAGGGTGCGCGCGACGGGCGAAGTGTCGCGGACCTGATGGCGAGCGGTGCAAACGTGATTTCCCACGATCAGGTGATGGAAGGCGTGGCGGAGATGATCCCCGAGGTGCAGGTGGAAGCAACCTTCCCCGACGGCACGAAGCTCGTCACCGTGCACGAGCCGATCCGATGATTCCCGGCGAAGTTCTGACCCGGCCAGGCGAGATCGAGATCAATGCCGGCCTCGATCGCCTGCATCTCACGGTCGCCAACACCGGCGATCGCCCCATCCAGGTCGGCAGCCACTATCATTTTGCCGAGACCAATCCCGCACTTCTCTTTGACCGCGAGAGAGCGCTCGGCATGCGGCTCGACATCGCGGCCGGCACCGCCATGCGCTTCGAGCCTGGTCAGAGCCGCGAGATCAGCCTCATCCCGTTTCGCGGCCGCCGCGTCGTCTGCGGATTTCGTGCCGCCATGATGAAGGCGCTCGCCTGATGGCACGCATTCCGCGCGCCGCCTATGCCGACATGTTCGGCCCGACTGTCGGCGATCGTGTACGCCTCGCCGACACCGATCTCTTGATCGAGGTCGAACGGGATTTTTCCATCCCGGGCGAGGAAGTGAAATTCGGCGGCGGGAAAGTGATCCGCGACGGCATGGGCCAGTCGCAGGCGACGCGCGCCGAGGGCGCGGCCGACACCGTGATCACCAACGCGCTGATCCTCGATCATTGGGGAGTCGTCAAGGCCGATGTCGCGATCACCGGCGGCCGGATCAGCGCGATCGGCAAGGCCGGCAACCCGGACATCCAGCCCGGCGTCGATATCGTCATCGGGCCCGGCACGGAAATCATCGCCGGCGAAGGCAAGATCCTCACCGCCGGTGGAATCGACAGCCATATTCATTTCATCTGCCCGCAGCTTGCCGACGAGGCGCTCGCCTCCGGCGTGACCACGCTGATCGGCGGCGGCACCGGCCCCGCTACCGGCACGGCCGCCACAACCTGCACGCCAGGGCCCTGGCATCTCGGACGCATGCTGCAGGCCGCCGAGGCCATCCCCGTCAATCTCGCCTTTGCCGGCAAGGGCAATGCCTCGCGCCCTGCCGCACTCGAGGAAATGGTGCTGGGCGGCGCCGCCTGCCTCAAGCTCCACGAGGATTGGGGCACGACCCCGGCCGCAATCGATTGCTGCCTTTCCGTGGCCGACCGTTTCGACATCCAGGTGATGATCCACACCGACACGCTGAACGAAAGCGGCTTCGTCGAGGACACGATCGCCGCCTTCCAGGGCCGCACCATCCACGCCTTCCATACCGAGGGCGCGGGCGGCGGCCACGCGCCCGACATCATCAAGGTCGCCGGTCTCTCCTATGTGCTGCCAAGCTCCACCAACCCGACCCGCCCCTACACGGCCAACACGCTCGACGAGCATCTCGACATGCTCATGGTCTGCCACCATCTCGATCCCGCGATTGCCGAAGACGTTGCCTTCGCGGAAAGCCGTATCCGCCGCGAAACGATCGCCGCCGAGGACATCCTGCACGATCTCGGCGCGATCTCGATGATGTCTTCCGACAGCCAGGCCATGGGCCGGGTGGGCGAGGTGATCATCCGCACCTGGCAGACCGCGCACAAGATGAAGCAGCAGCGCGGCGCGCTTGCCGGCGACGGCGCGGCGGACAATGCGCGGGTGAAACGCTACCTCGCCAAATACACGATCAATCCGGCGATCGCCCAGGGCATCTCTCACGAGGTGGGCTCGGTCGAAGCGGGAAAATTCGCCGATCTCGTGCTCTGGTCGCCAGCATTCTTCGGCGTGAAGCCCGACCTCGTGCTCAAGGGAGGCAGCATTGCCTGCGCGGCGATGGGCGACCCCAATGCCTCGATCCCGACACCTCAGCCGGTCCATTACCGCCCCATGTTCGGCGCGCTCGGCCGCGCGCTCACCGAAAGCGCCATCACATTCGTCTCCGCCGCTTCGCTGGCCGACGGGATCGGCCGGAAGCTTGGCCTCCAGAAGCGGCTCTCCGCGGTCGCCAACACGCGCGGCGGCATCGGCAAGCGCAGCATGATCCATAACGATGCGACGCCGCTGATCGAGGTCGATCCCGAAACCTACGAAGTGCGCGCGGACGGCGCGCTCTTGACCTGCGAGCCGGCAACCACGCTGCCGATGGCGCAGCGCTATTTCCTGTTCTGAATGCGCGCGCACGAGGTCCTGCGCGCCGGCACCTGGCCCGAGGATCGCGAGGTCGACCGCGTTCGCATCGACTATGACCGGCGGCATCGCCGCCGCATCGTGCTGCAGACACTCTCCGGCTCCGAACTCCTCCTCGACCTTCCGGCAGCCGAACATTTGCGCGAAGGCGACGGGCTCCGCCTCGAGGAGGGCGGCGTGGTCCGCGTCCTCGCGCTTGCCGAGCCCTTGCTCGAAATCCGCGCCCCCGATGGCGATGCCCTGGCGCGCATCGCCTGGCACCTCGGCAACCGCCATCTCCCGGTCCAGATCTTGCCGGGCGCGCTCCGCATCCGCGAGGATCACGTGATCGCGGACATGGTCACCCGCCTCGGCGGCAGTGCATCGCCCGTCCTCGCACCATTCGATCCCGAGACAGGGGCCTATGCCGGATCACATCACCATTAGCCAGGCCACGCTGCTGCGCGTCCTGACCTGGCTCTCTCCGGCTTTTCCCACGGGGGCCTTCGCCTATTCGCACGGTCTCGAATGGGCCGTAGGGGCAGGCCTCGTTGGCGACGAACGGAGCCTCGATGCCTGGCTCTCCGATCTCATCCGCCACGGCAGCTTCCGTAACGACGTGATCCTGCTTCGTTGCGCGCATCGCGGCGAGGATGTCGCAGCACTTGCCTCAGCGCTCGCCGCCTCGCTCGAGCGGCGCCAGGAAACGCTGCTGCAAGGCGAGGCCTTTGCCGCGGCCTCTGTTCCCTGGGGCGGAACGGAACCGGCCGCTCTGCCGGTCGCCGTCGGCCGGCTCGGCGCCCGCAACGGCACCGACGAAGACCTTCTCGCGCTCGCCTTCCTCCACGCATGCGCAGCCAATCTGGTCTCCGCCGCGCTCCGCCTCATTCCGCTCGGCCAGCAGGCGGGCTTGCGCGTGCTCGCCGCCCTCGAGCCCGCCATCCTCGAGTTGGAAAAAGCCACGCGCGAAGCTTCATCCGACGATCTCGGCGGCTTCTGTTTCCGCTCCGAGATCGCGGCGATGCGCCACGAAACCCAGTACACGCGGCTCTTCCGCTCATGAGTTCAAGCGGTCCCCTGCGTGTCGGCATTGGCGGCCCGGTCGGCACCGGCAAAACGGCGCTGATGGATGCGCTCTGCAAAACCTTCCGCGACCGTTTCGAGATCGCCGCCATCACCAACGACATCTACACCAGGGAGGATGCCGAGTTCCTGACCCGTGCCGGCTCGCTCCGTCCGGAGCGCATTCTCGGCATCGAAACAGGTGGTTGCCCGCACACCGCGATTCGCGAGGATGCCAGCATCAATCTCGCCGGCGTGGCCGAGCTCCGCCGCCGTTTCCCCGCGCTCGAATTGATCCTGATCGAATCCGGCGGTGACAATCTGGCCGCGACCTTCAGTCCCGAGCTTGCGGATCTCACGATCTACGTCATCGACGTTTCCGCCGGCGACAAGATTCCCCGCAAGGGCGGCCCCGGAATAACGCGCAGCGATCTTCTGGTCATCAACAAGATCGACCTCGCACCTCTCGTCGGCGCCAGCCTCGACATCATGGAGCGCGATGCGAAGCGCATGCGTGGCGATCGCCCGTTCGTCTTCGCCAACCTTCGCGCCGGGCGCGGTGTTCCTGAAATTGCAGGCTTTATCGAGCGTGCCGGTGGGTTGCGCTGATCCGAAAGATCACTCCGCGAGATCCCGCAGAGTATGATCGAGGAAAAGGTTGGCGGCGGCGAAGGCCGATGCCTGCTCGGCCGGGAAGTCGATCTGGCCATGAAGCGGAGGCGGGATGGCGCGCGGGTCTTCGCCAATCCAGTCGAAGGGCTTGCGGTCTTTCTCCTCGGTGTACCGTGCGGCGCGCAGGATGGCCTCCAACGTGCCACCGCCGGCTGCGGCAGCGGCGAGCGCACGGTAGCAGGCGGCCTGGGCGATGAGGATACGCCACGTGATCGGCCGGCAGGCGGGGTGAAAGGCGCGAAAGATTTCGATCAGCGGGCCGAGCGCACGCTTCATCTCGCCGGCGCGGCCGGGGGGATCGGCCTCGGCGCGGAGATCGGCACCGGCCAGCGCCTTGGCGAATTCGGCGTAGGTCATGGCGCGGACGGTCGTACTTTCCGTGGCCAGGAGCGCGCCGACGGCCTCGCTGATCTGGCCCGAATAGAGGCCCTGGCGCCACTTCCAGCGCTGCTCGGCTTCCGAGGGGGGCGTGGCGGGAGGGTTCTCGGGCGGGGCGTAGTGCACGCCGGCCGCGCCGAAGATGACTGGCGGATAGCGCGGATCGACGAGGGTGTAATCCGAGCGAAGGGCTTCGTAGGCGCGGCCGGCGATGAGATGCTGGCCTTGCAGGTCGGAATCGAGCGCGAGATCGAGCAGGGTGAGTTTGCGGGTGATGAGTTCCTGGATGGCGAGCGGCGCGACGAGGTTGTGGATGACGCTCGTGAAGTAGTAGGGATCGCGGCCGGTGATCCAGTTGTCGGGCCCGGTTGCGAGCGCGCCGATGCGGGTGGCGAGGGCGAGATTCATGATGCGATGGCGGGCGCGGCGCGCCGCCTGCTGGAGCTGGTAGGCGAGCGGATAGAGCTCGGTGTAGAGGCGCTTGCGGGCCTCGTATTCGTAGTCGCGTTTGGCCTTGGCGGCGTCCTGCTCCTCGCCGAGGCGGCTGTTCAGGACCGCGAGGCTGCGCTCGGTCGCGGCTTGCCTTTCGGCCTGCTCGCGGGCGGCGCGGCCGCCCTGGATGCTGGTCCAGGCGGCCGTGCCGAGCGAAATGAGCGATACGACGATCGCGGCGCCGGCCGCGATCCAGGCCGATTGCACGTCGCCTGCCATGGCTCCTCCCGTGCGGCGCGGCAATGCGACCCCGCCGCGGCCGGGGGATGGTCGCGGGAAAGAAACGAGCTGGCAAGCAGAGCGTTGCGCATCGGAAGCGCGTGCCTCTTCGTCGGCCTCCGCGCCGGCCTGACCCGGCGGCAGAACCTCGCGATCGCCGAGAACAGTGACCCGCAGAGAGGGCGCCTTTCGCCGCGCCAAGCGGTCTCGAAGGCAAAGCAGCTTTGCCACCTTCCCACGAAGCCTGGCAGGAGTGGCTGCGATGCGATGCCCCACACCCGGCGGAAGCCGACTGCCTCGCTTCCAGGCCGGGCGAAACCGGGCGTGCGTTTATGCGGGTTGCCGGCGGCGGTCGCGGCTTCCACGGCACGCTCACCTCGGCTGCATGGTCGGGCGCCGGAGGGACCGCCCACCCCTCGATAAATCTGGTATCAAGAATAACGGGCCGCCCGGGCTTGCGAAAGACGCCTAGCCGCTTATACTGTTAGACGTTTAGACGCCGATTGGGAGACCCCGATGCCGGAGGACACCACCCGCTGGACCGTCTCGGTCTCCAAGGAGACCGACATCGCCGTCCGCAGCTTCCTCGCCCAGCGCGGCCTCAAGAAAGGCGACCTCTCGAAATTCATCGAGGAGGCTGTCCGCTGGCGGGTGCTCGATCAGACGATCACCGAAGTCCGCGGCAAGTTTGCCGATCTGCCTGCCGCAGAACTCGAATCCCTCATCGACGAGGCCGTCTCGTCAATCCGGCAAACAGAGACCTCCAGGCCCGGGTGATGTGTGCGCATCGTCGTCGACACCAATGTTCTCATCAGCGCTTTGCTGATCGAAACATCGCTGCCGGCGCAGCTGATCGTTCTCTGGCGCGAAGGAAGGTTCGACCTTCTCACTTCCGCTGAACAGCTCGACGAGTTGCGACGCGTCACCCGGTACCCGAAGATCCGCGAACGCTTGTCACCGGCGCTTGCCGGGCGACTCATCAACGAGCTTCGCGGCCTCGCGGAATTGGTTCCGAACCTGCCGCCGGTCACGGTCTCTCCCGACCCCTGCGATGATTACCTGCTGGCGACGGCCGCCGCCGGGCGCGCCGATTTCCTGGTGACAGGCGACAAGAGCGGCCTGTTGGCGCTCGGGCTTTACGAGAGCGCCAGGATCATCACCGTCCGCGCGTTCCTGGACTTGCACCGGCGATTGCCGTGAGCCGGGAGGCAGTGCAGTTCTTTGGCAACACCCCGCCCGCTGCCATGGCGTCCCATTTTGGTTTAGCGGAATTGATGACAGAACGGGCTTCCGGAGACTGAAGGCCCGATCGTAGTGAAAATCGATAGGGGCGTTTTCCCGATGTGGTTCTTCCTGGCCGAGTTGAACGCATCGGGTGCCCGCAAGTCCGTTAGAGGAGGCGTAGTTTGAAATGACCGGCGTATATCTGGTTCCCTATCGTTCATTTCCTCAAACAAATCATCTGGTAGCCGCATCAGGGCGTTTTGCCTGTGTCGGGAGGGCCATAGTTGCGAACGAATGGCCTTACGACAACGGAGATGACCCTTCCTTTTTTGCTGCGCGGCGCGACCGCGGACCATTGACCTGGGGTGTTTGCCGCCAAGATGTTCGGAACAATATCCAGCCAGGAAGTATCTGCGTGTTCTTCGCGTTCACGAGGGATCGAGGCAAAACTCGATACCGGATGAGCGCCGTCGCAACGGTCTCGGAAACGCTCGACCGCCGAGTTGTGTTCCAAGACCGCCGATTCCGCGGTATGACCTACATCAATGTCCTAATTAGACCGGACGGGAACGGGTGGGTATACGACGAGAATGATCGCCCCGCTGGTGATCGACATGAGGACTGGCTATGGCGAATAGCCGCGCATGGAGCCACGGGGAAGAGCGAGTTTGACGCCGACGCCCGAAATGCCCACATACTCGACAATGGGCACTTCATGGACGGCGATGTAGAAATTGCGCGCAACTACGTCGTCTTCTCGAAGCGACCCGACGAGACTTACATATCACCACATCCACCTTTAGTTGCCACCGCTAAGAATGGCGCGCACGAAAGGTGGAACACCGATGAACTGAAATGCCTTACGGTATGTGTCGCGGCTTGTCGGCATCCCAAAAAGCGAGTCTTCCTACGCAGCAAAGGTAGTGGATACGTCCACAGACAATTGACTTTCGAGCTGCCGGTCGGAGAAGCCGTCCAATGGCGGCGGTTGCTAATCGCTACACTCTGTCGGAAATCAGTTCCAGGCGCGGCTTAATCCAACTTGCGCAGTGAGAGGCGGCCTCTTGCATCAGCTTCGGAAAGTGACAACCGGGAGAGGCTCCGATCGGCGCCGGTCGGGACCCTGCCGCGAACGAAAATCCTGCTGCAATGCCAAGGCGTTGAGCGCGATCCCCGGGGAGTGGCCAAGACTTGGCCATCGTCGTAGCGTTCCGCGGGCACACGCTGCCGCCGCTGGACGCCGCGACATCGGTCACGCTAGGTTGCTGGGGCGGCACACCCGCTTGCGAGATGCATGCGCCCTCCATTAGCTTCGGCCGATGGCATTGCAGGCCACGAAACAGCGGACCGGTTGCGCGAATGCTACCCGTTCAGCGAGAAGGAGATGAGCGAGATGGCTGACAACGCCACCCCACCTGCTGCGCCACCCGAGCAGAGGACGGCGGCCATCGAAATGGTCCTCCGACGGCATGGCATACTTCCAGATGGCTTCGTCGGCGAATTCACCGAGCACGCCGACGACGCTTGGGTCACGTCCAACGGGGCGCGCATGGTCGCCCGTGCCTGGACCGATCCGGCATTCCACACCCGCATGCTCACTGACGGCACCGCCGCCGCACGCGAGATGGGGTTCGAATTCCCGGAACATCACCGGCACCTGGTCGTGCTGGAGAACACGCCGGACATCCACAACGTGATCGTCTGCACGCTGTGCTCATGCACCGCCTATACGATCATCGGCGCCGCACCGGACTGGTACAAGGATCTCGACTACCGCGCCCGCGTGGTGCGCGAGTCCCGGACAG
This sequence comes from Acetobacteraceae bacterium, assembly GCA_030041255.1. Taxonomy (GTDB): domain Bacteria; phylum Pseudomonadota; class Alphaproteobacteria; order Acetobacterales; family Acetobacteraceae; genus JAKAWQ01. Next base: position 25,330 of record JASHOF010000175.1, read on the forward strand.
TGCTGCGGGAAATGGGCCTCGACCTGCCGGCCAGCACAGAGATCCGCGTCTGGGACACGACAGCCGATACCCGCTACATGGTGCTGCCGCTACAACCGCCAGCGACCGAGGGCTGGCCGGTGGAAAAGCTCGCCACCATCGTCACTCAGGATTCCATGATCGGTGCTTCGCGGCTCGACGAGGTCAAGGGCTGACGCCATGGACAGCCTTCACGACCTGGGCGGCAAGCAAGGCTTCGGCGGTGTGAAGTACCCCGACCTGCCACACCACGAGACCTGGGAACCGGTGGTGCGCGCGCTGTCCGCCTGTGCGCTGCGCAAGCACCTCTACAACATGGACGAGTTCCGCCACGCCATCGAGCGCATGGCGCCGCGTCATTACGTCACGGCGGCCTATTACGAGCGCCACCTGACGGCGGTCGCCACACTGTTGGTGGAGAAGGGCGTCGTCACCCACGAGGAGCTTGAGACACTGGCCGGCGGCGCCTTCCCGCTCGCCGGGCCGATCGGGCCTGGGCGGCTGCCGGCCGCGCCGCAGAGCTTCGCTATCGGCGAGACGGTGCGGGTTAAGAACGAATACGTGCCGGGGCATGTCCGCATGCCCGCCTATATTCGTGGCAAGACCGGTGTGGTGGTGGGCATCTCACCCCCCTATCCGTTCCCCGATGCGGCCGGGCACGGCATGCAGGCGCCTGGGGAACCCGCATACGATGTGCGGTTCCGTGCCCGCGATCTGTGGGCGGACTCCTGCGATGACGCCATGAACCATGTCGGCGTCTTCCAGAGCTATCTGGAAAAGGTTGGGGAAGATTGACGTTTCACGATGCTTTCAGCGATCTGGTTTGGTCGTACGGTGGGGAGTACACTAGCCGTCCATTGCGGCTGAGCGGAGGTCCTGTCCTCAAGGTTTCGTCATGCGATAAAACTGCGTTCCGATCACGATCGCCACGCGACCGTTTGCCCGGCGATGGAGGTTGGCGTCGCGAAGGGAGTAGGCACAACCGCAATACTCTTGCTGATAGAACTCCTCGCGCTTGCTGATCTCGATCATGCGCTGCGCGCCTCCGCCCTTGCGCCAGTTGTAGTCCCAGTAAATGAGACCTTCGTAGGCCGATGCCGCGCGGATACCGCACGCATTGATCTGGGCGAGATTCTTCCATCGTGAAATCCCAAGTGAACTGGTCATCACCGGGAAGCCGTTTTCATGAGCATAAAGTGCTGTGCGCTCGAAGCGCATATCGAAGCACATGGTGCAACGTGCACCTCGCTCTGGCTCCCACTCCATACCCTTGGCGCGAGCGAACCAGTTGTCGGGGTCGTAGTCCGCGTCGATAAAGGGGACATTGTGCTTTGCCGCAAAGCGGATGTTTTCCTCCTTGCGGAGATTGTATTCCCGCTTCGGATGGATGTTCGGATTGTAGAAGAAAATGGTGTAGTCGATGCCAGAGGCCAGCATGGCTTCCATGACTTCGCCAGAACACGGGGCGCAGCAGGAGTGCAGCAGCACCTTCTGTGCCCCGTTCGGGGCAGTCAGGGCAGGGCGGGCAGGATCGCTCATGGACAGCACCATTAGCATGAAGCGCCGGCGAGGTGCATCCTTGGTTACCAAAGACACGTACGAGGCCTGACGTTGCAGGCTCAGCCCGCCTCAATCCAGGACCGCGACGGTCGTGGTCAAGTGCTGCGCGCTTCGCGGATACACTGGCCTTTCATCGCGCGGACAATTGCGGATTTCGGCGCTCCGGGCTCGTTGGACTGACCCGCCCCGGTCGGGCAGGCCGGGGCAGGCGGCGCCGTGTATCGCGGAGGATTTGCAGCACCTCGCCGAAGCTCACGCACTCTCTTCCGGCGGATAGCGACGCAGCAGGTAGATCATCACCCCCATCGCCGGAAACGCGGCGAAGGTCGTCAGCGAATAGAAGAGCTTCCATCCGGCGGCAGCGGCGAGGAACCCGGACAGGCCGCCGACCGTTCTTAACGCCAGCACCGCCACGGAGGAGAGCAGCGCATATTGCGTCGCCGTGTGGGCGCGCGAGCAGAGGCCGGAGAGGTAGGTGATGAAGGCGGCGTCCGCGAGGCCCTCGGTGAATGCCTCGACCGCCGAAGTGGCGATCAGCACACGATGATCCCCCGCCGAGTACGCCAGCAGCACGTACATGGCGAGGCACAGCGTCTGCACCCAGCCGGTGAAGAGCAATGCCCGCCCGACTCCTATCTTCGCGACCAGCCAGCCCCCGAGCGCCGCACCGGCAAGAACCGCCGCCAGAGAAACCGGCCCGGAAGCAAGCGCGACCGCCGCCCGATCGAAGCCGAGCGCGCGATAGAACGGCGGCAGCATCACGCCCGCCATCGCCTCGCCGAGCCGGAACAGCACGACGAAAGCCAGGATCGGCACCGCTCCCGGCCGCGAGAGGAATTCCTGCAACGGCGCGATCAGCGCCTCCTTAAGGCGCGCGCGGAGGCTCCTGCGTGCCGCTCCGAGGGATAGAGGCGGCGGAGGCTCGCGCGCCGCCAGGCTCACCGGAATGCCGGCCGCCGCGAGAGCCGCCATCAGCAGCAGGGAAAGATGCCACCCGAGCGGCGTCGCCAGCGCAATGGCGCCCGCGCCCGAAATCAACAGCGCCGCCCGATAGCCCCACACATACGCAGCCATCGCCGCGCCCTGCAGGCGTGGCGGAAACGTCTCGATGCGCCAGGCATCGATCACGATGTCCTGGCTCGCGGAAAGAAAGGCCACCAGCGCCGCCGCAACCGCCGCCGCCAGCGGCGCAGTCGCCGGCCGCGAGAGCGCCAGCAGCACGACCGAGGCGGCCAGCAGCGGCTGGATCGCCAAAAGCCAGCCGCGCCTCCGTCCGAAGCGCGCGAGAACTCCCGGCGGCGCCGCATGGTCGAGCAGCGGCGCCCAGAGGAATTTCAACGAATAGGCCAACCCGATCTCGGCAGTCAGCCCGATCGCGCCGAGTGAGACATGGCCTTCCGCGAACCACTGCCGAAGCGTGAAACCGGATAACGGCAGCGGCAGGCCGGAAGCGAAACCGAACCCGCCCATCAGCCAGAGCGCCGGATCCTTAAGCGCGCTCCCGAGCGTCGGGATTCTCTCTTCCCTCTCGACCAGGCTCATGCGCGCCCGCCGCCCCCCGCTCGCACGATGCTCTCCTCGGCGCGCCGGCAGGCCGCGAAATGCCCGGGCGTCAACTCACGCAACGGCGGCACCGCATCGCCGCAGGCAGGCTCCGCGTAGCGGCAGCGGGTGCGGAAGACGCAGCCCGAAGGCGGAGAGAGCGGGCTCGGCAACTCGCCCTCGAGCAGCATCCGCCCGGCCGCGAGCCCGGTCTCCGGCTCCGGAATCGCGGCGATCAAAGCCTGCGTATAAGGATGCCGCGGCGCGGCAAAGATCTCGCGCGCCGGCGCGATCTCCATCACCCGCCCGAGATAGAGCACCATCACCCGGTCCGCCGCATAGCCGACGGTCGCAAGATCGTGCGCGATCACGATCATCGCCAGCTTGCGCCGCCGTTGCGCCGTGATCAGAAGATTGATCACCTGCGCGGCAATCGAGACATCGAGCGCCGAGACCGGCTCGTCGGCCACCAGCAGAACCGGATCGCACGCCAGCGCCCGGGCAATCCCGACACGCTGGCGCTGCCCGCCCGAAAGCTGGTGCGGCAGGCGTTGCGCAAGAGCAGCGGCAAGCCCGACCTCCTCCATCAGCGCTGCCACTCTTTCCTTCAGCGCCGCGCGACTCGCTGCCAGGCGATGAATGACGAGCGGCTCGCCGATGATATCGCTAACCCGCATCCGCGGGTCGAGCGATCCCGCCGGATCCTGGAAGATCGGCTGCGCCGCCCGCCGGAACTCTCGAAGCGGGCCGCGCGAAAGGAGAAAAACATCCTGGGATCGGAACAGAACCCGCCCCTCGCTCGGTTCGGCCAGGCGGAGCGCGCATTGCCCGATCGTGGTCTTGCCCGACCCCGATTCCCCGACCAGCCCCAGGATTTCTCCCGCCTCGAGATGGAAGCTCACGCCGCTCACCGCTTGCAGGAACGCCGGGCGGCGGAACAGGCCGCTTCTCACCGGAAACCGGACCGAGAGATCCGCAATCTCGAGCAGCCGCCCGCTCATGAGGCCAGTTCCCAGGCCCGGAAGCAGCGCACGCTCCGTTCCGTCCCGAACGCGCTGAGCGGGGGCGGCGCTCGGTCGCACAGCCCGGGAACGAATGCCGGGCAGCGTGGCGCGAAGGCGCAGCCGGGTGGAAGATGGGCCGAATCCGGCACCGCGCCCCCGATCGCCGGCAGGATCGTCTGGTTCTTGTTCGCGCCAAGCCGCGGCACCGATTGCAGCAACGCGCGCGTATAGGGGTGAAGGGGCCTCGCGATCACCGCCGCCGCCGGACCGACCTCTACCACCCGCCCGGCATAGAGCACGAGAATCCGCTGTGCAACTTCCCGCGCCACGCCAAGGTGATGCGTGATGAACAGGAGCGCCATTCCGCGCTCTCTACAGAGCCGCTTCAGAAGCTCGAGAATTTGCGCCTGGATCGTGACATCGAGCGCGGTCGTCGGCTCGTCGGCGATCAGCAGCGACGGATTGCAGACCAGTGCGATCGCAATCATCACCCGCTGGCGGAGCCCGCCCGAAAGTTCGTGCGGGAACGCCTCCATCCGCCGCGCCGCCTCGGGCACTCCGAGATGCGCGAGCAGCGCCGCCGCCCGCTCGCGCGCCGCCGCCCGCGGCAGCACTTCGTGGGTACGCAGTGCCTCGATGATCTGCTCGCCGATGCGATAGACCGGGTTGAGGCTCGTCATCGGCTCCTGGAAGATCATGCCGATCTCCCTGCCGCGCAGCCGTTGCAGGCTCGCCGCATCCGCCGCCGCGAGCTCCGTGATCGCGCCGTCACGCCCCCGGAAGCGGATCGCCCCGCTCGTGATCCGCGCCGTGCGCGGCAGAAGCCGCATCACGGCCAGCCCGAGCGAGGATTTCCCGGACCCCGATTCGCCGACGATGACGAGGCTCTCCCCGCGCCCCACGCTCAGCGAAACATGCCGGAGCGCCGGCACTTCCCCGTAGGCCAGCGACAGATCGTCGACGGCAAGCAGCGGCTCGCTCATCGGGCGCGCGGATCGAACTCGCGCCGGAGTGCATCGCCAAGCAGGTTGAAGCCGAGCACCGCAATGAAGATCGCAAGCCCCGGGAAGGTCGCGATCCACCACGCCGTCAGGAAATAGTTCTGCCCGTCTGCGAGAAGTGCGCCCCAGTCAGGCGAGGGCGGCTGCGCGCCGAGGCCAAGAAAAGAGAGCCCCGCCGTCTCCACAACCACCGATCCCGCCTGCAGCGTCGCCATGACGACGACAGGGGAAAGGCTGTTCGGCGCCACGTGGCGGAGCACGATCCTCCCGCTCGAGGCGCCGAGCGCACGCGCCGCCCGCACGAAATCCGATTGCCGCACGCTCAGCACCTGCCCCCGCACCAGCCTCGCATATTGCGGCGTATAGACGATGCCGATCGCGATCATCGAGTGCAGCAGGCTCGCTCCGAGCGCCGCCACGATGATCAGCGCCAGCAGCAGGTAGGGAAAGGCCAGCAGCACATCGGTGACACGCATGATGACGGCATCCGCCGCGCCCCCGAGATAGCCGCCCACCAGCCCCATCGCAGTGCCGAGCGCGAGGGCGAGCCCGTCGCCCACCATGATCGCCAGGAGCGCATAGCGGGCGCCGTACAGCACCCGGCTTGCCACGTCCCGCCCGTACTGGTCGGTGCCGAGCAGGTGGGTCGACGAAGGCGGCTGAAGTGCGCTCATCAGCTCCTGCTCATAGGGATCGTGCGGGGCGATCAGCGGGGCTGCGGCGCAAAGAAAAAGAAACAGCAGCACGATGCCAAGCCCGATCCGCGCCGCCGGCCTCGCCAGCGCGCCACCGAGCCTCGCCGGGCCGCCGACGAGGGCGCTCTCGCTCATTGGCGGCGGATTCGCGGGTCGAGCACGGCGTAACAGAGATCGACGCCGAGATTGACCAGCACGAAAACGGTGGCCACGAATACCGCACCCGCCTGCACCACCGGATAATCGCGCGCGAGAATCGCGTCGACCATCAGCCGCCCGAGACCCGGCAGCGAGAAGATCGTCTCGGTGAGAACGGCACCCGACAGCAACAGCCCGAGTTGCAGGCCGATCACCGTCAATACCGGAATGAGGGCGTTGCGCAGGATATGCGCGCGGATCACCCGGCCCTCCGGCAGTCCCTTCGCCCGTGCGGTCCGCACATACTCGAGATGCATGCTGGCAAGCATTTCGCCCCGCGTGATCCGCGTGATCAGCGCCAGCGGAATCGTCGCCAGCGTCGCCGCCGGCAGGATCAGATGCAGCACCGCTTGCCAGACCAGCGCTGCCCGCCCGGAGAGTGCCGCATCGACAATGCTGAGCCCGGTCGGCCGCGCCATGTGGATGCCGATCGGCATCATCCCGCCGACCGGCAGCCACCCGAGCTTTTCCGAGAACAGCAACAGCGCCATCAGCCCCAGCCAGAAAACCGGCATCGAGACCCCGAACAGGGTCGGCGTGGTGATCGCGGTGTCGATCCAGGTGCCCTCCTTCAGGGCCGCGACCACGCCGAGCGGCACGCCGATGGTGACCGCCAGCAGCAGCGCCGAAAGGGTCAGCTCGAGCGTCACCGGGAAGGCCGCGAGCACTTCGCCGAAGGCGGGACGGTTGTCACGCAGCGAGGTGCCGAAATCGCCGGAAAGCGCGCCCGCAAGAAAGCGCCAGTACTGCACGATCACCGGCTGATCCAGGCCAAGCTGATGGCGAAGCCTCGCCAGCGACGCCGCCGTCGCCCGATCGCCGAGCAGAAGCGTCGCCACATCCCCGGGCAGGAGATGCATGGTCACGAATACGACCACGCTCACCCCGAACAGGACCAGCAGAAGTTGCCCGAATCGCCCGGCCAGGTAATCGAGCACGTAACGCTCGTCTCAGGCCGCGCCCACCGGCCGGACGATTAGGCGAGCGAGACTTTCTCCATGTCGAAGAACATCTGCGTCGGGTTCAGTCGATAGCCCAGGACCCGCTTGCTGATCGCCCGCGCCTGCAGGACCGAGTTGATGAAAATCCACGGCGCCGCATCGAGGATGATCCGCTGCGCCTGCTGGTAGATTTTCACCCGCTCGGCATAGCTGTTGCTCTGCAGGCCCTTGACGAACAGCGCATCGAGCGCGGGGTTGCGGTAGCGCACGGTGTTGGTGACAGGAATGTTGGTGCCGCCGTAGAGCGCGTTCAGGAAATTGTCGGGGTCGCCATTGTCCCCGGTCCAGCCGACCAGGAATATCCCCTTGTACTGGCTCGAGCGGATGGTGGTGAGATAGGCGCCGAACTCGATCTTCCGCACCGTCGCCTTGATCCCGACTTTTTCGAGATAGCCCTGCACGGCGACCGCGAGATCGGGCCCGATCGGGTTGTAGCCGCGGCCGGAATTGTAGGCGAGGATCTCGATGGGGAAGCCGGGAGCCACACCGGCCGCGGCCAGCAGCGACTTCGCCTTGGCAGGATCGTACGGATAGCCCTTCAGCGAGGCATCGAAGCTCCACTCCGAGGCCGGCAGCGGCGAGGTCATCATCTGGGCCAGGCCCTTGTACAGCGCCTTGTCGATCGCGCTCTTGTCCACGGCATAGTTGAACGCCTGGCGCACCCGCACGTCCGTGAAGGGTGGCGTATCGCACGGCATGCCCACGCCGCTCGTCGCCAGCCCGGGCTGGGTCAGGATTTCGAGGTCGTGGTCGGCACCGATCGCCGGCAGAAGCTCCGTGCTGGTGTCGGCCCAGATCTGCATGTCGCCGCTTTTGAGTGCCAGCAGTCCGGCGGACGGATCCGGATATTCCTTGAACACGAGCTTGCCGATCCGCGGCTTGCCGTTCCAGTAGTGGGGATTGGCATCGAGCAGGATCGCATCCCGTGGCCGCCATTCGCGGAAGATGTAAGGTCCGGTGCCGACCGGGTGCTGGCGGAAATCCTGGCCGTATTGTGCGGCCGCTGCCGGGCTCACCACGCCGTTCCACACCATGGCGAGGCTGGTCAGGAACGGCGCATTCGGTGCCCTGAGCACGAAGACGACGGTCATGTCGTCCCTGGCGGTATAGGAGGCAACCGAGCCGTATGTGAAGTCGATATATCCTTCGACCGGCCCGGTGTTGAAGATCGAGATCGGGCTCTTTTTGTTCAGCAGCCGGTCGATGCCGGCGAGATAGCTCCTGGCGTTCAGCGCCGTTCCGTCGTGGAAAGTGACGTTCGGACGCAGCCGGAACGTATAGGTCAGCCCGTCGGGAGAGACGGTGTACGATTCCGCAAGCCCCGCCACAGGATCGGTCGTGCCGGGCTTGTACTTCATCAGGCTGTCGAACACCGTCGCCATGACGAAGCCGGACGTATTGTTCAGCACCGCCTCGGGGTCGAAGCCGGTCGGATCGGCGGCGATTCCGACAACCAGCGTGTCCGCCGGTTGGGCGGCCTCGCTTGGCGCCGCCAGCCCGATCCCGCTCAGCACCGCGCCTGATCCAAGGGCGAAGGAACGGCGGGCGAAGGAACGGCGCGTCAACGTCCGGCTCATGTTTCTCTCCCCGTCGCTGCGGCAAGGATCCACCGCGCGCCGATTATAGGCGTGCAGAGGCACCCGGAAAGGGCGGCGAGAGGAACCGGGCGCTCTCTCCGTCAGGCAAGGCTCGGTGCCGGAACGATCGGGCTGCCCGTGCCCTGGGCACGGCGGCTTTGCCAGAGCGCGACGAAATCGATCGGCGCCAGCAGCACCGGCGGAAATCCGCCGTCACGTGTCAGATCCGAAACGATATTGCGGGCGAACGGAAACAACAGCCGCGGGCATTCCACCAGCAGCACCGGCTCGACGGCATTCTCGGGCACTGCGCCCAGCGTGAAAATGCCGGCATAGGTCAGCTCGGCGATGAACACCGTCTGCTTCGGCCCCGTCGCCTCCTGGCCGTTTCCGCTCCCCGGCAGGCTCGCTTCGGCGCGCACCACGAGTGCCACCTCGAAGACCGGCTGCGCCTCCTGCAAGCGCCGCGCCTGCACGTCCATGTTGATGGCAACCTGCGGCGGACTCCTGAGCTGAGTGAAAATCTGCGGGCCGCCCGGCACCTCGAATGAGAGATCCTTGATGTACTGAAGGTTGACGGTCAGCGGCAGGGTCGTCACCTGCGCGCTGCTGCTCGTGGTTTCCGACATCTCTTCCTCTTGCCGCTTCCGGCTTGCAATCAGGGTTTCCAGACGAGTTCCGCGGGTGGCGCCACCTGAGGGTCACAGCAGAGCCACGCTCCGTTCTGCACGCTCTGGCCGGTGAGCGCCAGGATGAACCCCCAGTGGCTGACCACGAGGCACCGTTCCGCCTCCTCATCCGCCGCCATCTCGGCGCGAAAGCGCGCCGCCCGCCCGATCACGTCATCGTGCGGCTCGGTGGCTTGCGGCCACCAGACCTCGGGAAGGGTGGCGAAATCGTGCTCCGGCCAGCGCCGCTCCAGCACCGAGCGCGGCGAGCCGATATCGCAGGTGAAGGCGAAGCGCTCCCGCACCAAGGGCTCTACCGCCACCGGCACGCCGAGCAGTCCGGCCAGCGGAGCAGCCGTCTCGAGTGCACGCGTGTAGGGTGAGACGATGATGCGGCTGATCGCCATCCCGGCCAGCGCCGCCACCGCCTCTTCCACCTGCGCGCGCCCGCGCTCGGTCAGCGCCGGGTCGCGGATACCCGGGTCGCGCCTGGTCACCGAGAAGTGCCGGTTGAACTCGCTCTCGCCGTGGCGAAGCAGGATCATCGCCGCTCCTCCTCCACCGTAGCGCGGCTGGCCGGTAAGGGCTCGCGCGATGGAGGCAGGACCGGGAACCGGAGCTTGCTGGCCATGCCCGGCAATCGTCTAGCCACCGCCGTCTCCTCCGGCAACCACGCCCCCGGGCAACCACGCCCTTGTCATCCCGATTCTGTTGTCTCCCGCACCCCCTCCGCTTATGTCATGCGGCTGAAGGAGATGCTCCATGGGCCAGGGTGGATTCCCGATCGACCTCGTGCTGTTCGGCCTGATCGCCGTCTTCCTGGTGCTCCGGTTGCGCAGCGTGCTGGGCCGGCGCACCGGCTTCGAGCGGCCACCGATCGACGTGCAGGCCGCCCCCGCGGGCCCGCGTCCCGGCCCGGTGATCGAAGGCCGCGCCGAGGCACCGGCCCCGGCTCCCCAACGGCCGATGCCCGACCCCGCAAGCCCGGTTGGCGCGGCTCTCGCGCGCATCGGCAGCATCGACCGCGGTTTCGATCCACGGCGCTTCCTCGCCGGCGCCGAGGCGGCCTTCCGCATCATCGTCACCGCTTTCGCCGCCGCCGACCGCTCCGCACTCCGCCCGCTCCTTTCCGAGGAAACCTACCGCACATTCGACGCCGCGATCGCCGAGCGCGAAAGCCGCGGCGAGACGCAGAAAACCGATATCCACAGCATCAACGCCGCGACTATCGAGAATGCCGAACTGGCCGCCACCACGGCCCGCATCACCGTCCGCTTCGTCTCCGACCAGGTCAACGTCACCCTGGGCCGGGACAGCCAGCCGGTCGCCGGCACCGATGCCGTGACCGAGATCAACGATCTCTGGACGTTCGAGCGCGATATCTCCACCCAGGACCCGACCTGGCGGCTGGTCGGCGCCCGCAGCGCGTGAGAGGGGTCTTCGCACCGGCTGCGCTCATCGCATTGGGGCTTGGCATCGCCGGATGCACGGTAGAGGCGCCGCCCGGGCAGCCGCCCGCCATGGCACTCGAGCCGGTAGCTCTGGAGTCACTTCCCGGCTTCCACGGCGACCAATTGGCAATGGGCTTCATCGCCTTCCAGGAAAGTTGCGCGGAGCTTCTGACATTGCCGGCCGATCAGAAGCTCGGCGGTGCCGGCCTCGCCCGTTCGCTCGGCGGCACTGCCGGGCAGTGGGCGAACGCCTGCACCGCCGCGCGCGCCGTCTCGCCCGCCGACGGCGCGGCGATCCGTGCCTTCCTCCAGGATTATCTCGCCGCCTACCGCATCAGCGCCAACGGCGATTCGACAGTGCAGTTCTCGGGCTACTTCGAGCCCGTGGTCGAGGGATCGCTGAGAGAGACGGCCCACGACGACACCCCGCTTTATGGCCGGCCGCCTGATCTCGTGCAGGCCAATCTCGGCACTTTCAGCCCCGCTCTCTCCGGCCACCTGATCGCCGGCCGGGTGCAGGACGGCCGACTCGTTCCCTACTTCACCCGCTCCGAGATCACGGCCGGCGCGCTCCAGGGCCGACATCTCGAGATCGCATGGCTCGCCGATCCGGTGGATGCGTTCGTCCTCGACATCGAAGGGGCGGGCCGAATCCGCCTCCCCAACGGAGAAATGGTGCGCGTCGGCTACGACGGCGAGAACGGCCAGCCCTATGTCCCGATCGGTCGCATCCTCGCCGATCGCGGCGCCATCCCGAACGGCGCCATCACGCTCAGTTCCATCGTCGCCTGGCTCCATTCCCATCCGGATCAGGCAGAGGCCGTGATGGATGAGAACCCATCCTACGTCTTTCTCCGCATCCTCGACGGGATTCCCCCCGACCTCGGCCCCCCCGGCGCCCTCGGCGTGCCGCTCGCGCCGGCTCGCGCCCTGGCGGTGGACCGCACCTACATCCCGCTCGGTGCGCCGATGTGGGTGGCGACCACTCAACCGGAAGGCGATAAGCCGCTCCAGCAACTGATGGTTGCGGAGGATATCGGCGGTGCCCTCGCCACGCCCCTCAGGGCGGACATCTTCTTCGGCTGGGGCGCTGCCGCCGCCGCCGAAGCCGGCGCGATGAGCCGGCCCGGCCAGGCCTACCTGCTGCTGCCCCGGCCCCCCGCCAAACCCTGAGTTTCCGCCTCGCTCATCACGGCATTAGGATACGGTCATGTCGCACGCTCGCCCGCGCGTCGGGCTGTTCGTCACTTGCCTGGTCGATTTCCATCGCCCGACGGTCGGTTTCGCCGCCATCCGCCTGCTGCAGGACGCCGGCTGCCAGGTCGAAGTGCCGCGCTCGCAGACCTGCTGCGGCCAGCCCGCATACAATTCCGGCGATCGCACCACGACGCGCGAGATCGCGCGCGGCATCCTCGACGCCTTCGGCGGCTTCGATTACGTGGTCGTACCCTCCGGTTCGTGCGGCGGGATGCTGAAGCGGCATCTGCCGCACCTGTTCGATGATGATCCCAATCTCCGCGAGCAGGCCGCCGTGCTCGCCGATCGTACCTACGAACTGGTGAGCTTCCTCACCGACGTCCTCGGGATCGATGAGCTTCCCGCCCGCTATCAGGGCACGGTCACCTATCACGACAGTTGCTCGGGCCTGCGCGAACTCGGCATCAAGTCGCAGCCGCGCCGGCTGCTGGCGAAAATCGCGGGCCTCACGCTGAAGGAGATGGCCGAGCCCGAGGTCTGTTGCGGCTTCGGCGGCACTTTCTGCGTGAAATATCCGGACATTTCCGTGCGCATGGTCGCCGACAAGGCTGAGGACATTGCCGCCACCGGCGCCGACACCCTGCTCGCCGGAGACCTTGGCTGCCTTCTTAACATGGCGGGCAGGCTCTCGCGGGAAGCGAGCCCGGTAAAGGTGCGCCACGTCGCCGAGGTGCTGGCCGGCATGACCGGGGACGTGCCGCCGATCGGCGTGCCGCGCGCGACGACAGAGCCGCCCGGCACGCCCGCGAACTGACCTCGCGGCTCGTGGGGGCGCGGCTCCCGGAGAGCAGGCTCTACGCGACGCTCCGGGCGCGCCGCCGGCGCGGGGCAGGCACGCTCTCCGCGGTCGCCTCCGCCGCCGGGACAATGGCGGCTAGCAGGGCTTCGCGCAGTTGCGCGAGCTTCTGCTCGCTGGTGATCTTCAGGCCGAACATGTCCTTGACATAGAACACATCCACCGCGCGCACGCCGTACGTGCTGATGTGCGCAGAGGCGATCGTCAGCCCCTGCGCGCTGATCGCGGCCGTGATGTCGTGCAGAAGCCCCGGCCGGTCGCGTCCGTTCACTTCGATCACCGTGTGCGTGTTCGAGGCACGGTTGTCGATCACCACCCGCGCCGGAACGTGGATCGCGCGCATCCGCTGACCCAAGAGCGCGTTCGTCACCTTGCGGATTTCGGCCGCAAACTTGAGCCGCCCCGAGAGCGCCTGCTCGATCAGCACGGAAAGCCGGGCCAGCCGATGCGGCGCATCGAACGCGCCCCCGGCCGCGTCCTGGATCCAGAACGTATCGAGCGCCATGCCATTCGTCATCGTGTGGATGCGCGCATCGACGATCGAGGCGCCGGCCACCGCCAGCGCACCGGCAATGCGGCTGAAAAGGCCGGCATGATCGGCGGTGTACACCGTCACTTCGGTCACCGCGCGGGTCGGCAGCACCGCGCTCTCCACGGTGAGCGGCGCCCCGCGCCCCTCTGCATCGCGCACCATCCGCGCGTGCCGCACATGCGTCTCCGGATCGAAGGCGAGCCAGTAGCCGGGATAGCCGAGGCCGAGGAAATTCTGCACTTCGGCTTCCGTCCAGTCGGTGAGCAGCGACGCCGTCGCGCGCCGCGCACGCAGCACCCGCTGATCGCGCTCGGTCGTGGCAAGCCCGCCGGCCAGCACCTCCGCCACCCGCACGTAAAGCTCGCGCAGCAAAGTCGCCTTCCAGGCATTCCACACTTTGGGCGATACCGCCCGCATGTCGGCAACCGTGAGAATCAGAAGCAGCCTCAGCCTTTCCGGGGACTGCACCGTGTCGGCGAGGTCGAGGATGGTCTTCGGGTCGTCGATGTCGCGCTTCAGCGCCGTCTGGCTGAGCAGGAGATGGTGCAGCACCAGCCACGACACCATCTCCGTCTCTTCGGTGGAAAGGCCGAGCGCCGGGCCCACATTCAGCGCAATGCGCGCGCCGATCTCCGAATGATCCCCGCCGCGGCCCTTGGCGATGTCGTGCAGCAGCATCGCAACGTAAAGGGCACGCCGCGACTGCAGCTGGTCCATCAACCCGGAAGCCACCGGCGCAATCTCGGACAGAGCTCCCTTCTCGAGCGTGTTGAGAACCCGGATCGCTTCGATCGTGTGCTCATCGACAGTGAAGACATGGTAGGTATCGAACTGCATCTGCCCGACGATCTGCGCCCAATCGGGAAGCAGCCGGCCGAGGATTCCCGCCTCGTTCAGGATGGTGAGCCAGCGCGCTCCGTCCGCACGGTTGTGCTCGGCATCACGCCCACACAGGAGGTCGAGCAGGATCGCCGCCGCCTCCTCGTTTCCACGGAGCGCGATGGCATTCCGCTCGTTGCGGATCATGGCGCGAAGCGCCAGCGGATGCAGCTCGAGCGCGCGGTCGCGCGCCGTCCGCAGAAGCCGCAGCATCCCGATCGGCGCCCGCGCGAAATCCGTCTCCGGCCTGAGCGCCAGCTTGCCTTCCTCGAGCATGAACCCGTCTGCGGCAAGTTGCGCGTCGCCCGCTGCGCCCGCCACTGCCGGCGGACCGAGAGCGGCACGCAGGATCGCCGGTTCCAGCACCCGCGTAAGCCGCGTCACCTCGCGCGCGGTGAGGAAATAATGGCGCATGAATCGCTCGACCCCGTTCTGCCGGCGGTGACGCGTATAGCCCATGCGCGCACCGATCACCGGCTGCAGATCGAACGTCAACCGCTCCTCGGCACGTCCGGTGACGTAATGCAGGTTGAGGCGCACCGACCACAGGAAGTCGAGCGAGCGGCGGAAGCGCCGCGCCTCGTATGCGGACAGAATTCCGTCTGCCATCGGCAGCGTATCGAGATCCGCGATGCTCGGGACATTGAAGGCCGCCTTGGCCATCCAGTAGAGAGTCTGCAGGTCGCGCAGGCCGCCGCGGCCTTCCTTGATGTTCGGCTCGACCAGGAACGGACTTTCCCCGTATCGCTGATGCCGCGCCGTGCGCTCGGCTATCTTGCCAGCGAGAAAGGCGCTCAGCGCCGACTCGACGCACTCCTTGCGAAACCGCGCGAGGAAGCGCGCGAAGAGCTTGTGATCTCCTTCCAGCAGGCGGGCGTCCAGAAGCGCCGTGCGCACCGTGAGATCGCCCGCCGCAACAGCGATGCAGTCGGCAATCGAGCGCGTCGCATGGCCGACCTTCAGCCCCAGATCCCACAGGAGATAGAGCAGGAATTCCACCACCTGCCGCGTCGGGCCCCGCGGTTCCTCGTCGCACAGGAACAGGAGGTCGAGGTCGCTGGAAGGCGCGAGCAGGCCACGCCCGTACCCTCCCGTCGCCACCAGCGCGAGCGGCTGGTCGAGCTTCGCTCCGGAACGCGCCAGCGCATATTCGAAGATCGACCGGATCAGTCCGTCGGTGAGAGAGGAAAGCAGCGTTGCAGCGCCGAGCCCGGAAAGCTCGCCACGCTCGAAACGTTCTCCGACGGCTGCTTGCATCCGCGCCGAGTGGCGGCGGAACACGCCGAGCGCCTGGTCTCGCTTGATGGCGCCAAGCCGCACGTCCAGCTCGCCCATCGCCTCGGCGAGGGCGGCATTCGCTGCCGCCGGTTCGGCGGGCATGGACGGTGTTATCAGCATTTTCGTGACTGTAGCCGCTCCGCTCCCCCGGGAACAGGAAGGAGCGCCTTGAGTCGATAAAGAATTTCGTGTGCCTCGCGCGGCGTCAGCGCATCGATGTCGAGCTCGGCAACCAGCGCGTGCACGGGATCGGCTTCTACGGCCGCATCCGGTTGTGCCGCCGCGAAAAGCGGCAGTTCCGCCGCCGCCGTCAGCGCCGCTCCGCGCTCTTCGAGCCGCGCCAGCAACGCCGCCGCCCGCGCCACCACTTCCTTGGGCACGCCGGCCAGCTTCGCCACCGCGACACCGAAGCTCCTTCCCGCCGCGCCTTCCGCCACTTCATGCAGGAAGACAACGCCCCCTTGCCATTCCTTGACCCGAATCGCGTGCGGGCGAAGCCGCGGCAACTCCGTGGAAAGTCGCGCCAGCTCATGGAAGTGCGTGGCGAAGATCGTCCGGCACCGCAGCGTCGAATGCAGCGCTTCGAGCACCGCCCAGGCGATCGCCAGCCCGTCCAGCGTCGCCGTGCCGCGCCCGATTTCATCGACCACGACCAGGCTCCGAGGACCTGCCTGGCGCAGAATGGCCGAGGTCTCGACCATCTCCACCATGAAGGTGCTCTGCCCGCGCGCCAGATCGTCCGCTGCGCCGACGCGCGAGAACAGCCGATCGATCAACCCGATCTCCGCTTTCTCCGCCGGCACCGGCAGCCCGGCCTGGGCGAGAATGGCGATCAGCGCATTCTGCCTGAGATAGGTGGATTTGCCGGCCATGTTGGGCCCGGTCAGCAGAAGAAGGCGCCGCTCCGGCCCGAGATCGCAGTCGTTCGGCACGAACGCGGCACCCCTCCCCAGCGCCGCCTCGACCACCGGATGCCGGCCCTGCGAGATGCTGAATTCGTTCCCGCCCGTCACCAGCGGGCGGCACCAGCGCCCGCCTTCGGCAAAGAGAGAGGCCGACTGCGCGACATCGAGTTCCGCCAGTGCCTCGGCCGCCCCGGCGATCGCCTCGGCTTCGGCAAGCGCGGCCTCGGCGAGTTCCCGGATCAACGCCTGCTCGCGCTGGCCGGCCCGCTCGGCGGCGGCACTGATCCGCCGGTCGAGTTCCACCAACTCGGGATTGCTGAAGCGCGCTCCGTTCGCCATGCCCTGGCGCAGCACGAAGCCGCTCTCCGCGCTCAACCGCTCGACCGCCGCCGTCGGCACTTCGATCATGTAGCCAAGCTGCGCATGGTAGCGGATTTTCAGCCCGCTGGCGCCGAATCGCGCGGCCAGTTCCCGCTCCAGCCCGGCCAGTACCCGCCGCGTGTCATCGCGAAGTGTCCGCTCCGCGTCGAGTTCCGCATCGAAGCCGGCGGCAATGGCGCCCTCCTCGTCGGCCCGTCCCGGCAGCCGCGCGGCAAGCGCCGCGCCCAGCCTCGCGGCCAGTTCCCGGCCCGCCCCGAGCGCCTGGCGCATGGCCTCGATGCCGGGCGGCGCCGGTGCCCGGAGCGCCGCCTCGATACGGTGCGCAACAGTGAGCCCGTCGCGGATCGAGGCCAGCTCGCGCGCCCCGCCGCGCCCCAACGAAAGCCGTGCCAGGGCCCGGCTCATGTCCGGGCTCCCCGCCAGCCCGGAACGCAATTCTCCGGCCATCCCCGCCACCGAGAGCAGCCAGCACCAGGCCTCCTCGCGGGCCATGATGGTGGCCAGATCCCGGGACGGCGCGGCGAGCCGCCGTGCCAGGAGGCGCGCGCCGGCCGGCGTCAAAGTCCGATCCAACGCCCAGGCCAGCGTATGTTCGCTGCGTCCGTCGCGGGTTCGCAGAATTTCGAGGCTGGCTCTTGTCGCCGCATCCATCGCCAGGGCCGCCTCGCTGCTCTGCGGCGCCGGCGGAGCCAGGCGCGGCAGGCTGCCGCCCTGGGTCGTCCGCACATAGCTCACGGCCGCTGCCGCCGCGACCGCCTCGCGGTCGGTGAAGCTGCCGAAGGCATCGAGACTCGCAACGCCGAACGCATCGGCTAGTTGCCGCCGCGCAAGTTCTGGCACACTGCCTGCCGCAAGCGGCGTGCGCCGGGATGAAAAATCCCCCAAATCCAGGCTCGTCGGGGCAAGGATTTCGGCCGGGTCAAGGCGGCCGAGCAGGCCTGCAAGGCCGGCCGGTGAAAGCGCCTCGGTCTCGAACAGCCCGGTCGAAATCTCGAGCCAGGCCGCACCGAGCCCCTCCTTCAGGATCGCAATCGCGAGCAGCAGGTTGGGCCGGGCAGGCTCGAGCAGCGCTTCTTCGGTCAGCGTTCCGGGCGTCACCAGGCGAACCATCTCCCGGCGGATCGGCCCGCCCGGCCTCCGCTCGGCCGCGCTCTCGAGCTGCTCCGCGACCGCCACCCGGAAGCCGCGCCGGATCAGCCGGCCAAGATAGAGATCTGCCGCGTGCGCCGGCACACCGCACATCGGCACCGGCTGGCCCTGATGTTCGCCGCGCTGCGTCAGCGCGATATCGAGCGCGGCAGCCGCCGCTTCGGCATCCTCGAAAAACAGCTCATAGAAATCGCCCATTCTGAAAAACACCAACGCATCAGGGTTTTGCTCTTTGATGCTAAACCACTGTGCAAGCGCCGGAGTGGCGCTCTTCGCCGTTGCCCTCGGGGGCCTCTCCATCGGCCTCGTCTACCTGCCTTTGCCGCAACTGCGAAGCGCGGGCTTTGCGTTGCCGGCCCGTATCGTCATGATGGGGTGGTAATAAGGAGGGACGCCCATGGCCGATGGCAACATCGATCAGCGAACGGCGCGTATCTCGGCCGAGGAGGCCCTGGCGCTGCACGCAATGGGGCGGCCGGGCAAGCTCGAAACGCGGATCAGCAAGCCGCTGACAACGGCGCGCGATCTCTCGCTCGCCTACTCGCCGGGCGTCGCCGAGCCCTGCCTGCATATCGCCCGCGACCCCATGCTCGCCTACGACTACACCACCCGCGGCAACATGGTGGCGGTGATCTCCAACGGCACCGCCGTGCTCGGCCTCGGCAATCTCGGCGCCCTGGCCTCGAAGCCGGTGATGGAGGGCAAGGTCGCCCTCTTCAAGCGCTTCGCCGACATCGACGGCATCGACCTCGAAATCGCGACCGAGGACGTGGACGAATTCGTCGCCGCGGTTCGCCATCTCGGCGCCAGCTTCGGCGGCATCAACCTCGAGGATATCCGCGCCCCCGAATGCTTCGTCATCGAAAGCCGCCTGCGCGAACTGATGGACATTCCCGTCTTCCACGACGATCAGCACGGCACCGCCATCGTCGCCATCGCCGGCCTGATCAATGCCTGCCACCTCACGGGACGCGCGTTCCGCGACCTTCGCCTCGTCATCAACGGCGCCGGGGCAGCCGGCATCGCCTGCGCGGAACTTCTGAAGGCGATGGGCGTGCGCGGCGACAACCTGCTGCTCTGCGACCGTTCCGGCGTGATCTACCAGGGCCGCGAGCAGGGCATGAACCAGTGGAAATCAGCCCATGCCGTGCCCACCGCCGCGCGCACGCTCGCCGAGGCGCTCGACGGCGCCGACGTCTTTTTCGGCCTTTCCGCCAAGGGCGCGCTGACCAGGGAAATGATGAGCCGCATGGCGCCAAGGCCGATCATCTTCGCCATGGCCAACCCCGATCCCGAGATCACGCCCGAGGAAGCCCGGGCCGTCCGCCCTGACGCGATCATCGCCACCGGGCGCTCTGACTATCCGAACCAGGTCAACAACGTGCTCGGTTTCCCGTACATCTTCCGCGGTGCGCTCGACGTCCGCGCGCACACCATCAACGAGGCGATGAAAATCGCCGCCGCCGAGGCGCTGGCCATGCTCGCCCGCGAGGATGTGCCGGACGAAGTCAACACCGCCGCCGCCGGCAGCCGCCTGAAATTCGGGCCGGACTACATCATTCCGAACGCCTTCGACCCGCGCCTGATCTCTCACCTTCCCCCGGCGGTCGCCAAGGCGGCGATGGACAGTGGCGTCGCCGCGCGCCCGAGCGCCGATCTCCGCCGCTACGGCCGCGAGCTTTCCGGCCGGCTCAACCGCATCGCCAACGCCCTCGATGCGATCATGGAACGGGTGCGCAGCGAGCCCAAGCGCGTCGTCTTCGCCGAGGGCGAGGAAGAAAAGGTGGTGCGCGCCGCCGCCGCCTTCCGCAACGCCGGATACGGCTCCCCGGTCCTGATCGGCCGCGACGAGCGGGTCACCGCGACGATGGCGAGCCTCGGCCTTTCCCAGGTGCACGGCATCGAAATCCATAACGCCCGCCTCTCCGGCCAGAACCGCAAATATGCCGAGTTCCTCTACTCCCGCCTGCAGCGGCACGGATTCCTCGCCCGCGATTGCCAGCGCATGGTCAATCAGGACCGCAACGTCTTCGCCGCCTGCATGGTGGCGACCGGCGATGCCGACGCCATGGTCACCGGCGTCACCCGCTCCGCCGCGGTCTGCCTCGAGGATATCGGCCACGCCATCGATCCCGGGCGCGGCCTCATCCCCTTCGGCCTCACCCTCATGCTCGGCGAACACGGTGGCACCCTCTTCGTCGCCGACACCCTGATCCACGAGCGCCCGACCCCGGTCGAGCTCGTCGGCATCGCCAAAGGCGCCGCCGCCGCTGCCCGCCATCTCGGCGTCGAGCCGCGCGTGGCGCTCCTCTCCCACTCGACATTCGGCAATCCGCGCCACCCGACCGTGGACAGCCTGCGCGAAGTTGCCAGCATCCTGCAGCGCCAGAAGGTGGATTTCGAGTTCGATGGCGAAATGAGCCCGGACGTCGCACTCGATCCCGCCTATCGCGCGCTCTATCCTTTCTGCCGCCTCTCCGGCACCGCCAACGTGCTGATCATGCCCGGCCTGCATGCCGCCCATATCGCCACCAGGCTCGCACCGCGATTGGGCGGCGGCTCGGTGATCGGCCCGCTCCTCCTCGGCCTCGCCCATCCCGCCCAGATCGTGCCGCTCGATGCCTCGGTCAGCCAGATCGTCGATCTCGCCTGTCTCGCCGCCTATCAGGCGTTGCGCCGGGAGGCCAGGCCCGGCCGCCAGCGCGCCGCTGCCGCCGGGTCGGGCGCGTAACGCCAGCCTTGCAACGCAATCCCCGCGCTTCGGGTCGGAACGGCCGCGCCGCTCCGCCAGCCCGAACAGGCAAGGCGCCCAACAACAGCAGGCGATACAGCAACAGCAAGCGATGAGGAGAAAGGGATGTCACGGCTCGCATTGGTCACCGGCGGCACGCGCGGCATCGGCGCCGAGATCAGCAGGGCACTCCAGGCGGCCGGGCGCACGGTCATCGCGAACTACACCTCGAACGACAAGGCGGCCGAGAGCTTCGCCGCCGAGACCCGCATCGCTGTCGAAAAGTTCGACGTCGCCGACTTTGCGGCCTGCGAGGCAGCGGTCGCGCGCATCGTCGGCGTGCACGGCCCGGTCGAGATTCTCGTCAACAACGCCGGCATCACCCGTGATGCCACCCTCGCCCGCATGACCCGCCACATGTGGGATGCGGTGATCGATACGAATCTCGGCTCCTGCTTCAATTTGTGCCGTCTCGTCTTCGAAGGCATGCGCCAGCAGAACTTCGGGCGGATCGTCAATATCGGCAGTGTCAATGGCCAGGCAGGCCAGTACGGCCAGGTCAACTATGCGGCTGCCAAATCGGGCATCCACGGCTTCACCAAGGCGCTCGCGCAGGAAGGGGCGCGCTACGGCATCACCGTCAACGCGGTGGCGCCAGGATATGTCGATACCGATATGGTTCGCGCGGTTCCGCCGGACGTGCTGCAGAAGATCATCGCCCGCATTCCGGTCGGCCGGCTCGGGCACGCCAGCGACATCGCGCGCGGCGTCGTGTTCCTCACCGCCGACGAGGCCGACTTCATCACCGGATCGACCCTCTCCATCAATGGCGGCCAGCACATGTACTGAAAGCACGTCTTTGACCGTCACGGGCCAAAAGATCCCTGAAATGTGTCGGGATCTGTAAACACCTTCTCTCTCGAGACGAATCAACCAAAGAAGATTTGCACAAGAGGCATCGGGCGGCGCTTCCCCGGCCGCCGGCGTCCTGCCGCTCCAGGGACTTCAATCGGGGACGGTCGATGGCCACATTGTAGACGCCAACGCTGCGCTGAAGTCTTCCCGGTGTGATGGCAGGCGCTCACGACACCGGGGCAGGCCGCTCGGCACGCAAATTCCATCAACTTTATCGGGACGACCCGGGTGACGGAACCTGACCCACTACTCGAACGGTTACTGGCGAAGGACGAGACCGCCTTCAAGGCTCTGGTCAGGCGCCATCACGGGATGATGGTGAGCATCGCGCGCAGTTTTGTTGGCAGCCATGCCATCGCCGAAGAAGTCGCGCAGGATGCCTGGCTCGCGGTGATCGATGGCTTGCCACGATTCGAGGGCCGGTCGACATTGAAGAACTGGATTTTCGCCATTCTTGCCAACAAGGCACGGACAAGAGCAGAACGGGAGGGCCGAATCCCCGATTTCACGGCAGTCGACAGCGATCCCCCGGCAACCGTCGACCCGGACGGGTTCGCGCCGGACGGAAGTTGGGCAGTGCTCCCCGTAGCCTGGGAGGAGCTTGACCCCGAGCGCATCGTCGCCGGTCGTCAACTCATGGCTCACGTTGCCGATCTGCTTGACAGCCTGCCGGCGGCTCAGCGGAGCGTCGTGGTGCTGCGGGATTTTGAGGGCCTGGAGCCGGAGGACGCCCGTCGAATCCTGGGTGTCAGCGAAGCGAACCAGCGCGTCCTGCTGCACCGCGGACGCTCTCGCATCCGCAATGGGCTGATGGCGCTCCTTGCACGATCTCCGGACCAGGGACACATCGCGCAGCAGCGATCAATCTCAAAAAAAGTGAACAGTGATGGTAACGCTGGACCTCGAAATGTGACATTATATTGAAATGCCATCGGATGCGGGTGGCGGCGTTGGCGCGACGGCATGGTGGGGCTCTTACTCGCACCGTCCTGGAGGCTTGCAGTGCTGACATGCCGGGAAGTCACTGAACTGGCGGGTGATCATCTCGATCGGGAGATCTGCACGGGGGCGGGCCTGCAGGTTCAGCTTCATCTTGCCTTGTGCCAGCCCTGCCGGCTGTTCGTCCACCAGCTTGCGAAAACGGTCGAACTGGTGCGGCAGGTTGAGGGGCAGCCACCCGACCCGGAAACGGAGTGCCGGCTTCTGAAGGCCTTCAGGCCGGCAGCCGAATGTCAACCGCCGCCGCTCTCCGAGCCACTGTCTGCGATCCCTGACGACCCTGACTCGTCGTCTTCGAGCGGCACTGCCATCGCGCTTTGCTGAGAAGTGCACCTGCACGCACGACCCGATGCTGCCAGGCAAGAGTGCTGAACCGGCCCTCCAAGCGAACTCTTCAGGTGACGTTGGCAGCCGCCTGCACGCGGACGCTCAATACGCGCCTGGTCAGCGTGGAATGGCCTCCTTGGGGAAACGAGCGCCGCAATTTCCACCTTGATGATAGGTACGACAGAACGGGGCGCGGAGCCAGGCTCCGCGCCCCATTCCGTGGCAGGAACGGGATGGTGATCAGCCTCTCTTTCCCGTTCGCCGGGGGATTCGCTTCAGTGGCCGCCGCCCCTCTGGTTGGCGACCGACATCGCGTTGTTGATCGGCGCCGCACTGCTACCCGGCTGCGACTGGTAGGCCCCGGCCATGGGTTGAATGCCGCCGCTGGCGTCGGTGTACGGCGTTACCCCAGTCCTCGCCAAGGCGAAGTCCGGCTGGTTCGTTGAAGGGCCGGCAATGGCTGCCGTCACGGGGCGCGCGCCGGCCCCGGCCAATCCGCCACCCCCACTGCCGTTTCCGGCCAGGGCCATTGCGGGGGCCGAGAGGAGCAGCACACCGAACGCCGCACCATGAAATCGTTTCATCGCAACAGTTCCTTTTCTGGATTGACGGGCCGGCTTCCCGGCCCGCTCGAACACACCACCAGGTGGTGCCGAGCCTCCTGGTCGAGGATCAGAAAAGGCAGCCGGACGACATGCGATCATTGCATGTAACGGAATCCCGGGGCGCATCTTCTCTGGCCAGCGCCGGTGCAGCACGCGACACGGACCCTCCGTCAGTGGGTGCCCCGTCCCGCGCCATGATCGAGGCGCCAGGCGCGGCCGGGTCGAGCACGCTGCGGGTCAGGCGAAGCGTGCCAGGGCCGCCGCCGTCTCGCGAAACACCTCTGCGAGCGCGGCAAGCTGTGCCGCGACATCCGCCGTCGCGTCCGCCCCGGCTGCGAGCGGGCTCGTTGCCGTTTCGGTCGTTTGCAGCAGCACGCGCGGACTGGCACTCGCCGTCGCCAGCAACACGATCGAGAGCGACGCCACTGCCCGTCCGGCTCCTGGCTCGGCCCAAAGCTGCATCAGCTCCGCCTCCAGCGTGAGGCCAGCCGGGGCAAGGCTGCCGGGGGCCAGGACGGCAGCGAAAAGTCCGCTCTGGGCAAGATACTGCCGAAGCGCAGAGCCCACCCCTTCGGCAGGCGAAACGGCCCAGCGATTGTAGAAGTCGCTCTGCATCACGCCGTCCGGCTGCAGCGTTATCAATCCACGATCGCCAAGCGATGGGGCCGCCTGCAGGCTCCGCACCAGCAGCACCTTGCCGCCCTGCCGCGGCGGTCGTGCCGGGGGGGCCGGAACAGCGAGTGCCCAATCCTCTCGCTGCAGGTAGGGCCGGTTCAGAACCCCGCCACAGCCGGCCAGCGCCAGCGGCAACCCGATGAGGCAGTCCCTCCGCCTCATCTTCCTCCCCCGCTGTTGACACCGCCCTGGCGCGGCGGCGGCCCGCCGAACAGCACGCCGGCCGGATACGCACGCAGCGTGTCGGTGGTTTCGCGCAGGTTCGAGGCGGTTGCTGCAAGGTCACGCAGGATCGGAATCATGCTCCGTTCGAAGTCCGCCGTCGCCGTGTCGGTACGTTCCGCCGTCCGCGAAAGAGTGGTGACGAGTGGCGGCAGCGCGCGCGTCACCGCGGCAATCTCGGCGGCAGCCTTGTCGGCATTGGTCCCGATCGCTTCGAGCTTGCCGCCGCGCAACAGCGCGCTGAGCGCCGCGCTGTCCTGGCGAATGCCGGCAGCGAGGCCGGCCAGGTCCGCCTTCTCGATTACCTCATTGAGGTGGGACACGAGGGTCCGCGTCGCCGTCAGCGTCTGGTGTGCCTCCCCGCTCTTCACCTCCTGCTGCAGCTCCTGGATCAGCCCGAGCAGTGCGGCGGCAATATCCCTGAAGTCGATATCCTTGAGTTGGTCGGCAAGCTGCTCCGCCGCACTCTGCACCTGCGAGAACGTGCTCGGCGCCGACGGCACATAGGGGTAGCGCGGCGCCCATGGCACTTCGAGCGGAGGAAATTGCGCAGGATTGACGAAATCGAGCGCAAGATAGCTGATTCCGGTGATCCCCTGCGTGACGATCCGCGCCCGAAAGCCGATCTTCACGGCATCCGCGATCCGCGCCTCGCTGAGCGAGCGGCCAATCCGGTTCGCCGAGACGACAAAACGCACGACCACCATGCGATACGTGGCGCGCCGCAGAGTGGTCGGCGCATTGCGGAAATACTCGGCCGTGACCAGCCCGATATCCGTGACCCGGCCCACCGTTACGCCGAGATAACTCACCGGCGCGCCGACGCTGAGGCCCTGCACCGATTCGCTGAAGTAGGTCTCCATCTGCGTCGCATTCTGGAGATTCTCGCCGCCGAGGAACAGGACAAGGCCGACCACGGCCGCGATCCCGATCACGATCAGAAGGCCGACGCGCAGATAGATTGCTCGCGATCCCATCACAGCACCTCGCGGTGGAAGAAGGCGTGGACGACCGGATTCGTGCTCTCCGCTTTCAGCCGCCCGGGCCGGCCTTCGGCGATCAGCCCCCCGGCATCGCGATCGAGCATGATGCAGCGATCCGCAATCGCCATGATCGAGGCAAGCTCGTGCGTGACAACGATGAAGGTGACACCGAGCGCATCGCGCAGCTCGAGAATGAGCGCATCGAGCCCGGCAGAGGTGATCGGGTCGAGGCCCGCCCCCGGTTCGTCGAGAAAGAGCAGCGGCGGATCGAGCGCCATCGCCCGCGCGATGCCGGCGCGCTTCGCCATCCCTCCGGAAATCTCTGCCGGCAGCAGCGACGCGGATGCCGCCAGCCCGACCAGCCCGAGCTTGGTCCGCGCCACGCTCTCCCGTGCCGCCGGCTGCAGGCCGGTATAGATCTCGAGCGGCAGCATGACATTCTCGAGCAGTGTCATCGAGCCGAACAGCGCTCCCGACTGGAACATCACGCCGATGTGCGGCAGCACGCTCTCCCGTTCGCGCAGCATGTCGTGGCCCAGCACCTCGATCGACCCCGTACTCGGCGCAACGAGGCCGATCAGTTGCTTCATCAGCGTCGACTTGCCGCAGCCCGATCCGCCGAGAATGACGAACACTTCCTTTTCCGTGACCGTGAAGGAGACATCCTGGAAGATCGTCCGCGATCCGAATCGCTGCCCGACACCTTCCGCCCGCACCACCACGGCACGCGATCCCCCGCTCATAGCCCGAGCCGGTAGAAGAGCAGGGCGAACAGACCATCGAGCAGGATGGTGGCGACAATGCCGCCGACCACCGCCGCGGTGGCCGAAATACCCACCGCGCGCGGGCCTCGCCCGGTCGCAAGCCCCCGGTTGCAGCCGATCGCGGCGACCACAGCGGCGAAGCAGAGCGCCTTGAAGAGGCCGCCCGCGAAGTCGCCGATCGTCGTCGCCCCCTGCACCTGCGCGACCACCGCCGCCAGCGGGTAGCCGAACAGTTTCAGCACCACCGCCATGCCGACCAGTCCGGCAAGCTCGAGGCCGATCGTCAGCATCGGCATCACCAGCACGGCAGCGCAGAGCCGCGGCAGCACCAGCATCGTCATCGGGTCGAGGCCCATGGTCGAGAGCGCATCGATCTCCTCGTTGACCTTCATGGTGCCGATCTCGGCGGCAAACGCGGATGCGGTGCGTCCGGCAAGGATGACCGCCGCCAGCAGCGGTCCGAGTTCGCGAAAGAGACCGATGGCAACCAGGTTCGCAACAAATATGACGGCGCCGAAGGTGCGCAGCGGAATCGCCGACTGGAAGGCCAGGATCAGTCCGATCAGGAAGCCGAGCAGGAGGACGAGCGGCATTGCCTTGACCCCCGCCTGGTCCGCCGCACCAAAAATATCGACGGGTCGCAGCATGCGGAGGCGCCGTGGCGCCAGGAAGATCGCCACCGCTGCTTCGCCGAGAAATGCAATGCCGTTGGCGGCCGTGGCAAATCCGCTCCACAGCAGGGGTATCAGGCGAAGCCTCTCGCTCGCGGCCTTCGCTTGCGCCGGCTCCTGCAACGCCTCGCGCACGCGTGCAATCAGCGCCGCCATCGCCTCGTCGGCTCCCTCCAGCTCGGCCCGGCTGCCATGCGCGTTCTCTGCCGCTACCAGGAGCGTCGCTCCCGCCGTGTCGCAGAGCGAGACCCCCGAGAGGTCGAACATCAGGGCGCGTTCCTTCGCCCCGCTCGCCGCCTTCAGGGTCGGCGTCCAGAGCAGCCCCGCCCCGGCCGCGTCCAGCCGCCCGGCGAAGACCAGCGCAAGGCGGTCCGCCCGTTCGGTGGGCGCAACGGTCGCCGTCTCGCCCGCCCGCGCCGGCGTTGCCCTCGTGCTCACGGCCGGGGTGTCGCCCGCGCAAGCCGCCGGGCGCCTGATCGAGGCTCGGCCGAGGGTGGAAATCTCGTGCACGTCATGCCTGGGATGCGAGACGTTGAGAGGACCTCGTGCAGTTGCCACAAAACGAAGCCATTATACCAAGGCTCTGCCAAGGTCACGCGGCCGGCCGTGCCGCGTGCGCTTCGCTGCAAGGGAGAAGATCATACGATGGAGAGGCACGTCGTCGCTGACCGCGATCAGCGGATCGGGCGCATCAGGCTCAACCGCACTGCGGCGCTGAACGCGCTCGACCTTTCCATGGTCCGCGCGATTCGGGCGGCGCTCGACACCTGGCACGATGCGCCCGCCGTGCACGCGGTCGTTATCGAATCAACGGACTCCCGCTCGTTCTGCGCCGGCGGCGATGTGCGCGCGATGCGGGCTGCCGCCCTGGCCGGCGACGACGCGGCGATCTTTTCGTTCTTTTCCGAGGAATATGCGCTGAACCGCACCATCGCCGAATATCCGAAGCCCTATATCGCGCTGGTCGACGGGATTTCCATGGGCGGCGGCATCGGCATCTCGGTGCACGGATCCGCACGCGTCGCGACCGAGCACGCCTTGTTCGCAATGCCGGAAACGGCCATCGCCCTCTTCCCCGATATCGGGGCCAGCTATCTCCTGCCACGGCTGCCGGGTGCGCTCGGCTCCTGGCTCGCCCTCACGGGCACGCGGCTCCAAGGCGCCGATGCCGTGCACGCCGGCCTTGCGACGCACTTCGTCCCGCGTGCCAGGCTCTCCGCCCTTTCTCGGGCACTGGCAGAAGATGGCACCGGCGTGCTCGCCGCCTTCGCCGAGCCGCTTCCGCCTTTCACCTTCGCCGCGCTGAGGCCGGCCATCGACCGCTGTTTCGCTGCTCCCTCCGTTGCCGCCATCTTCCAGCGGCTCGCCGCCGAGCCTGGGGACTTCGGCCGTGATACTCTCGCGAGCCTCGGCACCTTTTCCCCCTCTTCCATTTTATGGAGCTTCGAAATCCTCCGTCGCGGCGCCGCCTCCACTCTCGGCGAAGCGCTCGCGACAGAACTCCGCCTCGTCAGGCGCGTGGTCCGCCACCCCGACTTCGCCGAAGGCGTGCGGGCAATGGTGCTGGACAAGGACCGCTCGCCCCGCTGGACGCCGCCCGGCATCGAAGAGGTCGATCCGGCAGCCATTGCTGCCATGTTCCGGGAGTAGGGAAAATGCCGGCGCATATCTGCGTCACCTGCGGCACCCAGTACCCGCCCGCCGCTCAGCCTCCATCCGCCTGTCCGATTTGCGAAGATCCGCGCCAGTACGTGAATCCCCTTGGCCAGGGCTGGATCACGCCGGAGCGTCTGGCGGAGACGCACGCCAACGCCTTCCGCCTGCTCGAGCCTTCGCTCTTTTCCCTCACCACCCTGCCTGCCTTTGGCATCGGCCAGCGCGCGCTTCTGATTTTGAGGGCGGAAGGCAACGTGCTCTGGGATTGCCTCTCTCTCCTCGATCCGGCGAGCAGGGAATTGATCCGTTCGCTGGGCGGCCTTTCCGCGATCGCCATCTCGCATCCGCATTTCTACGCCTCGATGGTCGATTGGGCCACCGCATTCGCCTGCCCGATCCACCTCCATGCCGCCGACCGGCAATGGGCGATGCGGCCCGATCCGGCAGTCCGTTTCTGGGATGGGGAGACATTGGCGCTTGGCCCCGGCATCACCCTGATCCGCGGCGGCGGGCATTTCGCAGGAGGAACGATGCTGCACTGGGCGGAAGGAACAGGGGGGAAGGGTGCGCTTCTCTCGGGTGACATCCTCCAGGTTCTGCCCGATCGGCGCCACGTTTCCTTCATGCGGAGCTATCCCAATCTGTGGCCGCTTTCCGCGCCGGCTGTGCGGCGGCTTGTCGCGGCGTTGGATGCTTTCTCTTTCGTATCGATCTACGGCGCTTTCGCGGGCCGCGAGATTCGCAGCGCAGGAAAGCAGGCGCTGGCGGCCTCCGCCGGGCGCTATCTCGCCGCGCTCGCGGGAGACGGCAGCGCGGAAAATGTGTAGCAGCCTGTCCTCTGATCGCTATCATTGCAGAGTGCACGCTCAGGCGCGCCATACCAAGGGAGATCCCTTCCATGCTCGGCGAAGCGCCCTCTCCGTCGGCAGAAACGCGTGGCATGCAACCGATGTGTTCGTTTCTCGGGCGTGTGCACGCAACCCTTCGCCCGATCGGCTACCCGCTGATGCGAATCGCCGTCGGCCTCGCTTTTGTGCCGCACGGCTACCAGAAGCTTTCGCTTTTCCTTAGTGGGCACGGCGGCGGCTTCGCCTATTTCTTTGCCGCGCACGGATTTGTCCCGGGCATGTTCTGGACCATCGTGGTCGGCTGCGTCGAGTTTTTCGGCGGCCTGATGCTGGCCGCAGGCCTCCTCACCCGCCTGGCCGCGCTCGCCCTCGGCGTCGATCTCCTGCTGGCGCTCGTCACCGTCCTCCTCCCGGCCTCCCGCCTCAGCCCGGTCAACCAGCTCGTCCTGATGTGGGGTTGCATGGTCTTCGGAATCGGCTGCATCGGCGGCGGACCGTCCTCGCTCGATGCGATGATCGGCAGGGAATTCTGATCACCCGCTCAGCTTACGGCCACGACCAGCGCCGCCCCGCCCATCACCAGAAGAAGGCCGGCAACCTCGCGCCGCCGGATCCGTTCATGCAGCAGGAAGTGGCTGAACACCAGCACGAGCGGAATCTCGACCTGGCCGAGCGTCCGCACGAGTGCCACCGGCGCCAGCGTGAAGCCGGTGAACCAGCAGGCCGACCCTGCCGCGGAAAGAAGCCCGACCCAGCCCGCCCGCCGCCAGGCGCAAACGGCAGCCATCAGCCCGCCGCGTTCCCGCATGGCCATCCAGCCGCCCTGCATCGCCGTCTGCATGACGTTCATCACCATCAGCGTGACCAGCGCCCGCAGCACCGGGTTTCCGGCCCCCAGTGACCCGCTCGCCGCCTTGATGAAGATCGCAGTCCAGGCAAAGCAGAAACCGGCGCCGAGCCCGGAGAGCGCGGCCGGATGGCGGCTGGCCCTGATGAG
The DNA here is from genome assembly GCA_030041255.1 of Acetobacteraceae bacterium. Lineage (GTDB taxonomy): Bacteria > Pseudomonadota > Alphaproteobacteria > Acetobacterales > Acetobacteraceae > JAKAWQ01. The sequence goes on from JASHOF010000175.1 coordinate 55,615, forward strand.
GGAGTGAAAGCCGGCCGCCTCGCCCGCCAGGGAAAGCGCGATCACGCCGCCGGCGGCGAGCGCGATGCCCAGCCACTCGAGTGGCCTGAGCGCCTCGCCGAGCACGAGCCAGGCAAAAAGCGCCATCTGGATCGCTTCGGTCTTGGCATAGGCGGTGCCGACCGCGAAGTTGCGGTATCCAAACGAGAGCAGCAGCAGGATCGTGGCAACGATCTGCGCCAGCCCGCCGGCCGCGGCGGCGATCAGAAAACGCGGCCCGGCGTGCGGCAGATTCCATCCGCTCGCCGCCAGCCAGACCCCGAGCAGCAGCACATCCGCCGGCAGCGCAAAGAAGTAGCGAACGAAGCTCGCGCCGTTCACCGAAAGCTCCCGTCGCAGCCGTTGCTGCAACGCGGTGCGCCACACCTGGAACAGGGCTGCCGCCAGCGTCACCGGGATCCAAAGCGGAATCATGGGACCCCGCGCAGCGCGGCAAACGGCACCAGCGTCTCCGATCTTTCCTCGCCATACCGGAGCGTAAGGTCCGATCGAACCTGGTCAAGTCGGCTTGCGTCTCTGCTACGTCGGAGGCAGTCTCCTGGCTGCCCGGAGAAGACAGATGCGATATGCACGGAATGGCTTCATTGCGACGTGGTTCACGCTCGCACTGCTCATCGCAGCCGCGCCCGCCCGCGCCGCAACCATCCTTCATCTTTCCTCGAGCGCGACCGTCAAGGTGATGCCCGATCAACTCGAAGCCACGCTCGCCGCCGAGGTCGGTGCGCCAACACCCGTCCAGGCGCAGGCCGCCGTCAACGCGATGGTAAGCCGCGCGCTGGCCGAGGTGCGAGCGGTCAGCGCCGTCACCGCTTCCACGGGCGGCTATTCCGTCTGGCACGTCAGCGACCCGCACTCCGAGTGGCGGGCCAGCCAGGCGATCAATCTCAGCGCCACCGACGGCCCGGCGCTGCTTGGCCTGGTCGGAACGCTGCAAGCCGATGGCCTCGCGGTTTCCTCGCTTGCCTGGACCCTCAAGGATGAAACCGCCGAGGCGGCGCAAGACAAGGCCCAATCGATGGCGCTCACAGCTTTGAAGGGGAAGGCCGAGCGGGCGGCGAAACTGCTCGGCATGCATTTCGCAGGCTTCCGCAGAATCTGGCTCACCCCGCCGGAAGGACCGCCCATGCGGCCAATGCCGATGATGGCGGCGCGCGCCATGCCGGAACCGAGCGCCGTGCCGGGTGAGACATCGGTGACCGCAACGGTGACGGCAGAAGCGAGACTCGACGACCAGTAGGAACTGTCCCTGCCGTCCGCCCCGGCTCAGGAAAGGGCGAGCGGCACCAGCGCCGCGCGCCACCGCCGCTCGAGCACCCGCTCGCGGAAGTGGAGCAGTTCACGCCTTGCCGCGGCCGTCAGGCAGCCCTCGGGAATGTCCTGCCCGGACGCTCCGGCGGTCGCGTAGCCGGGCGGCAATGGCAGTTCGCCCCTCTGCCCACCGGCCTTGCCTCGGTCGGGAGGAGGGCATCAGCGCGCATCCCGCTATGCGGTGCGGCGCCGACAGGAACCCGGGTTTCGTTGGCACCAAGCGCCTGGTCGAGATCGGCGAGAATGTCGTCGATATGTTCGAGACCGACGCTGGGGCGAATCATCTCCGGCCGCTCCAAGGAGCTGATCATTCGTTTCGGTTTCAATGTCTACCCGGCCGAGATCGAGGCGGTGCTGAACCGGCATCCCGACGTGCTGCAATCGGCGGTGTTCGCCCGCCGCATGCTGCGGCGGGCGAACTCGCCCCCTACAAGCGCCCGAGCCGGATCGTGCTCGTATCATCTCTGCCGAGCACCGCGTCCGGCAAGGTCCGCACGGCGGCGATGAAGGCGCGGATCAGTCGGGGGTCCTTGACGCCAGGTCCGCGTTCGACGCCGGATGAGACATCGACCGCGGTGGCGCCGGTCTCTGCCATCGCCCGGGCGACATTTTCCGCCTCGAGCCCGCCCGCCAAGAGCCAGGGTGCCGGCGCGCGCCAGCCCGCGAGCTGCGACCAGTCGAAGCGCATGGCATTGCCGCCTGGCCGCGTGGCCTCCGCTGAAGCCTTAGCCTCGATCAAGAGGGCGTCCGCGCCTTCCGCCGCGGCCGGCAAGTCATCCCGCGTGGCCACGCCCACCGCCCGCCAGACCGGCCGTCCGAAGCGCTTGCGCAACGAAGCGGCCCGTATCGGCGGCGCATAGATTTGCAGCGCATCAAGCGCCACTGTTTCGAGTGCAGTGCCGATTTCCGCCTCGGTGGGCAAGACGAAAAGGCCGACCCGTTCCGGTCCGCCGGCGTGGCGGCGGGACAGTTCGGCCGCCCGCGCGGGCGTGACGTAGCGCGGCGAGGGCGGGAAGAATACGAAGCCGATCCAGTCCGCTCCTGCATCGATGGCGGCATCGAACGCCGCTTCGCTGTTGATTCCGCAAATCTTTACGCGCAGGCGATTCATGGCCTGGGCGGCTCGGCCGGGAGCGGCAGCCGGGCCCTCGGCCCGGCCTCGAGGAGCCGCGCCTCGAGCAGCCTCGCCGCATTCTCGGCGCGCCGCGCACGGCGCCGCTGGCGGAGCGCCTCGCCCCACACCAGAAGGCCGCCGGCGACGAAGGCGATCGCCATCGCGGCGAGCACGGCGAGCGAAAGCGGCAGCCGGAGGGCCAGGTCGGTCGGCCAGAATCCGAGCGCCACGGGCGCGGTGTTGGAAAGCGCGAACAGCACCAGGATCAGCAGGAATGGCGCCGCGAGCAGCAGACGCATCAGCGGGCCTGTCGCTCTCTCAGCCTCTCGCCCGGCCGTCCACCAGCCGCTGCGCCGGGCGGCCGCGGTTCACCCTGTCGCGCAGCTCCTTGCCGGCCTTGAAGAAGGGGACGAATTTTTCCTCGACGGCCACCGCTTCGCCGGTGCGCGGGTTGCGCCCGGTCCGGGCATTGCGCCGCTTGACCGTGAAAGCGCCGAAGCCGCGTAGCTCCACGCGGTCGCCGTTGGCAAGGGCGGTGATGATCTCCTCGAACACGGTTCCCACGATCCGCTCGGCGTCGCGCGCCAGGAGATGCGGATTGGCCGCCGCCAGTTCGGCAATCAGCTCGGACTTGGTCATCCGCCTCCCTCACGGGAAAAGCTTTGTGGCTATGGGAATTGTTCGGCAGGCTGCCAGAGCGCCTCCGCGCCGTCAAGATTAACCCGTTGTGATAGCAGGACATTCAACAGGCCCCCGAAGACCCGTCCGAAACCGGGCCAGGCGAAGCCCGGGCGGGCGACGCCGACCTCGGGCAGCCTGGCGGAAACACCCCTGGCGGAGGCAAGCCATGCCCGCGCCTGGCCCATGCCGCCGATGGCGTCGATCAGCCCGAGCTTCAGCGCCTGCTGGCCGGTATAGGGGCGGCCGTCCGCCAGCGCCTTCACGGCATCGATGCGCATGTGCCGCCCGGCCGCGACCATGGCCACGAACTGCGCATAGAGATTGTCGACGATCCCTTGCAGCACCTCACGCCCGGCCGGGGTGATTGGGGCGGTGAGGCTCGGCTGGTCCTTGAGCGGGCCGGAGACGATCGTTTCGGGGGCAATGCCGAGCCTGGCCAGGAGGCCGGAAATCTCGCCCGCCTGCAGGAGCACGCCGATCGAGCCGGTCAAGGTTGCCTCGCGGGCGAAGATGCGGGCCGCCGGCACGGCGATCATGTAGGCGGCCGAGGCCGCGACCGGCCCCATCACGGCCACCACCGGCTTGGCGGCGGCGACGCGGCCGATCGCGTCATGCAGGGCCTCGCCGCCGGCGACGCTGCCGCCGGGGCTGTCGATGACGACGATCAGCGCCTTCACTGCCGGGTCGCCGGCGAGCCCGATGACCGCCGCGTCGCGCGCCGCGTCGTCGGTGATGATGCCGTCCACGCGCAGCACGGCGACGTGGGCCCGGCCGGCCGGCCAGAGCATGAGGCCGCTTCGCCCGACTGCCAGCAGCACCGCGGCGAGCAGGAAGACGATCGCCGCCGCCCGCCAGAAGACCAGCCTCTGCTTGAGCCGGCGGCGATCGAGCAGGAGATCGATCTCGGCGCTCATCCCGCCGCTCACGCGCTCCCCGGGGCCGCTACTTGTTTTCCTGTTCCGCCTGCTGGTTGCGCCGACGGATGGCGGCGCCGAGGATATCGCCGAGCGAGGCGCCGGAGTCGGAGGAGCCGAAATCGGCCATCGCCTGTTTCTCCTCGTCCATTTCCTTGCCCTTGATGGTCAGGCCGAGCCGGCGCGCCGCGCGGTCGATCGAGACCACCTTGGCGTCCACCTTCTCGCCGACGGCGAAGCGGTCCGGCCGGTTCTCCGCCTTGTCGCGGGCGAGTTCCGCGCGGCGGATGAAGCCGGTCAGCACGTCCTCGACGGAGACCTCGATGCCGTTCGACTGCACCGCCGTCACGACGCAGGTGACGATGTCGCCCTTGTGGACGCGTTCGAGTGCGCTGGCCGCCGGATCCTCGCGCAACTGCTTGATGCCGAGGCTGATCCGTTCCTTCTCCACATCGACGTCGAGCACCTTCGCCTTCACCATGTCGCCCTTGTTGAAGCGGGTGATGGCCAGCTCGCCCGAATCGTCCCACGAGATGTCGGAAAGATGCACCATGCCGTCGAGTTCAGCCGCCACGCCGATGAAGAGCCCGAACTCGGTGATGTTGCGGACCTCGCCTTCGACGGTCGAGCCGACCGGATGCGCCTCCAGGAACGCCTCCCAGGGGTTCTGGCTGACCTGCTTCAGGCCGAGCGAGATGCGCCGTTTCGCCGCATCGACATCGAGCACGACCACCTCGACTTCCTGGCTGGTGGCGACGATCTTGCCGGGGTGGACGTTCTTCTTGGTCCACGACATCTCGGAGACATGCACGAGCCCCTCGACGCCGGGTTCCAACTCGACGAAGGCGCCGTAGTCGGTGATGTTGGTGACGCGCCCGGTGAACTTGGCGCCGGGCGGATATTTTGCCGCGACACCGTCCCACGGATCCGCCTCGAGCTGCTTCATGCCGAGGCTGATCCGCTGGGTTTCCGGGTTGAAGCGGATCACCTGCACGCGGACCGGCTGGCCGATCGCAAGCGCCTCGGAGGGATGGTTGATTCGCCGCCAGGCGATGTCGGTCACGTGCAGGAGGCCGTCGACCCCGCCGAGATCGACGAAGGCGCCGTAGTCGGTCACGTTCTTCACCACGCCGTCGAGGATTTGCCCTTCCTTGAGGCCCTGGATCAGTTCGCTCCGCTGTTCGGCCCGGGTCTCTTCGAGGACGGCGCGGCGGGAGACGACGATGTTACCGCGGGCGCGGTCCATCTTCAGGATCTGGAACGGCTGCGGCGTTTCCATCAGCGGGGTCACGTCGCGCACCGGGCGGATATCGACCTGACTGCCCGGCAGGAAGGCGATGGCGCCGCCGAGATCGACGGTGAAGCCGCCCTTGACCCGGCCATAGATGCGGCCGGTGACGCGCTGATTGGCCTCGAACGCCTTCTCGAGATTGGTCCAGGCTTCCTCGCGTCGCGCTTTTTCGCGCGAGAGCACGATCGATCCGTCCCGGTCCTCGTAGCGCTCGACATAGAGTTCGACCACGTCGCCCGGATGGACCTCCGGCGTCGTGCCGGGAGAGGCGAATTCCTTGAGCAGCACGCGCCCTTCGCTCTTCAGCCCGACATCGACGATGGCAAATTCGTCGGTCAGCCGCACAATTCGCCCGGTGACGACGGATCCTTCGAAACCGCTGTCGCGTCCGAGGGTTTCGTCGAGCAGCGCGGCGAAGCTCACCCCTTCTTTCGGCGCGGTCCCCGGGCGCGCGCGTTCGGTGGGGACGGTCGCTGTGGCGGATGACATCGTTTCGGTGTTGTCCTCATGCGGGCCGGGATCGGCCCAAGGGTTTGCGCGTTCCGCCAATTCGGCGGGACACGGCGTGCCTGTGGCGGAAGGAAAGAGCGCACAGGCCGGGTTGGCGATCAGGGATGCGGGGCGGCGAGCCCCGGCGTCTCACCCGCGCGGGCAAATCCGCGCGGTTGAGGGCAGAAATACCCTCGAGGCCCCGCAAGTCAAGGGAAACCCCGGATCGGGGCTGGCCGGCGCGACATTCATGCCCGGGCATTCAAGGCCCGGGCATTCAAGGTTGGGCGCCGAGGTGCGCGTTCACGGCGGCCAGGGCAGCGGCGAAGGCCGCTTCGGGATCGAGATCGGTGGTGTCGATCGTCACGGCTCCCTCGGCCTTGACGAGGCGCCCGACCGGGCGGCTCTGGTCCTGGGTGTCGCGTTCGGCGATCTCGGCGGCGATTGCTGCCCGCTCGACGGCGATGCCGCGCCCCGTCAACTCCCGCCAGCGCCGTTCGGCGCGTGCTTCCGGGCTTGCGGTGACGTAGAGCTTCACGGTCGCCTCGGGGAAAATCACGGTGCCGATGTCGCGCCCGTCCATGACGGCGCCCCGCGCCGGCGGAAAGCGTCTCTGGAAGGCACGAAGCGCTGCCCGGACGGCGGGGCGGGCGGCGACGATGCTGGCCGCGCGATCGACTTCCGGGGTGCGCAGGTCGCGGCGGTCGAGTTCGCTTACATTGAATTCCTGGGCATCGAGGGCCCTGGCCGCCCGTTCGGCTGCCTCGGCGTCGGCCGGATCCTGGCCCCGATCCAGCATCCTGCGCGCCACCGCCCGGTAGAGAAGCCCGGTATCGAGATGCGGCAGGCCGAAATGTTCGGCCAGCCGCCGCGCCAGCGTGCCTTTGCCGGCGGCGGCCGGGCCGTCGATGGCGATGACCAGCGGGCGCCCCGTCACGCCGGTTCGAAGCGGGCCCCGAGCGCCGCCATCTGGCGGGCGAAGCCGGGAAAGCTGGTGTCGATGAAGCTCGCATCGTCCACACCCACGGGCTCCGCGCTCGCCAGGCCGAGGACGAGGGCGCTCATCGCGATCCGGTGGTCCATGCCGGTTTCGATGCGGGCGCCGCCCCGGGGCGGGGCGGCGGTGCCATGAACGAGCAGGGTATCGCCCGCGACCTCGGCACGGATTCCGTTTTCGGCCAGCAGGCGCCAGCTTGCCGCCAGCCGGTCGCTTTCCTTGACGCGGAGTTCGCCGAGGCCGAGGAGGCGCGTGGTGCCGCGGGCGAAGGCCGCCGCCACGGCCAGGATCGGGTATTCGTCGATCATCGTCGGCGCGCGCTCGGCCGGCACCTCCACCGCGGTCAGCGGACCGTGGCGGACCACGAGATCGCCGATTGGTTCGCCGCCCTCGAGGCGGCGGTTCTTGATCGAGATCGGGGCTCCCATCTCCTCGAGCGTCGTCAGAAGCCCGGTGCGCAGTGGATTGAGACCGACGGCTTCCAGCCGGATCGCGGAGCCCGGTACCAGGAGGGCGGCGACGAGCGGAAAGGCGGCCGAGGAGGGGTCTGCCGGCACCCGGACATCGGCTGCTTTCAGCTCGGGTTGCCCGGTGAGGGCGATCAGCCGCCCGCTGCCCGCCGCCTCGACGCTCACCTCGGCGCCGAAATGGCGAAGCAGGTTCTCGGTATGGTCGCGGGTCGGGGCCGGCTCATCGACCTCGGTCCGGCCGCGGGCGTTGAGGCCGGCCAGCAGCACGGCGGATTTCACCTGCGCCGAGGGGAGGGGCAGGCGATAGGAGAGCGGCAGGGCGTCCGCGGTGCCCTCGATGGCCATCGGCAGGAGGCCGCCGGCGCGGGCGGTGAAGCGGGCGCCGCAGGCCTTGAGCGGCTCGATCACGCGCCGCATCGGGCGGGAACGGAGGCTGGCGTCTCCGGTGAGGACAGAAAAGATCGGGTGGCTGGCGAGGATGCCGGAGAGGAGCCGCGCAGCGGTGCCCGAATTGCCCATATCCAGCACGTTCGCGGGTTCGACGAGGCCGCCCACCCCGCGGCCGGCGACCAGCCAGAGGCCGTTCTCGCGGGTGACCTCGGCGCCGAGGGCACGCATGGCTCTCGCCGTCGCCAGCACGTCCTCGCCTTCGAGCAGGCCGCCGATGCGCGTCTCGCCGACCGCGAGCGCCCCGATCATCAGGGCGCGATGACTGATCGACTTGTCTCCGGGCACCCGGATGGTTCCACTGAGCGGCCCCGGGGGGCGAGATGCCTGCAGCGGGCCTTTGAGTGCGGCGTCCATCACGGCGGGCGAGAAACCTGATGCGTTGCGAAGAAGGTTTGACAGGCTCTCGCGTCGGTGGCAAGGCGCCGCTCCGTTTCCGCAAAGAGACCGCGAGCGATGGTGAAACCCGAATTCGGAGCCAAGCGCGTCTGCGTCGCCTGTGGCACGCGGTTCTACGATCTTGGCCGCGCGCCGGCCGTCTGCCCGAAATGCCATACCGAGCAGCCGGCCGAGCAGCCGCGCCTCAGGCGCCCGCCCGGCCTGCCGGAGGAGCGGCGGCCGAAGAAGCCGGCCCCGGTACCCGAGGAAACCGGGCTGGAGATCGAGGAGCCGGCGGAGGGCGCGGAAGAGGACGTGATCGAGGATACGTCCGACCTCGGCGAAGACCCCGATACGCTCGGCCCCGACATCGAGGTGGGCGGGGACGAACCGGAGAGCTGACCAAGCCGGGCTGCTGCGAACAGCGGCGGAACAGCGGGAGGGATGCCGGGGGCGGGGAGATTTCGCCGTGCGGGCGGGGGTTGGCGGAACAGCGGAGAAGCAGCGAGCGGCGGAGATCGATCTGCGAGACGCGTCGGGGCGTCTCAGAGGAGCACCTTCAGCGCGGCGAACAGCGCCGCCGGATCGTACTGGCCCTGATAGACGGTCGGCGGCGCCGGGCCACGCCGGAGCAGGCGGTGGATGGCCACCCAGGCCGTGCGGGCGGAGCATTCGATGGTGAAGGCGAGTTCCTTCGGAACCTCGACGAACTGGCCGAGGAAGCCGAGATTCGTCGCTCCCTCGGGAATCGGGCCGGGCTGATCGCTCCGTTTGTGCGGCAGCCACACGCTGTTGACGTAAGGCAGGCTGGCGGGAATGCAGACCGACGAAGCCATGATCGCGTCCAACTGCTGCTCGAACCGCAGTTGCCGCAGCACCTCCTCGAGGATTTCCGCGCCCGTGCAGGCGGTGCCCGGCTTCTTGACGAAGTCGCCGGTGCGATCCGGATACAGCAGGAAGCCCCACCACAGTTTCGTGCCGCGCGGTTGGGCGATGACTTCCGGCTGGTGGAAGATCGTCAGCGTGAGAAGCCAACTCGAATCCTTCAGCGTCACGAGCCCACCGCTGCCCGGCTCGCTATCCGTCAGCGCCGTCATCCGGTCGAAGAATTCAGTCCCGGTCGTGGTGACCGTGAAGGTCACCCACTGCGTGTCCGGCACGTGGGCGGTGCCGAAGAACGCTTCCGGATTGCCGAAATCCGTGCGCCCCGCGGCCAGGCGCTGCCATAGCGCCCAGAGCCGTCCGCTGTC
>JASHOF010000176.1 GCA_030041255.1 Acetobacteraceae bacterium
AGCAAGAGACCCGGCGCGCCGCCCCGGAACCTGTTGCGCGGCCGCCCAGGCTGCGCGACTCTGCCGGGCCATGCCGCCGGCGCGCGCGCACCGCCGCGACGGCGACGCGAAAAAGGGGAGGGGGCCGATGGCACATCATCTGCAGGGCAGGCTGAGCCGGCGCGGGCTCGCAGGCGCGGCGGCGTTGCTGCCGGCGGCGGCGATCGCAGCCCCGGCCGCCGCCGCTCCGGCCGAGGGCGAAAGCACCTTCGCGCGCGTGATGCGCACCAGGAAGCTGCGTGTCTCGGCGCTCTCCGGAGAGCAACCCTATTTCGACAAGGACCTCGTCAGCGGCAAGTGGGGCGGCTTCTGCGTGCCGATGGCGATCGACATCGCCAAGGTCTTCGCCGCCGAAGTCGTCTATGTCGATTCGACATGGGGCACGTCGGTGCTCGATCTGCAGTCAGGCAAGGTCGATTTGTCCTTCGCCCTCAACCCGACACCGCGGCGGGCGGTGGCGATCGGCTTCACCGAACCGCTCTTCATCCACCCCTTCGGCTGCATCGCCAAGCCGGGCTTCATGCCCTCCACCTGGGCCGATCTCGACAAGCCCGGCCTCAGGATCGCGGTTTCCGTCGGCTCGCTCTATCAGACCCTGGCCAGGCGCTATGCGCCAAGGGCAACTGCGGTCGGCCTGACCAGCACGGACCAGGGCATCCTCGCCCTGCAATCGGGCCGCGCCGACGCCATCCTCCTGGCTGCCATCCCAGGGCTCGGCATGATCGGCAAGAATCCTTCGCTCGGCACCTACCGGCTGATCAGCGGGCCCACGGTCGCCCTGCCGAGCAGTCTCGGCATCCAGCGCGAGACGGATACCCGCTTCCGCGACGTGCTCGATGCCTGGCTCGAATATCACGGCGGGGTCGGGGACATCCGCCAGTGGGTCATCGAGGCGCTCGAGGCCGAACATATAAAGCCGAGCCAGTTGCCGGCCGGCCTCGAATTTTGAGGCCTCGGGCGACGCGTCACCGCGCCGGATCAGATCCGCCCGGGCGCCGCTCGATCGGCTGATGACCTATCACTGGAGCTTCGGCTTCCTCTGGCAGTACCAGCATCTGTTCCTCCTCGGCGCGGGTGTCACGCTCGCCTTTACGATCGGAACGGTTCTGCTCGGCCTCCTGGTCGGGCTGCTCATCGGCATGGCGCGGCTCAGCCGCAACTGGGTGGTCAGCGCGCCGCTGATCGCGGTTTCGGAAGCCTTCCGCTGTACTCCCCTCCTCGTGCAACTGATCTGGGTCTACTACGCGCTGCCGGTCGTGCTGCACATCTCGCTTTCCGCCCTGACCGCCGCCGTCATTACGCTCACCATGTATGGCGGCGTCTTCTATGCCGAAATCTTCCGTGGCGGCATTGTTTCGATCGAGCGTGGCCAGTGGGATGCGGCGCGCGCCCTCGGCCTCTCCTGGTGGCGCATGATGCGCCTCGTGATCCTGCCGCAGGCCATTCGCCGCATGATCCCGCCCTTCATGAACCAGTCGATCACCCAGCTCAAGAACACCTCGCTCGTGTCGGTGATCGCGGTGCCCGACCTGCTCTATCAGGGTGAGCTGGTCACGGGAAATACCTACCGCCCGCTCGAGGTGTACACGCTGGTCGCGATCATCTACTTCGTGCTGCTGTTTCCGAGCACGATGCTGATGCAGGCTTACGAGAGGCGCCTTGCCGCGAAGAACGCGGCATGAATGTGGCTGCCGGTCGAAACCCGCCCGCCCCTTTGCCCTGTTGCGGGCTGCCCCCGGCCATTCTTTCGACATCCCCCCGTTATCCTCGGCGGGCACGTGTTCTGCGTCTTCTGCGTCGGCCGGTCGTTGCAGCCTCCGCTGCATCCGCCCGGCCGGGCGCGGCTCATGCGCTTGTACGGCGCCCTGGCGCCGCAGGAGGGTCTGATGGTCGGTCTCAGGATTCTTGCGCTGGCGCTCGCTCTCACCGTTCCGCTCGCGGCGTGCGCTGTTTACGTCCCGCCGCGCCCCTATCCTGCCGCGGTCTGGGTGCCCGGTCATGGGGGCCCTTATGGCCACTGGGTCCCCGGTCACTGGGCCTGATCGGGCATCGTTCCGGCCGCCTGTCGTGACGGGGAAAGAACCGTCGGATCGGCTCTGAGAGCGCGGACCTGGCGCATGACCTGACCGGCGAAAATGACGCCGGCGGTCCTGACCGGCAGGCCCGCTTCGCTCAGCGCCTCCGCGGTCCAGGTATTGCAGGTATGCCCTCCGTCATAGGTGCCGGTCGCGGCATAGAATGCACTGGCGGGATAGGGCCCGGGGCCAAGACGGTCGGGCTCGCCTGCTTTCGTCCGGGCGAAGCTTTGCCAAAGGAAGGCGGCAAGCTCCCTCTCGCCTGCCGGGCGAAGCGGCAGCGCCGTCACGCGGATCCCCGCCACGAAGGCTCGCGAGGGCACTGTGCCGAGGGCAAGCACCAGCAGCACGGCTCGGGCCGGCAGCAGGGCCCGGAGCGCTTCGGTCCAGGTGGGGGAGGGGCTCATATAGAAGGCACGCTCGCCCCACCCGAAGGCAACATACGCAGCACCCGGAAAGTCGCGCCGCACCGCTGCCAGAGGTCCGCCGAGCAGAGCCGCCGGCAGGCCGATCTCCGTATGCCATCCGTTGGAGATGACATAGACCTCGGTGGCCGGCGCGGCGCCATGCGTCGCCTCTGCACCGCAACCGAGCGCGAGAAGCGCCAGGACCGTTGCTTGCAGCCAGCGGCAGCCTTTGGCAAAGGGGCGGTCCGGGTTGTTGGCGGATCGCCTTCCAGCCCATCGTAAGAGGTCCGGCATCGAGTGGCTCCTAGGCCCCTGCGCCGGCGGGTTGCCGTGTTGCACCTTGCTCCGACATCGGGTCGCGCGGCGGGCCGCACAAGACGTCAGCCGGATTGCGGTCCAACCGCGGGAGAGTGGGTCGATGAAGCAACAGACGGCGGCGGTTCGCAATCGCGTCGCGGAGCCACGAGCGGGGCGGCATTTCCTGCAAATCCCCGGGCCTACCAACGTTCCCGAGCGCATTCTCCGCGCCATCGACAACCCCACCATCGACCATCGCGGTCCGGATTTCGGTCGTCTCGGCCGGGACATCCTGGCCATGCTCAAGCCCGTCTTCCGCACCGCCGGCCCGGTGGTGATCTACCCCGCATCCGGCACCGGTGCCTGGGAGGCCGCGCTCGTCAACACGCTTTCCCCGGGCGATCGGGTCCTGATGTGCCGCACTGGCTGGTTCGCCACCCTGTGGAAGGAGATGGCGGAAAGGCTCGGCCTCGATCCCGTCTTCATCGAAACGGACTGGCGCCGCGGCGCCGATCCCGAGGCCGTCGGCGCTCACCTCGCCACCGACCGGGAGCGCCGGATCAAGGCCGTTTGCGTCGTTCACAACGAGACCTCGACCGGTTGCGTAAGCCCGGTTGCCGCGGTCCGCGCCGCGATCGATGCGGCCCATCATCCCGCCTTGCTGCTCGTCGACACCATCTCCTCGCTCGCCAGCATCGATTACCGGCACGACGAATGGGGCGTCGATGTCACCGTTGCCGGCTCGCAGAAGGGGCTGATGTTGCCGCCTGGGCTGTCATTCAACGCCCTCAGCCGCAAGGCTCTGGCCGCCGCCGCGGCCGCCCGCCTGCCGCGCAGCTACTGGGACTGGCAGGCCATGCTGAAGGCGAACAAAGACGGTTATTTCCCCTACACGCCCGGAACAAACCTGCTGTTCGGGTTGCGCGTCGCCCTGGAGATGCTGGACGAGGAGGGATTGCCCCAGGTGTTTGCCCGCCACGCCCGCCACGCCGAGGCGACCCGCCGGGCCGTCCGCGCCTGGGGGCTCGAGATCCAGTGCGCCGAACCCCGCGACTATTCCTCCTCGCTCACCGCCGTCCGGGCGCCGGAGGGCACCAGCGCCGATGCGCTCCGCGCCGTGATCCTGGAGCGGTTCAACATGAGCCTCGGCAACGGCCTCGGGCCGCTCAAGGACCGCGTCTTCCGCATCGGCCATCTCGGCCATTTCGGCGATCTCGAGCTGATCGCAACGCTCGGCGGCGTGGAGATGGGCCTCGCCCTGGCTGCCATTCCGCATCGGCCGGAGGGCGTGCAGGCCGCGCTCCAGTTCCTCTCCGGCGCGCCCTGAACGCGCCAGCAAACCAACAGAAGGAGAACATCGATGATCGAGGTTTGGACCTGGCCGACCCCGAACGGGCACAAGGTGCATATCGCTCTCGAGGAACTCGGCCTTCCCTGGCGCGTCGTTCCGGTCAATATCGGCCAGGGCGAGCAGTTCAGCGCCGAGTTCCTGGCCATCACCCCGAACCATCGCATTCCGGCGATCGTCGATTCCGACGGTCCGGGCGGGCAGCCGATCACCCTCTTCGAATCGGGAGCGATCCTGGTCTATCTCGCCGAAAAGGCGGGCAAGCTGATCCCAGCCGGTCCGCGCCTGCGTTACGCCTGCCTGCAATGGGTCATGTTCCAGATGGGCGGCATCGGCCCGATGTTCGGCCAGTACAATCACTTTGCCGCCTATGCCCCGGAAAAGCTTCCGTACGCGATCGAACGCTACAGTAACGAAGTGAAACGGCTGCACCGGGTGCTGGAGAAGCGGCTGGCCGCATCGGAGTACCTTGCCGGCCCGGAATACTCGATCGCAGACATCGCGACCTTCCCCTGGATCCGCAACCCTGACCGCCGCGGCATCGACCTTGCCGCCTACCCGGCCGTCAAGCGCTGGCACGATGCCATCGCCGCGCGCCCCGCGGTCGAGCGTGGCGTTGCCACGCTGGCCGATCGGCAGCGCCGAGGGACGATCACCGATGTTGAACGCGAAAATTTGTTCGGCACGCGCCAGTTCGCGGCGCGCTGAGGCTGCCATGCTCGGCTATGCTCGTTACGGTCCCTCGCTGCTTGCCGGTTCTTCGCGCGGGTGTTGAGGGTTGACCCAGCGTTAACCACGATCTGGCCTTGATGGGGTTGCCCTGGAACCTGGGCGAAAGGGTGATGCCGGATTCTTCTCTGCCGCAGAGCGGCCGGTGCCAACGCGTGCCCGCCTCGGCACCAGAGCATCCTCCCGCGCCCTCCAACGAAGGGGCGGAGACGAGGCCGGTTTGACGGCTCGGGTCCTGATCGTCGATGACGTCCTCGCCAATGCCCGTCTCATCGAGGCGCGGTTGGCGGCCGAGTACTTCGCGGTGATGACCGCCGAGGCGGGACAGAAGGCGCTCAGCATCGCCTCCGAGTGGCGGCCGGACATCATCCTCCTCGACGTGATGATGCCGGGCATGGACGGCTTCGAGACCTGCCGGCAGCTCAAGGCGAACCCTGCCACCAGCCATATCCCGGTGGTCATGGTCACCGCGCTCGATCAGCCCGACGAACGCGTGCGCGGCCTCGAGGCAGGTGCCGACGATTTCCTCACCAAGCCGGTCGCGTTCGATACGCTGCTGGCACGCGTGCGCGGGCTCGTTCGCCTGAAACGCATGCTGGATGAATGGCAGGCCCGCGCGGCAACCGCGCGCGAACTCGGTCTTGCCGGAACCACCGCCGAGGTCGTTTCGGTTGCCGGAGCGCGGGTGCTGGTCGTCGATGACTGGGATGCCGAGGCGCGGCAACTGCAGGAGTGGTTGGCGCGCGAGGAAATGCTTCCCGGCCTCGCCCGCAGCGGCGCTGAAATGCGCGCACTGCTGATGGCGATCAACTTCGACCTCATCGTCCTCAGCCTTTCGCTCGGAGCCGAGGATGCCCTCACGCTCGCCTCCAGCCTGCGCGCCGGCGAACGCGCGGGCGACATCCCCCTCCTCTTGATCGCCGAGCCCGAAAGCCGCGAACGGACGCTGCGTGGTTTCGATCTCGGTGCGAACGACTGGCTGCTGCGTCCCGTCGACCCCAACGAGCTTCGCGCCCGCGCCCGCAACCAGGTGCGACGGAAAATCTATCAGAGCCGCCTGCGCGCCGACCTCGATCAGGCCCTGGCGCTGGCCTTCACCGACCCTCTGACCGGTCTCTACAATCAGCGCTATGTCACGCATCATCTGCGCCACCTGATGGCCGGCCCGCAACAGAACAGCCTGGGGCTCTTGATGATCGACGTCGATCACTTCAAGCGCCTGAACGACACCTACGGCCACACCGCCGGCGACCATGCCCTCAAGGCGGTCGCCGAAACGCTGCGCGCCAATCTCCGCGTCTTCGATACCCTCGCCCGCTACGGCGGGGAGGAGTTCATCGTGGTGATGCCCGGCGCCAGCCTCGGCGAGGCCGCCAGCGCCGGCGAGCGGCTGCGCGATGCCGTGGCGCAGATGCGCTTCGTCCCGGAAGGAAGAGCCGTGCCGCACCGCCTCACCGTGAGCGTTGGCGTGGTCTCGAGCGGCGGTTCAGAGGTCAGCGCCGAAAGCCTGCTCCAGGCAGCAGACGCCGCCCTCTACGGCGCCAAGCGCGAGGGGCGTAACCGCGTGGAGCTGGCGCCGTCAAGCTGAGCCCGGCGGCAAGCTTGCTGCGAAGTCCGCTCCTGCAAAGCAATAAAACCGCACCTCCTGCCCTCGGCTGATCGCGGATCTGTCGCTCACGTTCGGCAAGCCGCACCTCGGCCAAGCAATTAACCGGATCCCGGTTAATTCTCTGCATTGCATTGCAACATAATGATTTTTCCCGATCGATTCTTGCTGGCAGCGATCTTCGGGCGCTACTCTCCGGCGGCGGAACGCGCCAGGAGCGAGGCAATGGCACAGGCAACCGAGGTCAGGCGGCGCAACAAGGGACGCGAGCTTTCCATGTCGCCGGAGGAGTTCACCAAGGCCTATCACGACATGCTGCTGATCCGGCGTTTCGAAGAAAAGGCCGGTCAGCTCTATGGCATGGGACTGATCGGCGGCTTCTGCCACCTTTATATCGGCCAGGAGGCCGTCGTCGTCGGCATGCTGAGCGCCATCAGCGAGGGCGACCAGGTGATCACGTCCTACCGCGACCACGGCCATATGCTCGCCTCGGGCATGGACCCGCGCGGCGTCATGTCGGAACTGACCGGCCGGCGGGACGGCTATTCGCACGGCAAGGGCGGCTCCATGCACATGTTCAGCAAGGCGCGCCATTTCTTCGGCGGGCACGGCATCGTCGGCGCGCAGGTAAGCCTCGGCACCGGCATTGCCTTCAGCAACTGGTATCGCAACAACGATCGCATCTGCCTGACTTTTTTCGGCGAGGGCGCAGCCAATCAGGGCCAGGTCTTCGAAAGCTTCAACCTGGCCGCGCTCCTCAAGCTTCCGGTCGTCTATGTCATCGAGAACAATCGCTACAGCATGGGAACCAGTGTCGATCGCGCCACCACTGCCAAGGACCTCGCCCACAACGGCACGGCATGGGGAATCCCCGGCGCCCAGGCCGACGGCATGGACGTGGTCGCGGTCAAGGAGGCGGCCGAGATTGCGGTGGCCTGGTGCCGCGCCGGCAAAGGTCCCTATCTCCTCGAGGTGAAAACCTACCGCTACCGCGGCCACTCGATGTCCGACCCCGCCCGCTACCGCACCCGGGAAGAGGTGCAGCAGATGCGCGCCGAGCATGACTGCATCGAAGGCGCCCGCGCGAAGCTGCTCGCACTCGGAGTCGAAGAGGCGGCACTGAAGAAGATCGACGATGAGGTCAAGCGAATCATCCAGGATGCGGCTGACTTCGCCGAACAGAGTCCCGAGCCCGAGCCCGCCGAACTCTTCACCGACGTCCTGAAGGAGGACGCGGCCGCATGACCACGCAGATTCTCATGCCCGCCCTCTCGCCGACCATGACCGAGGGCAAACTCGCGCGCTGGCTCAAGGGTGTCGGCGACGAAGTCAAGTCCGGCGACGTGCTCGCCGAGATCGAGACCGACAAGGCAACGATGGAGGTCGAAGCCGTCGACGAAGGCCGGATCGCGCAAATCCTGGTGCCCGAAGGCACCGATGGTGTTGCCGTAAACACGCCGATCGCGGTGCTTGCGGCCAACGGCGAATCCGCTCCGCAAGCCGCGCCGGTGCCGCCGGCACCCCGCACGGCCCCTGCCTCGGCCGCCCCGGCCGCCGCGCGCCCGCCAAC
>JASHOF010000177.1 GCA_030041255.1 Acetobacteraceae bacterium
CCATCATCCCTCCTTGCACGCCGCCAGCGTGGGACCCCCGTTGAGGAAATCTAACAAACGTGCTGCGGGGCAGTCGCCCGCCCACAACACAATTCGGGGTGCTCAAGGGTCCCCGGTCCGACTAGAGCACGGGTTCGATGGCACCAGAAACAAACCGACCTCTGTGCCGACGACGCACCACAAACCCTACAGCAACCACCCACCCGTTTCATTCCTCGCGGGTCGGCAGCGCCGGTGGGCGGCTCGAGCGAGGAAGCCCCGGACGAACACACGGAAATGCGGTAGCCAACCCGCGAATCAGAGTCTGCAAACCGTCGTCTCAACGGCTCTGCCCTCTGCGCTGCGCAACAGCCATATCCCAGTCAACTTCGCAGCTTTCGCGGAGACCGTACCGTCACGCCCAATGACGTTGACAACGAACATAAGAGAGTACCAACTTTCGCTCATGCGTGACTCACTCCCATGACCGCGAATTACCTTGTCCTCTCCCTCTGGCGGGTCCCCATCGCGCAAGGCGCGATGGGAGCCCCGCCAGAGGGCGGCGCGGAGCGCCGGGTGAGGGTGCCCGTGTATCACCCAAGATGATTCCGGGTACTAGTGTCCTGCCCCCTTACGGTTGCTGCCCTCGGCAGCAACCGTAAGGGGATGAGAGGCCACTGAAAACAAAGGCTGGCGGAAAGGCCCATGACTCACCAGGGAGAAACGGGATGGATTGCCGCGCATAGGGGAGTCGGGCACGAATCGGCGAACGAGGTTCGAGGCCGCGAGGCAAAGGTCCTGACGCACTACGCCGGCCGGCGAAGGTGGTCAGTGAGCGTCGCTTCCCTGATTTTTGGTCTCGCGCTTTGGGAGATCGTCTGGGCGCTCGGCCTGCTGCCTCCCACCCTGCTGCCGTCCATCCAGGATGTCGTACGAGCCGGCATCGATGTCGCAGTGCAAGGGTTCCAGGGGGTGACGTTAGGCCAGGATGTCGCGATCAGCCTGTTGCGAGTGGGGGAAGGTTTTCTGCTGGCCGCCGTGATCGGGGTGCCATCGGGCCTGTTGATCGGCACCAGCGGAACGATGGAGAGCATCGTCGATCCCTATGTCCAATTCCTGCGTCCTCTGCCGCCGCTCGGCTATTACACGCTCCTCATCGTCTGGTTCGGCATCGGTGAATTATCGAAGATCGCACTGCTGTTTCTGACCGCTGTTCCGATCATCATCGTCAGCAGTGCGGCCGGGGTGCGTGCGATCGACCGCGACCTGCTGCTCGCCACGTCGTCTCTCGGCCTGAAAGGCCGGCAGATGTTTCGCTTCGTGGTCTTTCCCGCGTCTCTGCCATCCATCTTCATCGGTCTCCGCCTGGCGCTCGGAGCGACATTCGGCTCACTCGTCGCTGCCGAACTCATCGCGTCGGACTCCGGGCTCGGCTGGCTCGTTCTCACCGCAGGAGACTACATCCGCACCAACATCGTGCTGGCCGGAGTGATCGTGATCGGCCTGATCGCCATTGCACTCGATCGTCTCATGGTGGTGCTCGAGCGGCGGCTGGTGCCGTGGGCAGGGCGATAAGAGCCGTGGCCATTCTGGAAGCGCATGACGTCAGCGTATGGTTCAGGCCGGGGAAGACAGCGGTCTTTGCCCTCAAGGATATCGATCTCGTGATTCGGGAGGGAGACTTCACCTGCCTGGTGGGCCCATCCGGCTGCGGGAAATCCACCCTCCTCCATCTGATCGCGGGCTTTCTTCGGCCAAGCGTGGGTGAGATCCTGCTGGACGGACGGCGCATCGAAGGGCCCGGCGCCGATCGGGCGGTCGTGATGCAGCATCCGACATTGCTTCCCTGGATGACGGTTTATGGGAATGTCGAGCTGGGTCCGAAGGTCCGGAGCGTGCCAGCCTCGGACCGCCGCCGCCTCGTCGAGCAGTACATCGACCTGGTTGGTCTGGCCGGGTTTGCCTCCAGGCGGCCCTATGAGCTTTCCGGCGGCATGCAGCAGCGGGTGGCTGTGGCACGGGCGCTCGCCAACGACTCGCGGTTGCTGCTGATGGATGAGCCGTTCGGGGCCCTCGACGCGCTGACCCGCGAAACCATGCAGTTCGAGTTGCTCCGCATCTGGTCCTTGACGAAAAAGACGATTCTCTTCGTCACGCATGACGTGGAGGAAGCGGTCGCCTGTGGAACCCGCGTCGTCGTCATGACGCCGGGCCCCGGAAGAATAGCGGTCGATCGCGCCATCGACTTCTCCCGATCCGTGATCGCCGGGGCGGGAGGAATGCGGGACCTGCGGGCTGTCAAATCGACGCCGGCATTTGTCAGCGTTCGCGAAGAGCTGATGGCGACGGTCCTGGGTTTCGCGAACCGCAACGGAGCCCGTTGCGAGCCTCAGTGAGAGAGTTTGTGAAGGACGGTGCATGGACCATCACGGCAACGGTGAAACGGGTCTGGAGTTGAGGCTGCCACCATCGCTGTGGGCCGCGACAGCGCGGCCGGCGCCCAGAACGGCGAAGCTCGACAGCGATATCGAAGCGGACGTGGTCGTCATCGGAGGCGGGTTTACCGGGCTCCGTGCCGCGCTCGAGCTGGCGGAAGGCGGCGTTGCAGTGGCTGTCTGCGAGGCCGGCGAGCCTGGATGGGGCGCTTCCGGCCGCAACGGTGGCCAGGTGAATCCTCTCTTCAATATCCTGCCCGAGGAAGTCATTCGGTGCGTGGGCCCGGTTTTCGGACCACGGTTGATTCGCGCCGTCATCGAATCGGCGGACGAGTTGTTCGGCCTGGTGCGCCGGCACAGAATGGTGTGCGAGGCCGAACAAAAGGGGTGGATCCAGGCTGCGCATTGCCGCCCCGCCATCGGTGTCATCGACCGACGACGACGCGGATGGTCCCAGGCAGGCGCCGATATCGTCGCGTTGGGCAAGCGCGAACTCCGTGAAAGGGCCGGGACTGCGGCATACGACGCCGGAATCCTGGTCAAGCGCGGCGGCTCCGTCCAGCCTCTTTCCTATGCCCGGGAGCTTGCCGCCGCGGCGCTCGGCGCCGGTGCCAGGATCTATCATGGAGCTCGTGCGGAGCTGCTCCGCCAGGAACGGACCTGCTGGCACGTCCGATGTGGGAAGTTCGGCGTACGTGCGAAATTCGTGCTCCTTTGCACGAACGGCTATACGGACGGGCTCTGGCCGGGTCTGGAAGAAACGATCGTGCCGTTGATCAGCGCCCAGGCCGCGACGGAAATACTGCCGGAGTCCACTCTCGCGGAGATCCTGGTCAATCGGGAAACTCTGGCCGATACGCGACGTGTGGTCTTTTATACCCGCAAAGTCGACCGCTGCCGCTTGGTCTTCGGCAGCCGGGGAAATTCCGACTTTGCGGGAGGTGCCGCGGACATCGCCCGGATGCGCGCCGGTATTGCCCGGGTATTTCCACAGCTCGCCAGCGCGAGAATGGAATTCTGCTGGAGTGGACGGATTGCCTATACGCCAGACCATCTGCCCCATCTCCACGAACCCGCACCGGGGCTTCTGATCGGGCTCGGTTATAACGGCCGCGGCGTCGCGATGTCGACCGTGATGGGACGGGTACTCGCGGAGCGTGCTCTCGGTAAACCAGCAGAGGAGCTGACATTTCCGACGACTCCGTTGCGACGTATTCCGTTGCATCGGTTTCGCAGGCTCGGGGTTCGCATCGCGACCGGCTGGTTTGGTCTTCGTGACGAGCTGGACCGTCGTATCAGCACGCTGCTGCACCGGAGATGACCCGCTGCCGGAGAATCCATGGAGCAGAAAGGTATCTGCCGATCCGGGGTACTCCACTTCGCCGTTTCTACGGCCGGAGAATAATTGCCATAGAATACATTTAATGAAGACTTCATATGTGGGAAATAATGTCTTGCAGATACAATAAGTGTTATCAGAATCTGCAATATTTGCTATTGCAATGTCAACCTTTGTTATAATAATCTCGGGGAATAATCCGGGTTTTTTGGATGAGGGAGGAAACATGCGCAAGATCGCAACGGTAGGACTGTGCGCCGTGGGACTGTGTGCGGCGGCAATGTTGTTTGTCCAAGGTGCACGAGCGGACAGTTCGTCCGCCCTGACCAGGCAGGAAAATTTCAGGGCGAGCGGTGGGCCGCTCAACACACCCGACATTTCGCAGAACACGCCCGAAGCCGACGCGATCAGGAAGAACCTGACCCACATCACTCTGCCGCCGGGCTTCCATATCAGCCTTTATGCGCTGGTGCCGGACGCCCGCGAAATCGCGGTCGGGCCGCAGGGCGTCGCCGTCTTCGTCGGCACCGTCAAGTCCAACGTCTATGTGGTGTTCGACCACGGCCATACCGGCACTGCGAATGAGGTGATGGCATTCGCACCCAACATCAAGTTCGTGATACCGAACGGGGTCTGCTTCTCGAAGGACGGTTTCCTTTACGTGGTGGAGCGCAACCGGATACTGGAATTCGGCGCCGCCGAGTTCTTCGCCCAGAGCCCCGATGTGGCAGTGGACGTGGTGGTGCCGCAAGGGCAGCTCATCCCGACCAAGTACGAAAGCTTCAACCACACCGCGCGGTACTGCCGCATCGGCCCCGACAACAAGCTCTATTCCACGCTCGGCCAGCCCTATAACGTGCCGCCGCCGGATCTCATCGGCGATCTTCAGGCGCACGGCCTCGGCGGCATCATCCGCATGGATCGCGACGGCTCGCACCGCGAGATCTACGCTCTCGGCATCCGCAACTCGGTGGGCCTGGACTTCAACCCGGTCGACCACACCCTCTGGTTCACCGACAACCAGGTCGATGGCATGGGTGACGACATCCCGCCGGGCGAACTCAACCGTGCCACCAAGATGGGCGAGAATTTTGGCTTCCCATGGTACGGCGGCGGACATACCCGCACCAACGAATACAAGACACAGACGCCGCCGGCCAACGTGGTGTTCCCCCAGGTCGAGGAGGTGGCGCACGCCGCCGACCTTGGCATGATGTTCTATACCGGCCAGATGTTCCCGGCGAAGTACGACGACGCGATCTTCTCCGCCCAACATGGCTCCTGGAACCGCACCGTGCCGGTCGGTGCGCGCATCATGGTGACGTTCCTGAAGAAAGACGGCACCGCTGATCACAGCGAGCCTTTTGCCTATGGCTGGCTCGACGACAACGGCCAATATCTCGGCCGTCCCGTCGATGTCGCCATGATGTCCGACGGATCGCTCCTGGTCTCGGACGATTTCGCCGGAGCGCTCTATCGTATCTGGTACGACGGCAAGTAAGGGACCTTGCTGCCTCCCGGCCGCCCCCTCCTGGCGGCCGGGAGTAGAGCGGGATCTGCAGCGTGCGTTTGAGCGTGCCGAATTGGATCACATGCGCAGCGGCGATGGCCGTGACATTCCATGCCGCAACGGCGGTGGCTCAGGGCGATGCCGCGGCCGGGCGTAAGAAGGCCCTTCAATGTCAGACCTGCCACGGACTCGACGGCATGGCGAAGCTGCCGGACGCGCCCAACCTCGCCGGCCAGAACCCGGTCTATCTGGTCAAGGCGCTTCAGGACTTCCGCAGCGGCGCGCGTCGGAATGACATGATGTCGCTGGTGGCGGCGAAGCTCAGCGATGCCGATATCGACGATCTGGCCGCCTACTACGGCTCGATCAGGATCACGGTGGAACCGCCGAAATAGGCAGGCCAGGAGGCCCAGTTCTCCGTACCAGGCGTCAGAGTCGGCACACGAGGGGCGATCTCACTCCTGCGCTCCTGGAGCCGGGAACGCCGTGCCGGCGGAACAGGATTCTGAGCGGAAACGACGGCCTCCACAGAGCGTTGAGGTGTCGCGCCACATCAGACCCAGGAGACAAAGAACATGACCCTGACGGTTCCAATCGGCGTCATCTGGCTTGTCCTGTCGGCCGTAATAGCCCCGGCATGGGCCGGGAATTTCAATGCGGAAGTCGATTTCGTGACCAGGGCCTCGATCGGCAATCTGTTCGCGATTGCGGAATCTCGACTCGCACTCGACCGGACCGGCGACCCCCGGGTGAAGACCTTCGCGCATCGGCTGATCGAGGACCATGAGCGGGCGGAAGCAGCGCTTCAGGCTGCAGCCAGCGGGTCCGGCGCGGCGGTCCCGACGACGCTCGACCAGGATCATCAGGCGCGCGTGATGGCGTTGCAGCGCAAGTCCGGCGTGGATTTCGACAATGCCTATGCCGCCGATCAGTACGAGGTCCACTCCAACGCTGTGACCCTCTATGCCGACTACATGCTGCTGGGGGGCAATGAGAAGCTCAAAGCTCTCGCCATCAAGATGATCCCGATTACGCAGGCAGAGCTCGATGATGCTCGGGACCTCTCCGGCAACTGATGCACGGGTCTCGCGGCTTATCCGAGCCCGCGATCCACGCCCGCCGACGATTTCGCCTCGGGCGATGCGGCTGCAGACGCATCCTGTGATGCTCTGCCACACCCGCTCTCGGCTATAGCCCGATGCTCTTGGTACAATCCCACATGATCACCCGCCAACCCCGCCGGCGCATCGCCCGGATGCGCTCCTCTTTATCGATGTAGATCGGCGCGATCATCGCGCACTGCGCTTCCGTCAATGGGAGTGGTATCTCGATTCGAGAGAATGTGTGCGACGGGTTTCCCAACGCAAGCACCGCGACGATGAAAAACATCACGATTTCTCCGATCTGGGCCTTCAGATCGACATCGATGCCGGCACAGAATTGCGATCCTGTGCCGCAAGTGACGAGGCCGCCTGATGTACCCGGCCGTGCCGCCTCGCTCCCGCGACGGTCCGATGGCAACAGGCGAGCCAGCCACGATCGGCGGTTGTCGAGGCGCGAGCGGCACGCCAGGCTAGCACCCCGAATCGAACTTGAGTGACACATATCCCCCGCGTCCGATCGCCATCTTTTCCCTCTCCCTCTGGGCCGGGCTCCCAGCAAAGTCCTCGGACTTTGCTGGGGTCCCGGTGAGGGGTAGGGTGAGGGCGAATCACTCATCCATGAAACGAGGGAAACGAGGCCGCATGTCCGCTCCGTGCGGTTCCTGTGTGCTGAGCAAGGCTTTGCCCGACCCGGCGGCGACCGCCGCCCTCGGGGCGGCGCTGGCCGGGCTCGCCCGGCCGGGGGATGCGCTGCTGCTTTCGGGGCCGCTCGGTGCCGGCAAGACCACGCTGGCGCGCGCCTTCCTCGCCGCTGCGACAGGCGAGAGCGATCTCGTCGTGCCGAGCCCGAGCTATACGCTGGTGCAGAGCTACGAGACACGACTGGGCACGGTGCACCATTTCGATCTCTGGCGGCTGGACGGGCCGGCGGGGCTTGCCGAACTCGGCTGGGAGGAGGCGCTCGCCGACATCGTGCTGCTGGAATGGCCGGAGCGGCTGGGCCCGCAGAGGCCCGCCTGGGCGTTGGAAATTTCGCTGGCGATCACCGGCGAGTGGAGCCGCAAGGCGCGGCTCGAGGGCTGGCCCGAGCGGCTCTGCCGGCTCCGATGATGACAGAGGCGATCCTGCTCGCCGCCGGGCTTGGCGAGCGCATGCGGCCGCTGACCGATGCAACCCCGAAGCCGCTGCTGCCGCTCGGCGGGCGGGCGCTGATCGACCATGCGCTCGACAGGCTGGCCGCCGCCGGCGTCGGGCGCGTGGTGGTGAACGCGCACTGGCGGGGCGAGCGGCTGGCCCGGCACTTGGCGGCCCGCCCGGGGCCGCCCGAGACCATGCTGCGGCCCGAACCGAAGCTGCTGGGGATAGGCGGCGCGGTGGCGGCGGCGCTCGCCACGGGCGCGCTCGGGCCCGCCCCCTTTTTCATCATCAACGGCGACATTTTCTGGCTCGACGGCCCGAGCCCGGCGCTGGCCCGGCTGGCCGCAGGCTTTGACCCCGGCCAGCGGGATGGGCTGCTGCTGTTGCACCGGAGCGTCCAGGTCCGGGGCGAGGCCGGGATGGGGGACTTCTTTCTCGATCCGCTCGGCGAGCTTCGCAGGCGGGGCGAGCGGGAGGTGGCGCCGTTCGTGTTCGCGGGTGTCGGGGTCGCCTCGCCCGGCCTGTTCGACCGCACGCCGACAGGCGTTCCGGAGATGACCCCGCTCTGGGACCGGGCGCTGGAAGCGGGACGGCTGGGCGGGCTCGTGCATGACGGGCTCTGGTTTCGCCTTTCCACGCCCGCCGACCTGGCGGGAGCGGAATCGAGCCTGCACGCCCGGGCGACCGGGCGGACACGATGAACCTTTATTCACTGCCGGCCGGGGCGCCGTTCCTGGACAGCATCGCCGCGGCCTGGCTGGATGCGGCGGGGCGCGATCCGCGGTGGGTGGCGGATGGGCTGATCCTGCTGCCGACGCGGCGCGCCGCCCGGGCGCTCGCCGAGGCGTTCCTCCGCCAGTCCGACGGGCGGCCGCTGCTGCTGCCGCGGATCGCCGCGTTCGGGGCGCTGGACGAGGCTCCGCTGGCACTGGAAGGCGGGCTCGATCTGCCGCCAGCGGTCGGCGCCCTGGAGCGGCTTTCCGTGCTGACCCGGCTGATCCTGGCGGCAGGCAGCAGTGACGGCATGCCGGGGCGGGCCGATCGCGCCTGGGCGCTCGCGGCCGAGCTTGCGGCCTTGCAGGACGAGGCGGAGCGGGCCGGGGTCGATCTCGAGGCGGCGCTGCCACGGGCGGTCCCGGAGGAATACGCGGCGCACTGGCAACGGACACTGGCGTTCCTTCGCATCGTGACGCAAGCGTGGCCGGCCTGGCTCGCCGAACAGGGGCTGATGAACCCGGTGGCGCGCCAGGTGGCGCTGCTGGGAGCGATGGCGCGAAGCTGGCGGGAGAAGGCGCCTCCTCATCCGGTCTGGGCCGCCGGCAGCAGCGGGGAAATCCCGGCCGTGGCCGCCCTCGTTCGGGTGATCGCCGGCCTGGCAGAGGGGCAGGTGATACTGCCCGGCCTCGACCGGGAAATGGCCGACGAACATTTCGCGGCCCTGGCCGGAGAGCATCCCGAGCACCCGGATGCGGGGCTCTCCCGCCTGCTGGCCGACCTTGGCGCAAGGCGCGAGGATGTGCAGCCGTTTCCGGCCCTGCCGGGCGCGATTCCCGAGGGGCGCGCCCGGCTTCTGTGCCGCGCGATGCTGCCCGCCCCGGCGCTCGGCGATTGGGCGGTGAGCGCGACAGAGGGCGGGCTCGAAGGGATCAGGCGGCTTGCCCCCGCCGATGAGCAGGAGGAGGCGGTGGCGATTGCGCTCTGCCTCCGGGGCGCGCTGGAGGTGGCGGGGGCGCGGGCGGCGCTGGTGACGCCGGATCGTGGCCTGGCGCGGCGGGTTGCGGCCGAGCTCGGGCGCTTCGGCGTGGTCGCGGATGACAGCGCCGGAGAGAATCTCGAGGCGACCCCGCCGGCCGTGTTCCTGCGCCTGCTGGCCGCGGCGGCGGCGG
>JASHOF010000178.1 GCA_030041255.1 Acetobacteraceae bacterium
GGTTCGAGGTGCCCGCAGTGGTGATGACGCTCGCCATGAACGGCATCGTCGAGGGCCTTACCCTCGGCGTGAGCAGCGGCATGACCTGCGGTGCCTGCGCCTCCTACGCGCCGCCGATCGTGCAACAGGCGGTGCATGGCGTCTTTCTCGGCATCCCCTCTGCTCTCTGGCTCTGGCTTGTCATCATCATCGTCGTCTCCTTCGCCTTGAGCTTCACGCGCTTCGGCCGCGCCACGTATGCCATCGGCAACAATCCGCGTGCCGCCTTCCTCGCCGGCGTCAATGTCAACCTGACCACCGTCGCGCTTTATGTGCTGAGCGGCATCTTCTCTGCGCTTGCCGGCATCCTGCTGGTCGGCTTTGGCGGCCAGGCTTCGCTCGGCATGGGCGATCCTTATCTCTTCCAGTCGATCGCCGCCGTGGTCATCGGCGGGGTCAGCATCCTGGGCGGCAGCGGCCTCTATGTCGGCGCCGCGGCGGGTGCCATCAGCCTCACCGCGCTGGTCAGCGTGCTGCTCGCGCTCAACATGCCCGAATACGGCCGCAGCATCATCTACGGCCTCGTCATCCTCGCCCTGCTCCTTCTCTACGGCCGCGAGGAGCGGCAATAGAGCGGATCGCGCTTGACTGGAATCGCGAAGCGATCCAGGAGCGCGTGAATCCGCTCGGTCAGACAAAGGAGAGCGTGTTCAGTCAACCTGAACACGCTCTAGCCCGCCGGCGGCCCCGGAGAGCGAAGGAGACGGCATGCGAACGCTGATCGGGATCGACGTGGGCGGCACGTTCACCGATTTCGTCGCCTATGATCACGATACGCGCGCAATCGACGTCTGGAAGGAGCTTTCGGTTCCGGTGGATCCGGTTCTCGGCATCCTGAGGGGCCTCGAGCAGCACCCCGAGCGCGGGGCGATTGCGAACATCCGCATCGGCACGACGGTTGCCACCAACGCGCTTCTCGAGCGCAAGGGGGCAACCGTCGCCTACGTCACCACGCGCGGCTTCCGCGACGTTCCGTTCATCCAGCGCGGCAATCGCAAGTCGCATTACGACATGAGCTGGATCAAGCCGAAGCCGCTGGTCGAACGCTGGCGCTGCTTCGAGGTTGACGAGCGGGTCGATGCCTACGGGCGTATCCTTATGCCCCTCGATGAATCGGCCCTCCGTGATATCGCCGCAGAAATCGGGCGCGATCCGGAGATTCGCGCGGTGGCGGTGTGTTTCCTCTTTTCCTATCTCAACCCTGCGCACGAGCAGCGCGCCAGGGAAATCCTGGCCGCGGTGCTGCCGGACAAGGCGGTTTCCATCTCGTACGAAGTCCTTCCCAAGTGGAAGGAGTACGAAAGGGCATCGACCACGATTGCCGACGCCTACCTCAAGCCGGTGGTGAGCCGGCAGCTTGCAACCATGCGGGATCGCCTCGATGCGGCAGGCATCCTGGCGCCGGCGGTCGTCATCAAATCGAACGGCGGGGAGATGACCTTCGCGCGGGCCGTGGAGTCGCCCGTCAACATGCTGGTGTCCGGCCCCACCGGCGGCGTCATCGCGGCGCGGCATGTCGCCTCGCTCTCCGGCATCCGCCAGCTTGTCACGCTGGACATGGGCGGCACCTCGACCGACGTGTCCACGGTACTCGATGGCCGGGAGAGCTTTACGACCACCTTCGAGATCGAATGGGGCCTGCCGATCCAAATCCCGATGGTCGATGTCCGGACCATCGGGGCCGGCGGCGGCTCGATCGCCTGGATCGACAAGGGCGGGATGCTGCGCGTCGGGCCGGAGAGTGCCGGTGCCGTGCCTGGGCCGGCTTGCTACGGCAAGGGCGGGCAGCGTGCGACCGTGACCGACGCCAATCTGCTGCTCGGGCGCCTCGATCCCGGAAATTTTCTCGGTGGCCGCATGCGGCTCGACCCGGCGGCGGCACGCACGGCGATCGAGGAGGTGGCGGCCGCACTCCGCCAGCCGGTTGACGCAACCGCCATGGCGATCGTCCGGATCGCCAACAACAACATGGTCGGCGCGCTCCGCTCGGTGCTCATCGAGCGGGGCCTCGATCCGCGCGATTTCACGCTCTGCGCCTTCGGCGGCGCCGGTCCCCTGCACGCGAGCGAACTGATCGCCGAGATGGGAATCCCCCGCGCGCTGATACCGAACCACCCCGGGCAATTCTCCGCCTACGGATTCATCATGACCAATCCGCGGGTAGACAGGCAGCGCACGACCCAGACCACCAGCACCCGCTTCGACCCCGAGCGGGTCACAGAGGTCATGGAGACCCTCGTCGCCGAGGGCATGACGGAACTCTTCGAGCAAGGCTACACCGCGGATATCGAGGTCTATCGTTCGCTCGAGATGCGCTATCTCGGGCAGAATTACGAACTCGAGTTGCCGATCGGCGCCGACGCGCTGAAAGTCGACCGCGTCGAGAGATTGTGGGACTCCTTCCACGAAGCGCACCTCGCGCGCTTCGGATTCAAGACCCCGGGCGAGATCATCGAGATCGTCACTTACACGGCGACGCTCACCGCGCGCTCAAAATCGCCCGCGCCGCCCGCCATCGCGCCTGCCGATGGGGCGGCCGTGCCGGCGGGCCGCCGCCGTGTCGGCTTTCCGGCCGGGCCCTGCGACGGCGTGGCGGTGTTCGAGCGGGCGGCGCTCCGGGCGGGGCATACGATCGAAGGGCCGGCGATCATCGAGGAAGCGGCCTCGGTGACCATCGTCAACCCCGGCCAGCGTGTCTCGATCGACACCTTCGGCCAGATCATCCTTGAGGCCGGCAGCCATTGAGGGAAGTCCGATGCGGTTTTCGGAAAACGGCTACTACATCGAGAGATACGTCAAGTGCGCGAATTGCGGGCTGCTCATCTACGGTCCCGGCATCGCCGGCGCGCGGCACGGCAAGAGCGCGCTCTACTGTTCCGAGTGGTGCGTGGAGTGGGCACGGCTTGCCGATTCCGGCGCCAGCGACATCCGCCTTAAGATCGTGCCGACGAAGCTTCCGATCGAGACCGGCTATCAGCTCCCGCCGCGAGACGGCCCGCCGGACATGGTGATGATGAATATTCTCGATTCGACGATGGTATCGATCTGCCGGGAAATGGGTATCCTCCTGATGAAGACGTCCTACTCCACGATCTTCAACGAGGGGTTGGATTTCACCTGCGCGCTCGCCGATCCCAAGGGCGACATGATCGCCTGCGCCGAATTCTGTCCGACGATGATCGGCGGCATGCCGATCCTGATCAAAAGCTGCGCCCAGGAGATCGATTTTTCCACGCTCGAAGAGGGCGATGTCATCATCCACAACGATCCCTACCGGGGTGGCCTGCATGTTCCCGAGCACACGCTTTTCAAGCCGTTTTTCGTGGACGGCGCATTGCTCGGCTTCGCGGTGTGCATCGGGCACATCGCGGAGATCGGCGGCACCGTGCCCGGTGCCTTCTGCGGCGAGGCGACCGAGATCTTCCACGAGGGGCTGCGTGTGCCGCCGGTGAAGATCATCAAGGCGGGGAGGGACGTGGAGGAGGTCTGGAAGGTCCTGCTCGCCAATGTCCGCACGCCAAGACAGAACTATGGCGACCTCCGGGCGATGATCGGTGCCGTCGATCTCGGCGTCGGGCGCATCTCCGCCATCGTCCGCAAGTACGGAACCGCGATATTCCGCCGGACCTGCGAAGACCTGATGGACTATTCCGAGCGACGCATGCGCGCGGAACTGGCAGAATTCCCCGATGGCACCTATTCCTTCCAGGACACCATCGAAAACGACGGGATCGAGAACCGGCCCTATATCGTGGCCGTCGACATGCACGTGCAGGGCGACGAGGTCGTGGCCGATTTCAGCCGCAGCTCGCCGCAGGCGAAGGGGCCGATCAGTGCGACGCTTGGGGTGACGACCGGCGCCACCTATAACGGGTTGCTGCACCTGACCGATCCGACGATCCCGAAGAATTCCGGCTGCTTCCGCCCGATCCGCGTAGTCGCTCCGCCGGGGCGGGTGACCAATGTCGACTATCCGGGGCCGCTGGTGGCCGGTAATACGGAGACGCATCCGAGGCTTGCCTGCATCGTGATCGGGGCCATGGCCGCCTCTGTACCCGAACGGGTGATGGCTTCCGAAAGCTGTACCGGCACCAACTTCGTGTTCGGCGGCAACCACCCGGACTACGGAGAGTATTTTGCCTGCTACGATATCATGTCCGGCGGCTGGGGCGGGCGGTTTGGCGCAGACGGCAACAATTGCGTGATTTCCATCAACGGCAACTGCCGCTTCAATCCGACCGAAGTCTTCGAGACCCGCTTCCCGCTGCGGGTCGAGAACTGCGCGCTGATCCCTGATTCGGGTGGCGCCGGAGAGTGGCGCGGTGGCCTTGGCTTCCAGCGGACGCTGCTGGTCACCGAGGTGCCGATCACCGGCAGCCAGTGCAGCGATCATCACGAGGTGAAGCCCTGGGCGTTGTTCGGGGCCGAGCCCGGCGGCAACGGCGCGACCTTCATCCGGAAGGCCGGGGATTCCCGCTGGCTCACGGTCAAGGAACTCTACGGCAAGGTGTCGAGCAGCAAGTATTCGAATGTCCAGTTCGCGCCGGGCGACCGGATTCTGCTGCTCACGCCCGGCGGTGGCGGCTACGGCGATCCGCACGCACGGGCCAGGGAGCGCGTGGCCGAGGATCTCAGGGCCGGATTCATTTCGGCGGAGGCAGCCGAACGATTGTATGGCTATGTCTCGTAACGGGCGTATGGTTCGTAGAACGGCGCGTCATATTCGTTCTTTGCACCCCTGAAATACACCACCTCCCCGACGTGACAGCAGAACTGCGACCTGTCCCTGCGGGCCGCAGTTCAGTGAAGCAGGTTGCACGTTACACCACACGATCCGCTGCCCGAATAAGAACTCTTGCTGGCGCGCCATCGCTGCCCATCCCGGCCGACCGCGCCGTCCTCCTCGCCACGGCGCAGCACGTGGAAACGGCTTGCCCGGACGTCGCCATCGGCAGTCCTCCGCAACAAAACTTTCACGTGCCAGTTGGCCGGAGACGTGGCCGACTCCGCCCTGAGTGGTGCGGCCATTCGGCCGCATGAGCAGCCAGACGGGACGCCCGATGAACGAAGCAGGTGCCATCGCACCGGCGGCGCAAGCCGCCGGTCGCTCGGTGCAGGACTATATCGACGAGCGCCCGGTCTGGCCCGACGGTACCAGCCTTGCCTCCATTCCGATGACCGGCATGCAGTGGCGGATCTGGGGACTCGCCGCAGCCGGCAAGTTCTTCGAGGGATACGTCGTCTTCATGACGGGCGTAGCGCTGCCGCTGGTCGCGCGGCAGTTTCACATCGGCCCCGCCCAGAACGGCTTTATCAGCGCCGCGAGCCTGTTCGGCATCCTGATCGGCGCCATCCTTCTCGGCGGGCTCTCTGACTATTTCGGCCGCAAACGGATGTTCGTGGCCGAGATGATCGTGTTCTGCGCCTTCCTTGCCCTCCTGATCCTCGCCGGGAATTTCCTCTCCCTGGTGATCTGCCTGTTCGGCCTCGGGCTGGCACTCGGCTGCGACTATCCGACCGCGCACATGATCATCTCGGAGAGCATCCCGAGCGCCAACCGCGGCAAGCTTGTCCTCGCGGCGTTCGGCTTCCAGGCAGTGGGCGCGCTGGCCGGCACCGGCGTCGGCTGCCTCACCCTCGTCCTGGTCCCTGAACTGGATGCATGGCGGTGGATGTATGCAACCGCGATCGTGCCAGCCATTGCCGTCACGTTCGGCCGGTTCTTCATCACCGAAAGCGCCAACTGGCTCGCGGTGCGCGGCGCTCTCGAAGAGGCGGAGAAGGCAGCCGTTCGGCTCCTGGCGCGGCGGCCGGAATACCCGAAAGAGGTCAGGCTCGGAGGCGCGGAGAGCCATCACCCGGCGAACGGGTCGGCGAGGCCTTCGTTCGCCGCGCTCTTCAGCGAGCGCAACCGCCGCGCCACGATCTTCGCTTCGGTCCCGTGGTTCCTGCAGGATCTCGGCACCTACGGCATCGGCATCTTCACGCCGACCATCCTCGCCGCGGCGCTCGGCGGGCCGGCCGATCACGTGCGGAGCCTGAGCGACGTCATCGACAACATCATCCTGGCGGCCAAGGGTGCGGCAATGATCAACGTGCTGCTGATCGTTGGCATCCTCTGCGCCGTTTTCCTCGCCGACCGTGCCGGGCGCATCCGGCTGCAGATCCTGGGTTTCATCGGCTGCGCCGTCGGCCTCCTGATCGCCTCCTTCTCGATCGACTTCGCCGGCCCGGCGCAGATCCAGCTCATCTTCGCCGGCTTCATGCTGTTCAATTTCATGACCAATGTCGGACCCAACGCGCAAACCTACCTGCTCGCCGGCGAGGTCTTCCCGACCGAGGTGCGCGGCATGGGGGCCGGATTCGCGGCGGCGTTCGCCAAGATCGGCGCCGTGGCCACGGCGTTCCTGTTTCCGATCCTGCTGACCGCCATCGGCACCCGCCTGCTGCTCTATGGGCTGGTGGTGACGTCGATCCTTGGTGCGATCGTGACCTGGCAGTACCGAATCGAGACTACCGGAGTCAATCTCTCCAAGGTCGGAAGATGACATACGCATGGCGCTCCGGCCGGCGCGTCGTTCTCTGGCGCTTGCTGGCCTTTCTCGCTCTCGCCTCGTTCTCCGGCGCACCGGCGGCAGGGGCGGCAGGTCGCTCGCTGCACGAGACCGGCTCGACTTTGCTGTACCCGCTGTTCCAGCTCTGGAGCACGGCGTACGCCGCCGCCAATCCCGGCACGACCATCGAGACCGGCGCTACCGGTTCCGGGCGGGGGATTTCCCAGGCCATCGCGGGGAGGGTAGAGATCGGCGCCTCGGACGCCTATATGTCCGACGAGGATACCGAGCGCCATCGTGAAATCCTCAATATCCCGCTCGCGATCTCCGCTCAGATGGTGAACTACGATCTGCCGGGCCTGAACGGCGTGCACCTCAGGCTCGACGGGCCGACCCTGGCCGCCATCTACCGCGGCGGTGTGAAGACCTGGGATGCGCCGGCAATCACCGCCGTGAACCCCGGCCGGCACTTGCCACATTGCACAATCGTTCCGTTGCGGCGTGCCGATGCTTCCGGCGACACCTTCATTTTCACGCAGTTCCTCGATTTCTCGGCCTCTGCCTGGGATTATGCGATCGGCTACGGCACGACGGTCGATTGGCCCAAGGTGGCCGGCGCGCAGGCGGTCGCGGGTAACGAGGGCATGGTGAAGGCGCTGGCGGCAACGCCCTGCTCGGTCGGTTATGTCGGCATCAGCTTCCGTGACGCGATCGCAAAGGCCGGGCTCGGGACCGCAATGCTTCGGAACCAGGCCGGCCGGTTTCTGCTTCCGACGAGAGAGACCGTGACCGCCGGCGCCTCGAAGCTCGATCCGCGCACGCCACAGGACGAGCGGCTCAGCCTCGTCTTCGCGCCGGGCGAAGACTCCTACCCTCTCATCAATTACGAATACGCGGTGGTCTCGGCGCAGCAACCCGACGCGTCAACGGCGGCGGCGATCCGGAATTTTCTGCTGTGGACGATCTCGCCCGAAGGGGGGAACGCGCCGCATTTCCTCGAGGCCGTGCACTTCATACCGCTGCCCACTTTCATCCGCGCACTCAGCGAAAACCAGATCGACCGGATCCGATAGCGGAACTCCTGCCAGCTCCGCACAGAGCTCGACGAAGTCCGGTCGCAGCGTCTTTGATTTGCCGCGCTCCCAGCCTTGCCCACGCGGTCACTCCGCGCCCTGGCGCGCTTCTGTTTGCGTGGCCTCTGTTGACGGTCCGGCACTGCGGCGCTGGCGCCGCCGCGCGGCCGTGACCGCCAGCCCGACCGCCAGGATCAGCATCGCGCCGTCGAACAGCGGCGAGACGAAGAATGGGGCGCCCAACTGGTTCAGGCCGGAAACCGCAACCGCCAGTACCGAGACGGCGAGCACGGTGCCCCAGACATTGACGCGGCCGGGCCTGACCGAGGTCGCGCCGAGCAGGGCGCCCGTGAAAGCCGGCAGCAGGTATTCCGGCCCGACCGAGCTTTGTCCGACGCGCAGTTGCGCTTGCAGCACGACACCGGCGAAGGCGGAAAGAACGCCGCCCGCGACAAAGGCGAGGGTGACGTAGCGCCGCGCCGAGATGCCGTTCAGTTCGGCCGCCCGCTTGCTGTCCCCGAGCACGTAGAGAAAGCGGCCGGCCGGGAGGAACTCGAAGAAGATCCAGAGCGCGAGCGCGATCGCGAGCAGATAGAGGGCGGGCGCTGGAATGCCGAGAAGGCTGCCGGAGATGGCGGTGAAATCCTTGGGCAGTGTCGCCAGCACCTGCTGCCCGCCGGTGTACCATTCGTTGAAGCCATAGAGCAGGCTGCCCACGCCGAGGGTGGCGATGAAGCTGTCGATGCCGACGGCGGTGATGAGAAGGCCGTTGGCCAGGCCGACGCCGGCGCCGAGGACCAGTACGATGCCGGCCGCCAGCGGCCACGCAATACCCTGGCCCTGCAGGCCAATGGTCAGAACCTGGGCCATGCCGACGAGAAATCCGACCGAAAGATCGAACTGGTTGGCGGCCATGGGGATGAACACGGCCAGCGCCACCATGGCGTCGATCGACTTGTTGCCGGTGACCGAAAGAAAGTTGAAGTAGGTGGGAAAGGTGTGCGGCTTCAGGATCGAGAACGCAACGATGAGGGCCAGCAGCAGGATCAGGAGGCCCCAGACCGAGATCAGGCGCACGAACCCTTCGCTCAAGCGCCGCTCTCTCATCTCCTCGATGCCCGCCGTCATGCCTGCGCCTGCTCCCCGGCCCCGGCGGCCAGCGCGGTGAGAAGGGCGATGCTGATCCGGTCGCGGCGGATCTCTTCCACCACCCGGCCACGGTTGAACACCAGGGCGCGGTGGGCGAGCAGTTCGACCTCCTCGAAATCCGAGGAGATCAGCAAGACAGAGAGGCCCGCCGCCAGCGCTTTCTGCAAATCCTGATAGATGTCGGCCTTGGCGCCGACATCGACGCCGATCGTCGGCTCCTCCAGGATCAGCACCTTGAGCGGGACCTCGAGCCAGCGGGCCAGCACCACTTTCTGCTGGTTGCCCCCGCTCAGGGTGCCGGACATGGCCAGATTGTCCGGCGGGCGGATCGAAAAGCGCGCCAGCGCGCGGGCACACGCCCCACGCTCGGCCTCTCGGGCCATCGGGTGGAACGGCGCGTAGCCGCGCAAAGTCGGGTTCAGGAACAGGTTTTCCTGCACCGTGAGATTGAGGGCGAGGCTTTCCGTGCCGCGCTGGCTGGAAACGAACCCGAAGCCCATTGCCATCGCTTCGGCCGGCCGGGACGGGGGCAGCACGGCACCATCGAGGATGATCCGGCCGGAAGCGATCGGCAGCGCCCCGAAGATCGCGCGGCCCGTGGCATGGTGTCCGGCCCCCCGCAATCCGACCAGCGCCAGCGTCTCGCCGCGGTAGAGACTGAAGGAGATCGGGCCGACGAGGCCCGCCTGGGTGAGCGGCGGCACCACCAGATCATGCACGGAAAGCACCGGCACCGCTTCGCCATGCGCGGAAGCGAGGCGGGTCTCGGCAAGCGTGCGGCCGACGATCCGCTGCACGAGCAGGGCGGGGCTGGTTTCGCCGACGCCGCTGCTGGCGACCATGCGGCCATCGCGGAGCACGCTGACACGATCGGCGATGCGGAATACCTCGTCCAGGCGATGCGTGACGTAGATGATGCCGACGCCGCGGGTCCGCAGGCGGCGCAGCACATCGAGAAGATGATCGACATCGCCGGAGGGCAGCGCCGCCGTCGGCTCGTCCAGCACGATCGCTTCGCGCGTCACCGCCATGGCGCGGGCGATGGCGACGATCGCTTTTTCCGAGGCGCTGAGGTCCTTTACCAGCCGGCGCGGATCGAGCGGGCTTTCCATCAAGGCGAGGGCACGCGCCGCAGCATGGCGCGCCTCGGCCCAGTCGATGATCCCGCGCGGGCGCGGATAGCCGGTGGTGAGAGCGACGTTTTCGGCGACGCTCATGCTTTCTACCAGGCCGAGATCCTGGTGGATGAAGGCGATCGGCAGTTCCTCGCCCGGCTTGTGGACTACCTTGCCGCGCCAGAAGATCTCGCCGGCGCTCGGTGCGTGCACGCCGGCGAGAATCTTGATCAGGGTCGATTTACCGGCCCCGTTCTGGCCGAGCAGCGCGTGGATTTCGCCGGCACGGAGATCGAAGGAGACGCGATCGAGCGCGAGCGTGCCGGCAAAACGCTTGCTCAGCCCGACGGTCGCCAGGATCGGTCCGGAATCCGGCATCGCACCCTGACCGCCTCCGCGGCCTTGCGGCTCCAAGCGGGCGGGCGCCTCTCGATCTGCTCTAGCTCTTCACGCCCCAGATCGCGAGGTAGTGTTCGATGTAGTGATTGTCGGGGATGAAGGTGTCTTCTTTGCCGCCTTCGCGATCCACGTTCGCTGCGGTGACCAGGTACGGCGGCTGGACGAAGCCGCTGGGCGGGGCGTTCTGGATGGCGCGGTTGAGTTCGTCGATCGCCTGGTAGGCTTGCAGCCCGATCGGCTCGGCGACCGTTGCGGTCTGGTATTCGCCGGCACGGATGCGCGCGTAGGCCGAGCGATTGCCGTCCGAGCCGGTCAGGTTGGCCTGGCTCGGCTTCACTCCGGCTGAGCGGAGCGCCGGCACGGCAAAGTCGAAATCGTTGTCGCCGACCGAGGTGACATAGAGCGGCAGGCCGAAACGCTGCACCCAGCTCGTGGTGAGCTGCGGCATGCGCTGGGCGGCGGCAGAGGCCGGGAAGCTGACATAATCGACGACCGTGATGCCGGGGCAGGCCTTCAGCCGGTCACGCGTGGCGTACGATTTCGTCTGCGCGATTTCGTACTCGTTGTGGGTGACGATGACGACGCGGGCATTGCCGTTGCTTTGCGCGATCACCCAGTCCGCCTGGGCCTGGCCGATGGCGCGGGCGTCCTCCTCGATGTTCACGAACAGGTGGAGATCGGGCTGCGGCCCGGGCAGCGACGCCGCGTGCAGTCCGACCACCTTGATGCCCTTGCCGACCGCGGTCTGGATCGGGCCTTGCAGGCTCTTGGCGTCGGCGAAGATCGCGATGCCCTGGGGGTTGAGCGCGATCGCCTGGTTGAAGCCGGCGACCCAGGTGGCTGGGCTGCCTTTGCCGTCGATGACGGAATAGTTCCAGCCGAGATGGCGGGCCGCCTGGCCCATATAGACGCCGTAGAGGTGGGAGATGTCGTTCTGCTCGTCGCCCGAAAGATAGACGATCGTGCGCCCGGGCTCCGGCTTCGGTGCCGAGATCGGGCCGGTCCAGACGGTTTGCGGACCGGCATAACGGGCGGCCGCGGCCCGGGCCTCCGCCACCGGGTCGGCGGCGAGCGCGGGGCGGCGAAAGAGCGGGCTTGCGGCAATACCGATGCCGGCGCTCGCGAGCAGATTCCGGCGGGACCAGGTTGTCATCGGCGTGTCCTCCTTGGTTGCGGCGCCGGGGGTGCGGCGCTGGGCGCTGCCACCCTGCCGGTTGGCAGACGGTCCGTCATTCCTGGCGGCTTGCCGGCTGGCGCGAAGTCTCGTCGTCGCGCGGATCGGAGTCAAGCGCTCTAACGATCGATCCAAATACGCGTATTTGTCAAGGCGGCCAGGATACTGGATTATGAGCATCCGGAGACCGGTGGACGGAGCAAGAATTTGGAATGATCCAAATCAGACCGAGCCAAGCAGCCGGGCGCCGCCCAGCCCCCCGCCGGGTCACGTTGCGCGAGCTCGCCGCCCACGCCGGCGTCTCACGCTCCACCGTTTCCCTGGTTTTGCGAGAGAGCCCGCTGGTCGCCGCCCTGACACGGGCACGGGTGCGCGAATCCATGGCCGCCACCGGCTACGTCTACGACCGTGGCGCCGCCCGCCTGCGCTCCGGTGTTTCGCAGGCCATCGGCCTCGTGATCTCGGAAATCACCAATCCGTTCTATGCCGAACTCACCGCCGGCATCGATGCCGTGCTGGACCGCGCCGGCTGGGTGGCGTTCCTGGCCAATACCGGCGATCGCACGGATCGGCAGGAGCGCTTTCTGCAGCGCATGCGCGAGCAGAAGGCCGATGGTGTGCTGCTCTGCCCGGCCTCCGGCACCGAAGCCGCGCGGCTCGGCGAAATCGCCGCGTCCGGATTGCCGATCGTGCAGATCCTGCGCCGCACCGGACCGATGCAAGGCGACTATGTCGGACCCGACTATCGCATTGGCATGGCCCTCGCCGTCGAGCATCTCTGCGTGCGTGGCCATGTGCGTATCGGCCTGATCGCGAGCGATCGGCGGAACTCGGCCTCGCGCGAGCGGCTGGAAGGGCTTACGGAAAGCCTGACGCGTCACGGCTTGACGCCGGCGCTGGTCGCGCCTTGTGAATCCTCGCGGGCGAAAGCGGCGGCGCTGGCGGCATCGTTGATGGATCGCACCGATCCGCCCACCGCGCTGATCTGCCACAACGACGTGATCGCCTTGGGAATGCTCAGCGGCCTGCAGCGCCTCGGCAGGCGCCCCGGGTCCGATGTCGCCCTGATCGGCTTCGACAATATCAACGAATGCTGCACCTCGATTCCGGCGCTCAGCAGCATCGCCACGCAACCCGCGGAAATCGGCGCGGCGGCGGCGGACTTGCTGCTGCGCCGGATCGCGGATCCAACCGGCGCGCCGGAGCAGATCCTGCTGCCGCCCCGCCTCGTCATCCGCGAAACCTGAGCTCCTTGCGGGCCCGGCCGAGGCGGAGGAGGCCCGCCGCCGACAAGCCTGGCTCCGGGGCCGGCGGTTTGTGCCTATGAGCGGGCATGGAGCTGTGCCATTCTCCGTTCTGAGCCGCGGTTCCTGGCCCACTCGGCCTGGGGCCGTGCCGATGGAAGGCGATCGCAACGATCCGCGCCGGCAAACGGAAGGGCGGAGCCGGGGTCGAAGGGAGGCGAACGGATGATCAGGAAACGGACTCTTCTTTCTTCCGCAACGCTGCTCGCGGTCGCGGCACCATTCGCTGCCAAGGCGGCAGCGGAACGCCGAACCTTCTATTGGATCTCCCACGGCTCGCCCGCCGATCCGGTCTGGACCTATTTCCTGCAAGGCGCGAAGACATGGGCGCGGGACACGGGGCAGGCTGTCAACACCTCCTTCCACAGCGGTGACGTGCCCTCGCAGCAGGAAGCGGTGCGTGAAGCGATCGCCGCGAAGGCGAGCGGCATCGTCACCACGAGCCCCGATCCGGGAAGCCTGGTCAAGGCGGTGGCGGAGGCGAAAGCCGCCGGGATCCCGATCATCAACTTCAACACCCCCGATCCCGCCGCCCATTTCGACGCTTACGTCGGCGGCAACAACGTGGTGTTCGGCCACAACTGGGCGCAGTTCCTCGTTGACCACAAACTGGTCAAGAAGGGCGACTTCGTCTGGCTGCCGGTGGAGGTGCTGGGCGCGACCTACGGCGTGCAGGAAGAACAGGGCATCGGCAGCGTGCTGAAGCCGCTCGGGATCACCTGGGAGGTGACGGGCAACACGCTCGACCAGGCCACGATCATCAGCCGGATGGTGGAATATCTCACCGCCAATCGCAAAAAGATCAATGCCATCATCGGCCTTGGTGACCTGGTGACGGGCAGCATCAAGCGCGTATTCGACCAGGCCGGAGTGACCGCCGGATCGGTTCCGGTCGTCGGCTGGGGCAATTCGCTCTATACCGTGGACGAGGTGTTGACCGGCTATGTGGACGCCGCGCAGTGGCAGGCGCCGCAGGCGACCAGTTACATGGCGCTGTCGATGGCGGACATGGAAGCCAGCGGCATCGCGTCCGGATTCAACATCATCACCGGCGATCTCTACACCAAGGCAACCGCGGCAACGTACAAGAAGCTTCTCTCCACCAAGTAGGCTTGCCGCAACGTGATCGCAACGGTTGGGCCGGGGTGATGCCGGCCGGCTCTCCTGTCCTTCGCCGCCGGTGCCGACAGAGCGCGAATCCCGCCCCTATCCAGTCCGAGCCTGGCCATGCTTAAGCTCGTCAAGGCCGAGGCGGGTTCGCCACCGCCCGTGCGGCGGCCGTCGCGATTGCTGCGTCTACTGTCCAGGCCCGAGGTCGGGCCGCTGATCCTCCTGGTGCTCGAGCTTTCGGCCTTCGGGACGATCCGGCCGCTCTATCTTTCTCCTTTCAACATCAGCAACGTTCTCGACTTCACGGTCGAGCTCGGCCTGATCGCCCTGCCGACGACGCTGTTGATGATTGCCGGCGAGTTCGATCTTTCCGTGGGCTCCGTATTCGGCTTTTCGGCGGTCCTGATGTGGACGCTTTTCAACAGCGGGGCAACGTCGCTCGGCCTCGCCTTCGTGATCACGCTGGCGGTGGCGGGAGGCATCGGCCTGATCAATGGCTGGTTCGTGACCCAGGTGAGGGTATCGTCGTTCCTGGTCACGCTGGGGACGCTGCTGGTCGTTCGCGGCGCCGCGCTCTATCTCACCCAGGGTTTTCCCCAGCGGACCTGGAGCGCCGCCGGATCGCGGCTGGCTGCCGTGCTGGCCGGCGAAATCCACATCGGCCGGTTTCACGTCTACATGTCGCTGTTCTGGTTCATCGTCGCCGCGATCGTGCTCCATTACGTGTTGGCGGAAACCAAGGCGGGCAACTGGATCCAGGCCGCGGGCGGCAATCCGGGCTCGGCACTGGCGCGCGGCGTCAATGTCGGGCGCACCAAGATGGTTCTGTTCGTGCTGACGGCGATGCTGGCGGCCGCCTCCGGTATCACCAGCTCGATCCGCACCTCGGCGGCAAATCCGAACAGCGGCACCGGCTATGAGCTCGAGGTGATCGCCATGGTGGTGATCGGCGGCACGGCACTGACGGGGGGACGGGGCACGATCATCGGCACGGTGTTGGGGATTTTCATTCTGCGCTCCATGCACAGCGGCCTCGTCATGATCGGGGTGCCGGGCCTCGCATATGAAATTTTCGTGGGCGCGATCATCCTGGCGATGGTCGCGCTGCAGGCGTGGCTGGACCGCAGGCAGCAGGCGGAAGGCTGAGACGATGGCCGAAGAGCTGGTACGCATGGAGCATATCAGCAAGTTCTATGGCCGCGTGCAGGCGCTGAGAGACATCACCGTCGGCGTCCGCTACCAGGAGATCGTCGGCCTGCTCGGCGACAATGGAGCCGGGAAATCGACGCTGATCAAAATCCTCTCCGGCGTGGTGCAGGCCACGAGCGGGGAGATTTTCCTGCATGGCCGCAAGGCGGATATCAGGACCACGGCCGATGCGATCGCCAGCGGCATCGAAACGATCTACCAGGATTCCGCGCTGGTGCCGCAGCTTTCCATCACCCGCAACCTGTTTCTCGGCCGCGAGCCGATCAAGGGCTTCCGGCTGTTCAACCGCATGGATCATGCCTTGATGGACCAGGCGGCGCGCGCGCTTCTGCTGAAGGTCGGGGTGACCAAGGACATTCCGCCCGCGACCGCGATCAGCGCCCTCTCCGGGGGGGAACGGCAGGCGGTGGCGATCGCCCGCGCGCTCTATTTCGATAGCGAGCTGATCATCCTCGACGAACCGACCAACAACCTCGGTGTCGCGGAAACGCGGAGCGTGCTGAACTTCGTGCGCAATGCACGCGACAGCGGGCATTCCTGCATCCTCATCGCCCATAACATCCACCACGTCTTCCAGGTGGTGGACCGCATCGTCGTGCTGCGTCACGGCACGGTGGTGGCCGACGATATCGACCCGCGAAAGACCAGCATCGAAGAGGTGGAGCGGATCATCACCGGCCCCGACGCCGCGGAGCCGTAAGCCGCTCACTCGCCTCCCTCCCGCCGCCCGCGGTGCGGACGGATTCGGAATCTCAGCCCGTCTTCGCCTCGACCGTTTCGTCGTGCCTGGCATCGTAGAAGGTGCGCTCGTCTCCGGCCAGCACGAACCCGCGCTCGCGGATCGCACTGTCCGCGACCTTCTCGAGCGGAGTGGCGCGCGGATGGTGGTGCTCCTTGTACGGATCGTTGCTCATCCGGTTGTAGCAGCACAGCAGCACGTTGCGCGAACGATCAGAGAGGTTCGGCCCGGAGGCATGCAGGGTGTTGCAATGGAAGAACAAGGCATCGCCCGGATCCATCTCGCAGTAGACATGGTCCAGCACCTTCATCGCCTCCTCGACACGTGCCATGTCGGCCCCGGTCTGGCCGCCGACGCGGCCATGCTCGATCCGGCCCATGCGGTGGCTGCCGCGCAGCACCTCGAGGCAGCCGTTGACGCGGCGGCAGGGATCGATCGCGATCATGACGCTCGCCAGGTCGGGAAAGAGGCAGCCGTTGTGGTACCAGTAGCCGTAATCCTGGTGCCAGTCCCAGGCACCGCCGAGGCGCGGACGCTTCATCGTGAGCTTGCTGTGGTAATGATAGACCGCCCCGCCGAGCAGGAGTTCCACGCCGTCGACCACGCGGGCGCTGCGCGCCACCATTCCGAACACGTCCTCGCCGGGATGATTCCAGAGCGCGAGCTCGGTCGAGGCGCCGT
This sequence comes from Acetobacteraceae bacterium, assembly GCA_030041255.1. GTDB lineage: Bacteria > Pseudomonadota > Alphaproteobacteria > Acetobacterales > Acetobacteraceae > JAKAWQ01. Next base: position 16,547 of record JASHOF010000178.1, read on the forward strand.
GGCTGTCGGCAAGGCGCGTGATGTTGCGGGCGATCGCCGGATCGAGGGCGATGGCGCGGCCGAGCAGGGCGACCTCCTCGGCATCGAAGAAGGCGGGCTTCAGCACGTAGCCGTCGCGTTCGAAGGCGATGCGGTCGGCCGTTGTGACCTCAGGATAGCTCATGGGGTTTCTCCGGTTTGCTCGTCGATCGGTGCGAGATCGGGGATATCCTCACGGCCGCATCGGCCTCCGCGACCGGGTCCTGATCGATCACCGCATCGAGCGTGCCCTGGACCAGGAGCCGGCGCGTGTGCTCGGTCAGCTCGTGGCCGATGAACACGATACGGCCGGCACCGCGCAGGCAAAAGGGGCGGGCAGGGAAGGGGGAATGGCGCCGCCCGCTTCCCATATGTGCTTTACTCGCACGCATCCGGAGGATGCCATGAGCCGAGCTTTCGTACGCGAGCCCGACGCCGATACCCCGGCCGACCCGCTGCCCGAGATTCCGCTGCCCCCGCCTCCCAATCCGGTCACCGCCCGCGGCGCCGCCCGCATCGAGGCAACCATCGCCGGACTCGAAGCGCGTCTTCTCGATCCCGCTGCGGCAGACCACGCCGAACTCAGGCGCCGGCTGCGCTACTGGACCGCGCGCCGCACCACCGCCCAGATCACGCCCCCGCCCGCCGACCCCGGCGAGGTGGGCTTCGGCTCGCGCGTCACCTTGGCCTGGCCTGGCCGCGGTAAGGTCACGGTCGAGATCGTGGGCGAGGATGAAAGCGATCCCGCAATCGGGCGGGTGAGCTGGCGGGCGCCGCTCGCCGCGGCCCTGATCGGCGCCGCGCGCGGCGAGACGGTCGACGCCGCCCTCGGCCCCGGCCCTCTCACGCTGACCGTTCTCGCTGTCCAGAACGACGGATGAATTTTTCTCGCCGCTCTGTCCTCGCCGCATCGTTCGCCGCCCTCGATCCCGCGCCGCCGGAGGTCCCGGCTGATTTCACCGGCCTCAGCTTCGAGACCGCCGAGCTGCTTCGGGGCTCGCTGCTCACGGACACCGATGCCGCGCTCGTTGCGCTCGTGCGCCGCCTCGGAAGGCGCGGCGTGATCCGGCTTGGCGGCAACTCGAGCGACCGGGCGCACGGTCATCCCGCCGATGCCGCGATCGCCTCCCTCGGCCGGTTTCTGCGCGCGACCGGCTGGTCGCTGCTCTACGGCCTCGATCTCGGCAACGGCACCGGGGAGGACGCCGCCAGGGAAGCGGCGATGGTCGCGGAAGCGGCCGGACCGGCCCTGATCGCATTCCAGATCGGCAACGAGCCGGACCTCTTCAATCGCGATCTGCGCCCGGCCTCCTGGGGCTTTGCCGACTATCTCGCGGCCTGGAAACGCTGTGCCGCGGCGGTTCGCGCGCGGTTGCCGGCGGCGCGTTTCGCCGGCCCCGATATCGCTTATCGCGGCCCCTGGATGATGCCGTTCGCAACCGGGGCGCGGCCGCACCCGGTCCTGCTCACGCGCCACTACTATGCCGAGGGTCCGGGCTCGAGCCCGGACGTGACCATCGCCCGCCTGCTCGGCTCCGGCCGCGAACTCGAGGCGTCGCTCGTGCTGGCCGAACGGGCCGCCCGTGCGACCGGCCTGCCGTTGCGCATGGCCGAGACGAACTCCGTCTATGGCGGTGGCCGCCCCGGTGTCAGCGACACGCTGGCGGCGGCCTGCTGGGGAGCCGAGATGATGTTCCGCCTGGCCGCCCGCGGCTGGGCCGGAGTCAATTTCCACGACCGCCCGGACCGATCCTACGCGCCGATCGGCCGCGTCAGTCCGCTCGCCAGGCCGCTCTCTTACGGGATGCTGCTCTTTGCCGCGGCAAGGCCGCGCCGCGTTTCTTTTCTCCCGGGCTTTCCCGCCCTGGCGGCATATCGCATCGAGGGGCGGGACGGCCGGGCGCGGCTTGCCTTTTTCAACCGCGATCCGAATTGTTCTGTAATCGCAACACTTCCGGCTGCGACCGCCGCGATCTCCGCGCTCAGGCTCGCTGCGCCCTCGCCCGCTTCTTCGGCGGTGACCCTCGGGGGCGCGAGCGTCGCGGACGACGGCACCTGGCGCCCACGGCTGGAGCGTTGGCACGCGCCGAACCTGCTGGCGCCGGCCGGCGGCCTGCTGGTCGAGCTGGCCTGAGCGACGGATCGGCGGCGAGTCCAAACGCGCCTTGCGCGCCGCAGCACGGCCGCCGGGCGGAGGCGCAGGCTGAATCAATGTGAGAGATGCATTTCCGGATTCGCCGTGTTAAGTTCGGGCGGTGAGGCTCTCGCGCCGCCGCGTGCTTCGTCTTGGCTTTGCCGCCGGCCTTGCCGGGCCCGGTGTGCGGTTCGTGCGTACCGCCCCGCCGTTACCCCTGCCGCCGATCCCCTCCCACGGTCCGGCCCCGACAGATCGGGCACCGCCGTTCGTGATGATCGACCCCGGCCACGGGGGGAGCGATCCCGGCACCATCGGGCGTGGCGGAGTGATGGAAAAGACGATCTCGCTTGCGACCGGCTTTGCGCTCTGTTCAGCACTGCTGGCAGGCGGCCGCTACCGTGTCGGGATGACGCGCACGAGCGACGTCTTCGTCACGCTCTCCGAGCGTGTCGCGCTGGCCATGCGCGCGAAGGCCGACCTGTTCATTTCGCTCCACTGCAATCATCTTGCCGACACGCGCTTGCGCGGGGCGATGATTTTCACCCTCTCGCGTACGGCATCCGACGCTCTTGCCGCTGAGATCGCGAACACCGAGAACAGCTTCGATTCCGGCCCCGTCGATCCGGCGTTGCACGGCCTCAGCCGCGACGTCGCGGCGATCCTGGGCGGGCTCGAGATGCAGGCGACCGAGCTGACCTCGAAGCGGGTCGCCGCCGATATCACCGCTTCGTTCCGCGGCGCCGTGGCGTTGCTTCCGGATCCGGAACGCAGTGCGAACTTTGCGGTGCTGCGTGATCCGACCGTGCCCTCGACCCTGATCGAGATGGGCTGCCTGAGAGGCTGACCCGAAACGGATACCCAACGAAGGATCGAGTCATCTCAGTTGGTTAGCGGTATAGGTTGCGTGATCCGGTCGGCTGCGATTCTCTCGTGTTTGCCAAGACAACGGGAGTTCGATCGTGGCCTGGACCGAGATCACGCGCCGCAAGTATCGGCGC
>JASHOF010000018.1 GCA_030041255.1 Acetobacteraceae bacterium
TCAGCTCGCCGCACTCGACGTCGAAGCCCGCGCTCTCGTCGCTTCCGACACCGCGCTGGCGCGCCGTTTGGCCATCCTCGTCAGTATCCCTGGCATCGGCGAGGCCACCGCTATCGCACTGATCGCCGACATGCCCGAGCTCGGTAGCATGGATGCCAAACAAGCCGCTGCGCTCGCCGGCCTCGCCCCGATGGCCCGCGAATCCGGCACCTGGCGGGGCCGAAGCTCAATTCGCGGCGGCCGCGCTCATCTGCGCCAAGCCATCTACATGCCGGCTCTCGTCGCCGCACGCTTCAACCCCGATCTCAAAGTCAGGTTCAATGCCATGCTCGCAGCCGGCAAACCCGCCAAGGTCGCCATCACCACCCTCATGCGAAAACTCATCGTCCTCGCCAATGCGCTCCTCCGCGATGGTCGAACCTGGACCAAAACACATGCTTGACCACAACGGATACTCTAGATGGCCGCGACCCTGACAGAACCGGAACCGCGATCGTGCAAAAGTCGAAAAGCTCCCCTTTGCCTTCGAACCTGCAATGGGGCGGCCGCTTTGCCGGAGGCCCTTCGTCCGTCATGCAGCAGATCGATGCCTCGATCGGCTTCGACCAGAGGCTCTGGCGGCAGGACATCCAGGGTTCGCTTGCGCACGCCGCCATGCTGGCCCGCGTCGGCATCATCGGCGCAGCAGACGAGAAGGCGATTCGCGAAGGCCTGGAGGCGATTGCCGCCGAGATCGAGTCGGGAAAATTCGTTTTCGATCCTGCGCTCGAGGACATCCATACGAACCTCGAAGCGCAGTTGATCGCCCGCATCGGCGAACCCGGACGGCGATTGCACACCGCGCGCAGCCGCAATGACCAGGTGGCGACCGACCTCAGGCTCTGGTTGCGCGAAGCGATCGACGGGCTGGATCAGCAGGTGGTGGCTCTGATGCAGGCACTCGCCGATCGGGCGGGCGAATATGCGCACCTGGCGATGCCGGGATTCACGCATCTGCAGGCGGCCCAGCCGGTTACCTTCGGTCATCATCTGCTGGCTTATGTCGAGATGTTCGCGCGCGACCGCGGCCGTCTCGCCGACTGCCGGCGGCGGCTCAATGAATGCCCGCTCGGGGCTGCCGCCCTGGCCGGCACTGCCTTTCCGATCGACCGGCAGATGACCGCCGAGGCGCTCGGCTTCGCTCAGCCGTGCGCCAATTCCCTCGATGCGGTGTCGGATCGGGATTTCGCACTCGAGTTCCTGGCTGCCGCAGCGCTGGCCGCCTCGCATCTGTCGCGGCTGGCAGAGGAGATCGTGCTCTGGGCGAGCCCGGGCTTCCGGTTCATCCGGCTCTCCGACGCCTATACGAGCGGAAGTTCGATCATGCCGCAGAAACGCAACCCCGATGCGGCGGAACTGGTGCGTGCCAAGAGCGGGCGGATCGATGGTGCGCTGGTCGCGCTTCTCACCGTTCTCAAGGGCCTGCCGCTCGCCTACGGCAAGGATTTGCAGGAGGACAAGGAGCCGGTGTTCGATGCCGCCGATGCACTCTCGCTCTCGCTGGCGGCGATGGCCGGCATGGTGCGTGACCTCGTAGCCGATGCGGCGCGGATGAGCGCCATGGCCGCGGAAGGATTTTCGACCGCGACGGATCTTGCGGACTGGCTGGTGCGCACGCTCGGCATGCCGTTCCGCACCGCGCATCATGTGACCGGCCGGCTGGTGGCCAAGGCGGAAGGGCGGGGGGTTTCCCTGGCCGCCCTGCCGCTCGCGGAGATGCAGGCCGAGGAGCCAGGAATCACCGAAGCGGTCTATGGGGTTCTTTCGGTCGCCGCCGCGATCGCCTCGCGCCGCTCGCCCGGCGGCACGGCGCCGGCGCGCGTTGCCGAGGCGGCAGAAGAGTGGCGCCGGAGGCTCGCCGGGTAAGGCCAGCTCATGCGAAGGAAACCAGCTTGCCCCGCGGCTCGCCGAGCACCTCGTCCTCGCGCATCACGACATTGCCGCGCACGATCGTCATGATCGGCCAGCCCTCGAGCGTGGCGCCGGTAAAGGGGCTCCAGCCGCACGGCGAGGCAAGCCAGCTTTCCTCGACACGGCGGCGGCGATCGAGATCGACGATCGTGAAATCGGCATCGTAGCCGGCCGCGATTCGGCCCTTGCAGCGAACGCCATAGACGCGCGCCGGCCCCGCGCACATCAGATCGGCGAGCCGCGAGAGGCTGAGCCGTCCGGCATTCACCTGATCGAGCATCACCGGAACGATGGTCTGCACGCCGGTAAGGCCGGCGGCGCAGTCGGGCCAGGGTCTTTCCTTGGCGGCGCGGCTGTGCGGGGCATGATCCGAGCCGATGGTATCGACGGTGCCGTCGGCAACCGCGGCCCAGGCGGCCTCGAGGTGGCGCCGGTCGCGAATCGGGGGGTTCATCACCGCGTAGCCGCCGAGCGTGTCATAGGCCTCTGGCGCCGCTTGCGTGAGATGGTTGACCAGGACTTCGACGGTGGCGATGTCCTTGTGGCTTTTGAGGAACGAAAGCTCCTCGGCGGTCGAGACGTGCAGGATATGCGCCGGCCGGCCGGTCTCGCGCGCCAGGGCCATCAGCCGGCGGGTGCCGAGGAAGGCGGTCTCCTCGTCGCGCCATTCCATGTGCCGCCGATAGGGCTCTCCGGCGTGGAACAATGCCCGCCGCGCGCGCAACCGGTACTCGTCTTCCGAGTGATAGGCGATCCGCCGGCGGCCGGCGCGCATCACGCGTTCGAGGCTGGCATCGTCCTCGACCAGGAGATCGCCGGTGGAGCTGCCGGCGAAGACCTTGATCGCACACACTCCGCGCCCGCTCTCCAGCGCCGCGAGAGAGGCGATGTTGGTCTTCGTCGCCCCGACATAGAGCCCGACATCGCACCAGGCGGAACGCTCCGCGTAGGCCTGCTTCCAGGCGAGTTGCCCGGAATCGGTGACCGGGGGCGTCGTGTTCGGCATGTCGAACACCGCGGCGAGCCCGCCCAGGACGGCGGCGCGGGTGCCGGTCGGGATGCTCTCGACCGCGCAGTCTCCCGGATCGCGGAGGTGGACGTGGGGGTCGATCAGGCCGGGCAGCACGACGAGGCCGCGCGCGACGATCGTTTCGGCGGCGCTCGCCGCGGTGCCGACGCCGAGGGCTGCGATGCGCCCGCCGGCGATACCGATGTCGGTTTCCTCCCCGCCCCAAGGCAGGATCACGCGGCCGCCGCGGATGAGGAGATCGTAGAATTCGGGCATGCGATCGATCAGCGCGCGGCGAGGGTTGCGAACACATCTCCGGCGGGCGGCAGCCCGACGACATGCCGACGGTGCCAGAGGGCGTAAAAGAGCAGTGTCCAGGCCGCGAATCCTTCGCGCCGGCCGGCGGCGCCGCGGAACAGGGCGATCACGCGCGAGGGTTCTGCGATTTCCTCGATGGCCGGCGAGGCCGCGACCAGGGCGCCGAGCCTCACCCCAGCGGCCGCGATCCAGGTCCCGACCGGGACCGTGAAACCCTGCTTCGGTGCGAACGGCCGGGCCGCCGGAAGATGCCGCTCGAGCCAGCGCCTGAGAAGCCACTTGCCGCGGCCGTTGCGCACCTTGAGCGCGTCCGGCAGGCAGAACGTTGCCGCGGCGACCGCCGGGTCCAGGAGCGGAGTGCGTCCCTCGATGCCATGCGCCATCAGGCAGCGATCCAGCTTGAGCAGCAGGTCGTTCGGCAGCCAGCCGGCGATGTCGGTGGCCTGCGCCACGGCGAGGCGCGAGCGGCCGTTCTGCAGCGCGGCCGCCTCGTCGGCGCCGAGCCCGTCCCGCCAGGTTCCCGGGCGCGAGCGGAGCACATCCAGGCGGTCGAAGGTACCGCGCGCACGCATCACGCGCCCACCCAGCCACCAGGGGCGCATGGCCGTGCGGTAGCGGCCGTAACCGGCGAAGATTTCGTCCCCGCCTTCGCCGGATAAGGCGACCTTGACATCCTGGCGCGCCCGACGGGCGAGAAACCAGCTTGGGATGATCGCATAATCGGCGGCGGGGTCATCCATGCAGGCGACGATCTCGGGCAGATGCTGCCAGACCATCTGTTCGGTGATGCCGATCGTCTCGTGGCGCGCGCCGACCGCCTCTGCCACCGCTTTGGCCGCCTTCCGCTCGTCGGCGGCACCGGGCGCCTCGAAGCCGGCGGTGAAGGCAAGCACTTCCTGGTTGGTCACGCGGCGCATCATCGCCAGCACCGCCGAGCTGTCGATGCCGCCGGAGAGGAACATACCGTACGGCACATCGCTTCTCAGATGCAGCTCGATGCTGTCCGCGAGTGCCGCATCCAGCCGCGCCAGAGCAGCCTCTTCCGTGATCTCTTCCGGCCCGCCATCGGGAAGGGCGGCGATCCGGTGCCTCTCCAGCACGTGTCCGTCGGCGCAAACGAGTGTCTCGCCCGGCAGGAGGCGGTTGATGCCTTCGAAAATCGTCTCCGGACCGGTGACGAACTGCATCTGCAGAAGCTCATCCCGTGCCGCCGTCCGCAGCGAGCGTGCGGCGAGGCCCGCTTCGAGCAGCGCCTGCGGTTCGGAAGCGAAAGCGAGGCCGTCGGCGATCGGTGCGAGATAGAGCGGCTTGATGCCGAACGGATCCCGCGAGAGCGTGACGGTTCGCGCCGCCCGCTCATGCACGGCGATGGCATACATGCCGCGAAGCGCTTTCACGTAGTCGGACCCGTCGCGGAGCCAACGATGGAGCGCCGGTTCGCAGTCGCTCCCGGTTGCGAACCGGACTTCCGGCATGGCCGCGCGGAGTTCGCGGTAATTGTAGATTTCGGCGTTCGCGACCAGCGCGGCGCCGCCGGCGAACAGCGGCTGGTCGCCCCCTGCCGGGTCGATGATGGCAAGGCGCGTGCTGATCAAGGCAATCCTGCCCACCATGGTCTGCCCGGTGCCATCCGGCCCCCGATGTGCCAGCGCGCGGGTGAGCCGGGCCAGCGTTTCGGGCGGCGGCGGTTGGGCGTCGTTGCGCAGGATGAGGCCGGCGATGCCGCACATCAGTGCTGCGTCCCCGGAGCGGGAGGCCGGTTGCCTGAGCCGCGCCGGTCAGCGCGGCAGCGCTCGTTCGAGGATGCCGATACCAAGTGCCTGGCCGTGCCGTGGTTCGCGAGACGCGGAGTCTAGCACGCCTTGCCGTTATCCGCGCCAGGACCCACGTTCGCCGGCATGCTTCATCTTGCCCATCTTCCTGACCGCGGTGTGCTGGCCATCGCGGGGAGAGACCAGGTGGCCTTCCTGCAAGGCCTGGTATCGAACGACGTGGCGGAGGTCGCGCCGGGTCGGGCGGTGTGGGCCGCACTCCTGACCGCGCAGGGGAAATGGCTCGCCGATTTCTTCATCCTGACCGATGGGGTGCGCCTTCTTGTCGATTGCGAGCGGGCGCAGGCGGCGATGCTCATCACCCGGCTGTTGCGTTACCGGCTGCGCGCCGAGGTCGAGATCGCGGATGCCTCGACGGAATTCCTTGTTCATGCCGCCTGGGGTGGCCAGCCGGATTTTTCGACCGAGGTGGTCTCGGCTCCTGATCCACGCTTGGCGGAGGCCGGGTGGCGGCTTCTTTCGCGGGCGCCGCTGGCGGCCAACGCCGGCTTCGAAGACTGGGATTTGCACCGGCTGGCGCTCGGCCTGCCGGACGGGTCCCGCGATCTCGAGTCGGAGCGCACGCTCCTGCTCGAAGCCGGATTCGACGAACTTGCGGGCGTGTCCTGGAGCAAGGGCTGCTACATGGGCCAGGAACTCACCGCCCGCACCCGCTATCGCGGGTTGATCAAGCGCCGGCTGGTGCCCGTCATCGTCTCCGGCCCGTTGCCGCTGCCGGCGACACCGGTCGAAGGCAATGGGGCGGTGCGCGGCAGCATGCGCTCCGGCCGGCGCGCGCTCGGCCTCGCCTCGCTGCGCATCGACTCGCTCGGCGAGCGGCTGACCTGCGGGGAGGCGGTGCTGACGCCGCGGGTTCCGGCCTGGATGCGGTTGCACGCATGAACGCCGCGCATGGCCCGTGAGATCGCTAGCCGTTAGAGTCGTGCGATGACCGAGATGCCGGCCTTCCTCGACCGCCTGCGACCGGATGTTCCGGACATCGTGGTGCCGCGCGCGATCCTGCCGTTCTTCCTTCCCCGCCATCCGGTGCGCGGGCGCCTGGTGCGGCTCGGCCCGCTCACCGAGGCGCTGCTGGGGCGGCACCGCCACCACGAGCGCGTGGCGCAACTGGCCGCCGAGGCGCTCGCATTGGTGGCGGGCCTGGCTTCGGCGCTGCGGTTCCAGGGCTCGTTCAGCCTGCAGATCAAGGGGGATGGCCCGGTTTCGCCTCTCTATGCCGACTGCACCGAGACCGGGGCGCTCCGGTTCTATGTCCGAAGCGACGAGGCACGCCTTGCCGCCCTGCTCGACGCGCTGCCGGAACCCAGCGCCGCGGACCTGCTTGGGCAGGGCTATCTTGCATTCACGGTCGATCCGGGCGCCGGGCGCGAACGCCACCAGGGGATCGTGGCGCTGAGCGGGGAGAGCCTGGAGGAGATGGCGCTCGCTTATTTCCGGGAAAGCATGCAGCTTGCCGGCTTGGTGCGTCTTGCCGCGGGACGGGGCGCGGATGGCTGGCGCGCCGGGGCGCTGATCCTGGAACGGATTGCCTCAAACGTGACCCGGGAACCGGGTCGGGATCGCGAGGACCAGGCGGAGGCCTGGCGAACGGCGACCGCGCTCGCCACCACGCTCTCCGACGCGGAGCTGCTCGACGATCGGCTTGCCTCCGAACATCTGCTGTATCGGCTTTTCCACAGCGAAGGTGTGCTCACCGAGGCGCCGCGCGCGCTTGCGTATGGCTGCCGCTGCACGCGGGCGCGGCTCTCGGGCATCCTCGAAGGGTTCGGGATCGAAGATCTCGACCAGATGACCACCGACGGTGCGATCGTCATGACCTGCGAATTCTGCAATCTCGATTTCCGCTTCTCGCGTGCGGAGATCACGGGGCGCGGGCGGGCGGATTGACCGTTGCGGTGGCGAACGTCAGGCTGGAGCGGGCGAACCGATTGGAAGGAGCCCCCTGAGATGACCGTCCGCGGGGTGCCGCGCCGCGCCCTCATGCTGCTGGCGGTGGCGGTGACAGGATGTGCAACGGGTGCTCCGGAGGGCGAGAATTTTCCGCCGCTCCGTTACAATTATCTGCCTGTGCTCAAGCTCAATGTGGCTTCGATCGAGATCGAGAACGAATGGCAGCCAGGCGACGAGCCGGATCATGTCGAATCGCTGGCGCCGGAAACCCCGCTGGCGGCGCTGCGCCAGATGGCAAAAGACCGGTTGGGCGCTTATGGCACCTCGGGCAAGGCGGTGTTCGTGATCGAGGATGCTTCCCTGGTACGCGACGGCCCGGAGCTTTCCGGCTCGTTTGCAGTCAGGCTCGATGTCTATTCGGCAGACGGGACCAAAGCGGGCTTCGCGGAGGCGCGCGCTGCGCAGAGCGCGCATGCTCCGTCCGGCGAGGGTCAGGCGTTCCGCCAGGCGCTCTACGACCTGACAGGGCGGCTGATGAACACGATGAATGTCGAGTTCGAATACCAGCTCCGGCGTAGTCTCGGGGACTGGCTGGCGCAATCCTCGACCACCCCCGCCGCCATCGAGTCCGCGCCGTTGCCGGCGCCGGGCGCAACCGGCGCGGCGCCCGCACCTGCTGCTGCGCCGTCTGGCACGCCGCCCGCACCGGCCGCGGTCCCGCCTGCGGGGGCGGGGCCTCAGCCGGGCATCCTCGGCACGTTGCCTGTGTCACCTGGACCTGCTTCTTCGGGGCCGGTCCCGCTGCTCCCGCAGGCGGTGAGCCCCTGAGGAAGGGAGCCGGCGGTCCGAGCCGGGCGCGTTCAGGAGGTGGTGTGGTGCGGCAGGCCTTGCGGATCCAGGCGGTAGCCGCCGCCTTCGGTGATCAAGAGCCGCGCGTGCGCGGGATCCGGCTCGATCTTCTGCCGCAGGCGGTAGATGTGGGTCTCCAGAGTATGCGTCGTCACCGCGGAGTTGTAGCCCCACACCTCGTTGAGCAGCACCTGCCGCGCCACCGGGCGGCTTCCGGAGCGATAGAGGAACTTGAGAATGGACGTTTCTTTCTCGGTCAGCCGGATGCGGCGGTTGCGGACCGGCTCCTGCAACATCTTGGCGGCCGGGCGGAAAACATAGGGGCCGATCAGGAAGACGGCATCCTCGCTGTTCTCGAAGATGCGGAGCTGGGCTCTCAGGCGGGCCAGCAGTTCGGCCAGGCGGAAGGGCTTGGCGATGTAGTCGTTGGCACCCGAATCGAGGCCGCGCACCACATCGGCTTCCTCGTCCGAGCCGGTGAGCATCACGATCGGAATTTTCAGCCCTTGCCGGCGCAGGCGGACGCAGAAATCCCGCCCGTCGCCGTCCGGCAGGCGGACATCCAGGATCAGTGCATCGAAACGGGCGTCCTTGGCAGCAAGCAGGGTCTCCGCCTCGCTCAACGTGGCAGCCTCGACGGCGGTGAACTCACCCTCGACGGCAAGCTGCTCGGCCAAAGTGGCCCGCAATGCGCGATCGTCGTCGACGACCAGAATCGGGCGTTCACCCGCCATCTTTGTTCCTCCTTGCGTCGGCCCGAACCGCCAGAGCCCGGCCGCCCGGCACCATTATCTACCAAAAAGTGATAGCCATAAGGCAGGCCCACCGCCTGGTGTCGGTCCGGGTGCCGGCGGTCCCCAGTGCACATGATTCGCTCCGCGGGCGCAAGACAAGCGGAACAGGCCGGCCATACCCCCCTCCCCGCCGGCGGAGCCGCCGTCGCTGGCATGCCGGTTGCTTGGCTTCGCCCGAACCAACGAACCAGGAGCTGTCATGGTCACCGCAGTTTCCTCCCTCACTTCGTCGAATGCCAATCCGTCCGAGCTTCCGCCGGCGGTCACCTCCGGCGGAACCTTCGACCAGACGCTGCAAGCTACTCTCGACCCGCTGCAGCAAGTGTCGGTGCTGGGCACGATCTTCCGGGCCATCGGCGAGCATCCGCTGCAAATTCTCGGCGCAGCAGCCGAAGGCTTCGTTACCGGCGGCCCGGTCGGCGCAGCCGCCGGTGCCGGCCTCACCGCGCTCGGCGACAAGGTGAGCGGCGACACCACGGTCGTCCCGCGCACCGAGGCGATGCTCAAGGCGTACGGCCCGCTTTCAGGCGCTTGAGACCATTTTCCCGGTGGTGACGACCGCGCCTGGACCGCGCTCGTGGCGCGCGGCAGCATTGGCCGATGGAACGGGAGGCGGCAGAGGACGGGGCGGCGGGGCGACAGATCGGCCGTTCGCTGAGGCGCCGCGAAGATGGGCGCTTCCTCACCGGTGCGGGATCATTTGTCGATGACGAGCCCGCGGAAGGCGCTCTCTCTCTTTACGTGGTGCGCTCGCCGCACGCGCATGCGTCGATAGGGCGGATCGACACGGGGCGGGCCCGGGACATGCCCGGGGTGGCCGGCGTGTTCACCGCGGCCGATCTCGCTCTCGACGGACTTGGCCCGATGCCCTGCGTCGCCAAGGTGCGGACGGTCACACCGCTCGTCGTGCCGCCGCGCCATGCGCTGGCGAGCGGGCGGGTGCGCCATGTCGGCGACCCGGTGGCGTTCGTCGTTGCCGACAGCCGGAATGCGGCGCGCGACGCGGCCGAGATGGTTGCCGTCGATTACGGAATTCTTCCCGCCGTCGTCGACGGGGCGGCGGCGCTTCGCGATGGTGCGCCCGTTCTTTGGGAAGAGGCGCCAGGCAACCTCGCCTTTCTCTTCCGTGCGGGAGACCGGGCGGCGACCGATGCCGCCCTCGGCGCCGCTGCCCATGTCAGCGAACTGGCGCTCGTCAATAACCGCGTGCTCGCCACGCCGATCGAGCCGCGGGCGGCGATCGGCCGCTATGACCGGGAGAGCGGGATGCTTTTCCTGACGCTCACCGGGCAGGGCGTGCAGGAGGTTCGCCTGGAGCTCGCCAGGGACGTGTTTCACCTGCCCGCCGAGCGCATCCGGCTCTTCGCGCCCGATGTGGGCGGCGGGTTCGGCATGAAGAACTTTCTCTATCCGGAATGGATTCTCGTGCTCTGGGCGGCCCGGCGGCTGGGCCGCGCGGTGCGCTGGGTCGCCGATCGCAGCGAGGATTTCGTCTCCGACACGCAGGGTCGCGACCAGCATTCGACGGCCCGGCTGGCGCTCGATTCCGAAGGCCGCTTCCTCGCTCTCGAGGTCGAGACAGTGGCCAATCTCGGCGCCTATCTCTCCGGCTACGCGCCCGGCGTTCCCACCAACATGACGGCGATGGGCGGCGTCTATGCCATTCCGGCACTCGCGGTCGAAGTGCGTGGCGCTTTCACCAACACGGTCCCGGTCGATGCTTATCGGGGCGCCGGCAAGCCGGAGGCAAACTATCTCATCGAGCGGCTGGTCGATCTCGCGGCGCACGAGACCGGCCGGGATCCCGTGCGGCTGAGGGAAATGAACCTGGTGACGAGGTTTCCCTATCGCAACGCAGCCGGAACGGTGATCGCAGAAGGACAGTTCGCCGCCAACCTCGAGGCCGCGGCCGGGAGAGGCAGGGACGGCTTTGCCGCCCGCCGCGCCGAGGCCGCCTCCAGGGGCCGGCTCCGGGGCCTCGGCATCGCCTGTTTCCTGGAGACGGCGCGCGGGGCAACCGAGGAGAACGCTGCGATCCGCTTTCCGGGAGACGGTACGGTCGAGCTTCTGCTCGGCACGCAATCGAACGGGCAGGGCCACGAAACCAGTTACGCGCAGATCGCCGCCGATCTTTTCGGACTGCCGGTCGAGCGGTTCCGCTTCGTGCAGGCGGATACCGGGCGCGTGCCGGAGGGGCATGGCCATGGCGGCGCACGCTCCATGCACATGGGAGGGACGGCGCTCGTTCTCGCCGCCCGCCAGGTGATCGAGAAGGGCGTGCTGGTCGCTTCGCATCTCATGCAGGCGGATCCGTCCGAGGTGGCATTCGCGAACGGCAGGTTTCGCCTGCGCGGCGCGAAGGGCTCTGCCGGTATCGATCTCCTCGATGTTGCGGCGGCTGCACAGAAGGGAACCGAACTGCCTGCGGGAATGGCCCCGGGCCTCGATTCCCAGGCACTCAACCGTTGCGATATTTTCACTTTTCCGAACGGCTGCCATGTCGCGGAGGTCGAGATCGACCCGGAAACCGGAGCGACCAGGCTGGTCCGCTACAGCGCGACCGATGATTTCGGGCGGCTGATCAACCCGTTGATCACGGCCGGCCAGGTGCATGGCGGGGTGGCGCAAGGGATCGGCCAGGCGCTGCTCGAAGCGGCCGTCTACGATCCGGCGAGCGGCCAGTTCCTCAGCGGGTCCCTGCTCGACTATGCCCTGCCGCGCAGCGACGACCTGCCGGCCTTCGAGATCACGCTGGTGGAAGCGCCGAGCGCGGCCAATCCGCTGGGTGTCAAGGGCTCCGGGCAGGCCGGCGCAATGGCGGCGCCGCAGACGGTGATGAACGCGATCCTCGATGCGCTCGCTCCGCTGGGCGTCGAGAGGCTCGACATGCCGGCGACGCCGGAGCGGATCTGGCAGGCGATCCGGGCCGGCAGGCGGACCTCGACACCATGAGGAGCAGGCGATGACGTTGCTGCCGGGACGGGAAAATCTGGAGATCTGCTTCGCGCACGTCGCCTATCGGCTGCAGGAGCGCTTCCTGGCGCGCGGAACCGGCATCCGGAGCTTCGAGGTCCGCTCGCGCGAGGCGCTCGAGGCGCGGATCGGTTCGGCCGATGTGCTCGTGGTCTCTCTTCTTTGGGATGACGCGCTGCTCGAAAAGGCGGAGCGGCTTCGCTTCATCCAATCGATCAGTGCCGGTGTCGATCAGTACGGACGCGAGGCACTCGCCCGGCACGGCGTGCGCCTGGCGAGCGCGCATGGAGCGAACGCCAACGCGGTTGCGGAGCACGCGATGGCGCTGATGCTGGCGCTGGTGCGGCGGCTTCCGGAAGCGCGCGACAACCAGGCGCGGAAGTTCTGGCGCGGAATGATCGGCGATCCGTCGGCGCGGGAGGACGAACTCGAAGGCAAGACGATGCTGATCGTCGGGCTCGGGCGGATCGGGAGCCGTCTAGCACGGCTTGCCAAGGCGTTCGGGATGACCGTGCTCGCGACCAGGCGCGATCCGGCCGCGGGGGCCGGCGCGGCGGACAAGGTGCTGGCGCCGGACCGGCTCGAGTGGCTCGTCGGGCAGGCGGATTTCGTGGTGCTCGCCTGCCCGCTGACCGCAGAAACCACGCGACTGATCGGCGCCTCCGCGCTTGCCCGCTTCCGGCCTTCGGCATTCCTGGTCAATGTCGCGCGCGGTCGCTGCGTGGATGAGCCGGCGCTGATCGAAGCCCTCGAGGAGGGGCGGCTTGCCGGCGCGGCACTCGATTGCGCGGAGGTCGAACCGCTGGCGCCCGCTTCGCCGCTCTGGACGATGCCGAACGTCCTGATCACCCCGCACACGGCCGGCGAGACGCGGGCGTACGAAGACAATGTGCTGGACCTGCTGCTCGAGAATCTCGATCGCCTCTGGCGCGGCGAGACGGTGCTTCGCAACCAGATCGTATGAGCGGCCGTTCTCCGGGGCTGGAGCGACCTCCCTCTCTGGGCTAACAGGCGAGCGTGCCTGCCGCGGGTGAGACTGTGCCGCAACCGCCCTGGACCGCCTCCAATATAGCGGAATTTCTCGATTTCTGGCTGAATAATCCCGTCCTGACCCCAGGGTCCCAGGCGGTGCTGGAGCGATATTACGCGAGCTATAAAAGGAATTTCGGGAAATACATACGGCACTGGTACGCGCGGCAGACCGCGGAGCTGACCGGGCTCATACGTTCTTCCGGCAGCCCGGCGGTCCTGGAGGTCGGATGTGGCTGCGGCACGGAGTCCCTCTGGGCTGCGCTCCTCGGAGCGCAGGTCGTCGGCATCGACATCATGGATCACCTGCTTGCCGTTGCCAACGAACGAAAGAGCTGGCTGGAAGCGGAAAGCGGCCGGCGGCTCAACTGCTGCTTTCTCAAGAAGTCCATTTTGTCGGCAAGCGATCTCGGAGCCTTCGATATCGTCTATATGGAGCAGTCTTTCCATCATCTCGAGCCGAGATCCGAAGTGGTTCCGAAGGTGTCCGAATTGATCCGGGCCGGCGGCTGGCTGGTCGTCTCGGAAGCGAACGCCTGGAATCCCCTGTTGCAGTTGAATCTGCTGAGGCTTCGCGGAACGACCACGATCGCCACTCACGAGGGGCATCCCTGGGGTCACGAACGGGTGATCGTTCCGGCGGCGCTGGTAAAGACATTTCGCGATCATGGATTGGCCAAAGAACGGCTCCGCTATTACCGGACATTGCCGAACTTCAAGGCGGGCGAGGCTTTTATTCATATCGAGTCCTGCATTCCGCAATGGGTCAGGCCCGTGTTCACTCACTACAACATCGTCTTCCGAAAGATCCGCTAATGTCCTGCCTTCTTTCGTTTGCTGGCGGCGGCGGCAGCCGAAATGGGATGCGAGGCCACTGAAAATAAAGAGGAGTGTGCCGATCGCTGGCCACCGGCGTTGCCAACCCGCCGGGCACGAAACGAAGGTCACGGTGCAGCTTGCCCGAAGAGTTCAGCGGCTGGGACCTCAGCTCGACCAGGGGTCGATGACGGTGAGGCCGCAGTTTGCAAAACCGCCGGTATCGCGGGTGGCGATACCGGCGCCGGCCGCGAACGCGGTTGCCGCGATCAGCGCGTCAAATTTTTCGATCGGCTTGTCCGCCTGCCGGCACGCGCGCACGATTCCGGGATAACGCGCGGCTGCTTCCGCTTCGAAGAGCGAGATCCGGCCGGCAAAATCTTCGTTGAATACGGCATTGGCCGCCGCAACCAGCGCCGAACACCGCCGCCCTTCCGGCAACGCAGCAATGCCATAGAGAACTTCAGCCTGTCAGCCGACCGGGCGCCGGCGTGAGGCGAAGCCGACCAGGCCGAGGCCGAGCAGCCCGGTGCCGAGCAGGGCCAGGCTTCCCGGCTCCGGCACGACCTCGAGCGTGAAGCTGCTGGCAGTCGCTCCGCTCCCCCACGTCCATGTGTAGGTGCCGGGGGTAATGCC
>JASHOF010000179.1 GCA_030041255.1 Acetobacteraceae bacterium
CTTCGCCCGCCTGGGCAGCCAGGACTCTTTTCTCGCATCGTCTCGTCCGGCCTCCCGCTCTGTTGCGGGATTGTCGTGGATAGGGTCTTGCCGGTCGTGACGCGGTTGCTACTGCGCAGACGGCCATTCGCTGGCTCTGCCCTCTTTCAGAGGGCACGCTGAAGATTGTGTTTGCAATATCGCGACGGCAGTCCCATATCGAAGGTCCGGCACTTTTCCGCCTGGGTTGTTTGTACCTGCTCGCGCGACATCGTCGCATCCGGTGCCTTCCCCAATGTGAAAAGCATTTCGGTCCGCATATCGCGCGCCGCCGGGGCACTATGGAGAGACATGATGTCGCAAGGCACGGTCAAGTGGTTCAACGCCCAGAAGGGTTACGGGTTCATCCAGCCGGATGACGGGTCGAAGGACGTCTTCGTCCACATTTCGGCGCTCGAGCGCGCAGGTCTCAGCAGGCTGGATGAGGGCCAGAAGGTCAACTTCGATATCGAACGTGGCCAGCAGGGCAAGCTCGCGGCGACCAACCTTCAAGCCGCCTGACCTCAACCCCGGTGCTGCCACCTGGCAGCACCGGTTCCATGGAGGAATGGCATGGCCACCCACAAATTCGCTGTCGGCCAGATGGTCGAGTTTCTGCCCAGCTTGCGTGACTACAGTATTCCGAGCGGCCGATATAAGATTCAGCGTCTCCTTCCGGTCGAGCGCCGCGAGTTTCAGTATCGCGTGAAGCACATGGTCGACGGCCATGAACGCATCGCTTTTGAAGCTCAGCTCGCGGTAAGCGGCAGGATTTTCAACTAGCTGTGTGACTCGTGGGCAGGTGGGCGATTGGGAATTTCGGCTACACTGCCTTCTTCGATGCTCACACTCCGATCCTCTCCACCTCGTCGAGGCTGAGGTCCTCGCGCCGCCTGTCGTAGAGCTGCGTCGTGCGCGTCGAGGCATGGTTCGCCATCTGCGCCGCCTTTTCCAGCCTCCCGCCGCGGCGCCGGCCCCGGCACATACGGCTCCGTCCCCGCCTGGAACTCCACATAGTCGAACGGCACTTTCTTCCACTCCGCCTCGCCGGCAAGCCGGAGATGGCCGGACCGGTCGGCGAGCTGCACGATCCGCGACGCCAGCACCGCCTTTCCGGTGCGCCTGCGCACATGCTTCGCGGTGCTGCTGGTGGTGTGCTCCTTGCCCTTGGAGCGCGAGGTGGTGGTCTCATCGTGCCCCACTTCCCGCTCGCCGGTCAGTTCCGAGGCAAACGGCGCCGTCCCGCCGCGTTCGCTCGACCCGCAGCGCAGGATCAGCACATTGCCGCCGTTCTCGATGATCGTGTTGGCTGCCGCGGCGCCATAGATCGCCCGCACC
The DNA here is from genome assembly GCA_030041255.1 of Acetobacteraceae bacterium. GTDB lineage: Bacteria > Pseudomonadota > Alphaproteobacteria > Acetobacterales > Acetobacteraceae > JAKAWQ01. Next base: position 1,357 of record JASHOF010000179.1, read on the forward strand.
TGGTCGATCGACTGCAACCCGATCACCACGCACCCGCCCTTCTTGCGCAGCCGCGCCTGCGCGTCCTTCAGCCCTTGCAGCGGCCCCAGCGCGTCGAACTCCTCGAGATGGAACCAGATCCGCCGGCTCGCCGAGTCCGGCAGCGCCGGCACTTCGGTGATCGCAAGCCCCATCCGGCACGAGATCAGCTCCCGGAGCGCCACGATCTGGTGCGCCTGATAGGGCAGCTACAGTGTCCCCTGCCCATCGGCGCGGATCCGGGTGGTGCACGGGTGATGCGGCGGCCGCGATGGCGCTATGCTCGCCGGCCCCGACGCCGCCAGCGAATGGGGCCATTGCGAGGGAAGCATGCTGCAATGATACCTCCGGGCACAACGGACAGAGGCAGGCGCGCGGCCGCCGTTGCCGCTACCGCCCTGGTGGAAACCGGCATGCTGCTCGGCCTGGGCACCGGCAGCACCGTCCGCTTCGTGCTCGAACGGCTTGCCGAGCGCATTCGTGGCGAGGGGCTCCTCGTCAGCGGTGTTCCGACCTCTCTCGCCACCGAAGAGCGGGCGCGGGCGCTCGGCATTCCGCTCGTCGAGCTTCCTCCCGGGCGCGAGCCGGATCTGGCGATCGACGGCGCGGATGAGGTCGAGCGTGGAAAGCTCTCCCTGGTCAAGGGCCTCGGCGGGGCGCTCGTCCGGGAGAAGATCGTTGCCTACGGGGCACGACGCTTCGTCGTCGTCGCCGACGAGAGCAAGCTCGTCGCGAAGCTCGGCACACGGGCGCCGGTGCCGGTGGAGGTGGTCCCGTTCGCGCATGCGGCAACGGCGCGGCGGCTGGAGCGGCTCGGCGCGCGGGCGGCGATGCGGTTGCAACCGGACGGCAAGCCGCTCGTCACCGACAACGGCAATCTCATCTACGATCTCTACGGGCTCGGGCCGATCGTCGATCCGGCAGCCCTCGAGCAGGACATCGCGCGGATCCCCGGTGTCGTCGAATGCGGGCTCTTCAACGGGCTTGCCGCATGCGCGTTCATCGGTTCCGAAGACGGAACGACAAGGCTCTTCGAGGCGAGCCGCTGAAAGCGGATTCCGGCGCCGCTCGATCCGCTTTCCGTCGCCCGGTCGCCGGCCCGGAATGCCGCTCAGGCGGTGCAGCCTTCGCTTCGCAGGAGATCAAGCACCGCCTCCCGCGGCACCTCGCGGGAGGTGCAGGCGTGGCCGACGCCGTGCACGAGCACGAAGGTCAGCGCGCCGTCGCGCACTTTCTTGTCGCCCTGCATGTGCTGGAGAAGCACAGCCGCGGAAAACCGGCGGTTCAGCACGGAAAGCTCGGCGGGAAGGCCGGCCGAGGCGAGATGCGATATGACGCGCGCGGCGTCCACTTCCGGCGAAACCCCGAGCCGGGCGGAGAGCCTGAACGCAAGGCCGAGGCCGACCGCCACGGCTTCGCCGTGCAGCAGGGCGTCGCTGTAGCCGCATTCGCGTTCGAGGGCATGGGCGAAGGTGTGGCCAAGATTGAGCAGGGCGCGGCCGTCATCCGGCTTTTCTTCGCGCTCGTCCGCGCCGACCACCTGGGCCTTGAACGCGCAGGCCCTGAGAATCGCCTCCGCCTGCAGCTCGCGGTTTCCGGCCAGCAGTTCCGCGCCGCGCTGCTCGCACCAGGCAAAGAAGCCGGCATCGCCGATCAGCCCGGCCTTCACCACTTCCGCATAGCCCGCCCTGAGTTCGCGGTGCGGCAGGCTCTCCAGTGTGCCGACATCGGCCAGAACCAGGCGCGGCTGGTGGAACGCGCCTGCAAGGTTCTTGCCGCGCGCGGTGTTGACGCCGGTCTTGCCGCCGACCGAGGAATCCACCTGCGCGAGCAGCGTCGTCGGCATCTGCACGAACGGCAGGCCGCGCAGTGCCGTGGCGGCGACGAAGCCCGCCAGGTCGCCGATGACGCCCCCGCCGAGAGCGATGATCGTGGTGCGCCGTTCGACGCCGAGCGCGAGCACGCGGTCCATCAGCGCGGCGTAGCTCTCGAGGGATTTCGAACGTTCGCCGGGCGGGACGACGATCTCGGCGGTATCGACCGCGGTTTCCGCGAGCGCCGCGCGGACCGCCGGCAGGTACAGCCTGGCGACTGTCTCATCCGTCACGATGACCGCCCGCTTTTGCGGCAGCACCGGCGCCAGCAAGGCCCCGGCGCGCGCGACGAGGTCCGCTCCGATCAGGACATCGTAGCTTGCCCGCTCGGTAACCACTGCCAGCCGGCGCGGCGGGCGCCAGGCCAGCAGGGCGGCCAGCACATGCGCCGTCGTCGCGTCCGCGCTTTCATCGCCGCAATCGATCGTGAGATCCGCCTCGGCGTAGATCGGATGGCGCACCGCTATGAGTTGCCGGAGAATTTCTGCCGCATCGCCGCCCGCCAGGAGCGGGCGATTGTTGCGCACGGCAACCCGGCGGACCAGGGTTTCAAGCGGGCAGCGCAGCCACACCGAAACGGCCGTCTCCCGCACCGCGCGCCTGGTCTCCGGGTCCAGAAAGGCGCCGCCGCCGGTGGCCAGCACGCAAGGCTCGCCGGCCAGCACCCGGCGCACGACTCGCCGCTCGCCATCGCGGAACGCCCGCTCGCCGTAACGCTCGAAGAGTTCCGGAATGGCCGAGCCGGCGGCCGCCTCGATCTCCGCATCCGCGTCCCGGAATGGCAGCCCGAGGCGCGCGGCAAGCCGCCGGCCGATCGAGGTCTTGCCGGCACCCATCAGGCCGGTCAGCACGATCGACCGGCCATCCAGCCCCGGCGGCAGCGATCCAGCTTCCTTCAGCGCGGAGTTGCGTGTCATGGCACTGAACGCTAGTACCCCGAATCAAATTTGAGTGACACATGTCCCCCGCGCCATTCGCATCATTCCCCTCTCCCTCTGGGAGAGGGGTAGGGGTGAGGGTGAATCACTCAACGACAAAAGTGGGTACTAGCACACGCCCGTTGGTGGCGGCCAAGTGACCGGGAGTAGCGACGTTGGAAATGCGCGGCGGCTTCACATTCGTCGTGATTATCGTCCTCGTGCTGCTGGGCGTGGGCTTTCTCGCGCTCGGCGCCTTTCCGCCTGCCCCGCCGCACCCCAGCCCCGTGACACGGGTGATCCCCACCAGCGCGGTCGGGGCCGGCTGAGGTTCATGTCGCGCCAGATCGAGGCCTTCCTGGAGATGCTGGCAGCCGAACGCGGCGCACGGCCGAATACACTGGCCGCCTACGGCTCGGACCTTGCCCATTTCGCAAAGTTCGCGGCGGCGCGGGGATGCCCGAGCGTCGGAGCGGATGCAGGCCTGCTGGCACGCTATCTCGAGGCGCTGTCGGCAGAGCGGCTTTCGGCGCGCACCCTGGCGCGGCGCCTCTCGTGCCTCAGGCAGTTCCATCGCTTCCTGCTGGCGGAGGGATGGCGGGCGGATGATCCGACACGCCACCTCGATTCGCCCCGATTGCCCGCCAGCCTTCCGCGTTTCCTGACCGAACCGGAGGTGGAGGCGCTGCTGGCCGCGGCCGGCGCGCGCGCCGGCCTTTCCGGCCTGGTGGCCAAGGCGGCGCTGGAAATTCTCTATGCGAGCGGGCTCAGGGTCTCCGAGCTGCTCTCGCTCACCGTCACGGCTTTCAACGAAAACGTGCCCGTGCTGCTCGTCCGCGGCAAGGGAGCCAGGCAGCGGATGGTGCCACTCTCCGCCGCTGCCCGGGCGGCGACCAAAGCGCTGCTCGCAGCCCGCCCACCCGGCCGGCGGTTCCTTTTCTCCGGCCGCGATCAGAGGCGCGCCATGACACGCCAGGGCTTCGCCGCACTCCTCAAGCAGGTGGCGCTGGCCGCCGGAATCGATCCGGCGCGCGTCTCCCCGCACGTGCTCCGCCACTCTTTCGCTTCCCACATGCTGGCGCGCGGTGCCGACCTCAGAAGCCTGCAGGCGCTGCTCGGCCATGCCGACATCGCCACCACGGAAATCTATACCCATGTGCTTGCCGAGCGCCTTTCGCGGCTGCTGGCCGAACATCACCCGCTGGCGCGCGCCTGATGCGCGAATACCTGGATTTCGAGAAACCGCTCGCCGAACTCGAGGGCAAGATCGAGGAACTCCGCCACCTCTCGGATCCGCAGGGAATGAACATCGCCGAAGAAGTGGCGAAGCTCAGCGAAAAGGCCGAGCGGCTCCTGCACACCACTTACGCGAAGCTGACGCCCTGGCAGAAAACCCAGGTGGCGCGCCATCCCGGACGGCCGAAGGCGCTCGCCTATATCGAGGGCCTGATGACCGACTTCGCGCCGCTCGCCGGCGACCGGGCGTTCGCCGAGGATGCCGCCATCGTCGGTGGGCTCGGCCGTTTTCGCGGCCGCTCGGTGCTCGTGCTCGGCACCGAAAAGGGCACCGACACGGAAACGCGAATCGAGCATAATTTCGGCATGGCCCGGCCGGAGGGCTACCGCAAGGCACGCCGGCTGATCGAGTTGGCGGGGCGATTCGCGTTGCCGATCCTCACCTTCGTGGACACTGCCGGCGCCTTCCCCGGAATCGACGCCGAGGCCCGTGGCCAGGCCGAGGCGATCGCGCGCTCGATCGAGGCCTCGCTCGCCGCCCCGGTGCCCTACATCGCCGTCATCATCGGCGAGGGCGGCTCGGGCGGCGCGATCGCTCTCGCCGCCGGCGATAAGGTGCTGATGCTCGAGCACGCCGTCTATTCGGTCATCTCGCCCGAGGGCTGCGCCTCGATCCTGTGGCGAGACGCTGCCTCGGCGCCGGCCGCGGCGGAGGCGATGAAGCTCACCGCGGAGGATTTGCTGCGGCTGGCGCTGATCGATGCGATCATTGCCGAGCCGCTGGGCGGTGCGCATCGCGACCCGGAAGCCACGATCGCCGCCGTCGGCAAGGCGATCGAGGCCGAGCTCGGCCCGCTCCTTCTGCTCGCGCCGGCCGAACTGAAGGCCCGCCGGCACGAGAAGATCCTCAGGATGACGAGCGAGGCCGGCGCCTGAATTTCTCCCGCCGTGCCGGCCGCCACTCTACCGCCGGCCGTCGTATTCCACGATGTACAAGCCGGCGCTGAAGTCGGTGCAATAACAGATGCCGTTGCGGTCCACGAAGACGTCCGCGGAGTGCAGCACGAGCGGACGGTTGGGTCGCGGATCGACCAGCTTTTTCGGCGCCGGCGGCACGCAGGCACCGACCTCGACGGGGCGGAACTTGTCGCTGATGTCGAATACCCTGAGGCCGGCGTTCTGATAGGTGGCGAAAATCAGCGTGTCGCTGACGAACCCGTTCGGCCGGTTTTCGTAAACGTTGTGCGGTCCGAAATGGCCGCCCAGTGCCACATAGTCGCGATCCGATGGTTCGGGGAAGGTTGCGATGCTGATCGGGTTGGATTTGATGCGATTGTCGAACACCCAGATCGGCTTCTCTCCGTCCTCCTTGTTGTCGAGCACGGCCTCGTCGACCACGATGAGCAGATCCCGCTTCGGCAAAGGGAGCGCGTTGTGCGTGCCGCCGCCAAACGGAGGCGCCCACACCTTATGGACGATGAGGCGCGGCGCGGAGCGATCTGCCACGTCCACCACCGCGAGGCAGGCATCGCGCCAACTGCAATAGGCGGTGTCGCCATGGACGATGGCGTGGTGCAGCCCGAACCGGCCGACCTCGCTCGGCCAGTTCGGCTTCTCCCCGGCCGCGACATTCATGCCCGGCAGCCAGTACTTGCCGGCAAGCTTCGGCTTGGTCGGATCGGCGACATCGATCGTCACCAGGATATAATCGCTGAACCCGTCGAGGAGAGCGGACGCGTAGGCCCACCGGCCGCCCGTGTACCAGCAGCGGTGCAGGCCACCGCCTTCGACCGGCATGAAGCCGATCTGTCGTGGCGCCCGGGGTGTCGCGATGTCGTACACGGCGAGCCCGGCCGACCAGTCGCGTTTGCCCGCCGTGCCATCGTGAAAGCTTCCCTTGCCCTTGTAATAGTTTTTTTCGTCTGCAAGCTCGGGCTGGGCGAACATGTCCTTGGCATGGACGACGAGCAGCAGGTCATCGTGCTGCTGGAGGTGAAGGGTCCATGTGTTCGGCGGCGCGGGAACGAACGCGACCGGCGAGGGCTTCCTCGGGTCGCTGACATCGACGACCGAAAATCCCTTCGAGAAGATGTGGCCGATATAGGCATAGCCTTTGTGCACCATGATTTGCACGCCGTCGGCGCGGCCATCGCCCTGATCGCTGTGCCCGAGAATCCGCATGTTGTGCGCGTAGGCTGGTGTCATTTGCTCCGCCATGTCGTTTGTCCTCCTGACCTCTCATGAACCCATCGCCGCGGCCCGGATCGGGCGCGATCATACGCACCGGGCTTTCCACACGCCGCGGATGCTTCTGTTCCCCCAACGCCTTCCCCGTCGTCGGGTTGCCTGTGGACGCCTGGGGACCCGGCCCGCCACATCCGCCGCTCACTCCCGGACGTGGCGCAGCAGGAGCACGTCGATCACCACTGCGATCAGCAGTATGACACCCTTGACCACGTCGTAAATATAGACCGACGCGTTGATGAGATTGAGGCCGTTGTCGATGACCACCAGCAGGATCGCCCCGAGAATGCTGCCGATGATCGTTCCCCGGCCACCCAGAAGGCTGGTTCCCCCCACCACCACCGCCGTGATCACCGTGAACTCGAACCCTATTCCGAGGCCGGACTGCAGCGTGCCCACCTGGCCGACAATGATCAATCCGGCGATGGCGGTGCACAATCCGGACGCCCCGTAGGCGACCAATCGCATCCGGCCGAGCGGCAAGCCGGTCTCCACTGCGGAGCGCTGCGACCCGCCGATCGCATAAAGATACCGGCCGACCGGAGTCCGCCCGAGCACCACGGCACCAACCGCGGCCACGGCGATCATGACGAAGACCGGCAGGCTGGCGCCGAACAGGTGGGTTCTGCCCAGGAACATCACTGGGCTCGGCAGGAATGCCTTGTCGTCTGCTCCGACCATCTTCAGAGCGGCGCCGCGGAATGCGAAAAACGTCGCCAAAGTCGCGATCAGCGCATTGATCCGCAGGGAGTTGATCAGGAGCGCGTTGACGAGACCGAGCAACAGGCCGGCCGCAAGCCCGACCGGATAGACCCATGCGTTCACCGCCGCGGCCTCGCCCGCCCTCGCTCCCGGCACCACCGCCACCATCCACGCGACGCTCATGGCGAGCGACATCAGCGCGCCGATCGAAATGTCGATCTCGGCGATGATGATCACATAAGTCATGCCGACGGCAGCGATCGCCGTCGCCGCTGCCTGCGAAAGGACGTTGTCGAGGTTGGTTACGGTGAAGAAGGGTCTGGAGACGCTGGCAAACAGGGCGATGATGAGCAGCAGCATCACGATCAGGGAATATCTCTGAAGACTGGCGATCCAGGCCCGGTTGAGCCTTGCCGCGATCATACGGGCCTGCCTGTCGAGGCCATCTGGACGACGGTGTTCGGGTTGAATTCGCCGCGCTCCAACGCGCCAACGACCCGTCCTTTGTGCATGACCAGAACGCGATGGGACAGGGCCAGCAGTTCCGGCAGGTCGGAGCTGATCAGGAGCACACCCAGCCCCTCGGCTGCCAGCCGGTCGACAAGGGCATGGATTTCCGCCTTGGCCTTCACGTCGATGCCCTTGGTGGGTTCATCCAGGATGCAGACCAGGGGCTTTGTCGCCAGCCAGCGGGCGATGACGCACTTCTGCTGGTTACCGCCGGATAGCGCCATCATCGGCGCCTCCAGGCCAGGCACGCGGATGGCGTAGTCGTTCACCATTTCCCTTGCCCGTCGGCGCTGCCGGCGCAGGGACATCAGTCCACCGCTGCCCCTCAGTTGGCCGAGAATCGCCGAAGTCAGGTTCTCGCGTACGCTGCGCGCGGCAAAAACCTGGTCACCACGGCGATCTTCCGACACCAGCGCCACTCCGCGCGCTTTCGCCGCCTCCGGTGTGCGGCGCTCGAATGGCTCACCGCAGATCTCGACCGCGCCCGTGGCAGGGCGAATGCCGAATATCGCCTCCGCCACCTCCGAGCGGCCCGCGCCCATCAATCCTGCGAGCCCGAGGATCTCGCCGCGGTAGAGCGCGAAGCTGACGCCGTGCAGCAGCCGCCCGTCGGACAGATTGCGCACTCGAAGGATCGCCTCGGCCGCCCTGTCCGCGCCTCGTCCGTGCCCGAAGGAGGTCAGGCTGGCATCGATGCCCGCCAGTTCCCGCCCCACCATGAGGTTGGACAGTTGCCTCTGGTCGATCTCCGCGGGCGTTCCCGTGCCAACCATCCGGCCGTCGCGAACGACGACGATCCGGTCGGCCAGCTCGTAAACCTCCTCCATGAAGTGCGTGATATAGACGAGCGCGTAACCGTGCCCACGCAGGCGCCGCACCACGTCGAACAGGCGGCGGCGCTCGGGCAGGCTCAGCGATGTCGTCGGCTCGTCGAAGATCAGCATCGTGGATGCCCGATGCAGCGCCTTGGCAACCTCGACGAGTTGGCGTTCGGCGAGAGAGAGCCGCTCCACCGGCTGGCCGGGATCGACTTCCTTGTCGAACAATTCGCCGAGCAGCGAGATCGCCTCCCGATTCATGGCGGCGTTGTCGACGAGCCAGCCTCGCATTGGCAGCATGCCGACGCCCATATGGATATTCTCGGCAATCGAAAGGTTGGGGAAAAGGCTGAGCTCCTGATGAATGGCCGCGATCCCCAACGTACTGGCGAGCTCTGTCGTCAGCCGCGGAAAGGTCTTACCCTGAAAGCTGATGGAGCCGGCATCCGGGGCGACGAGGCCGCACAGGATGTTCTTCAAGGTGGATTTTCCGGCTCCGTTTTCTCCCAGGAGCGCAACGACTTCGCCGGCCGATACGGCGAAGCTGACATCGCGGACCACCCAGTTGCCCGAATAGTTCTTGCCGATCCCGGCAAGGCGGAGCAGCGCTCCATCCGATGGAGCGCCACCTCCCGCCTCCACGACGCCCTGGCCGTCTTGTTCCATCGCCTGCACCTTCGCCTGTTCCGGACCGGGCGACGCTCAGGTCAGGTGCTCGAACGGGCGGCTGAAGCTCAGGCCGTGTCCCGCTCGTTCCGAGAGCACGAAGTCACCTTCTTCGATCCCCGGGATGCCGTCGAACAGCGGGAAGGTCCAGTCCTTGTGTTCGGCCATGAGGCCGTTCGGCACCGCGGCAATCAACTGCGCCTGGAACTCCGGCATGATGTGACTGACGACCTGTACGTTGAATGCCTCGGCCATCGCGGCGACCTTCATCCAGGCGGATATCCCGCCGACATTCATGACATCGATCATCAGGATGTCCACCGAACGTTCCTCCAGCATGAGCCGGAATGGCGCCAGCCCCCCGTTATTCTCGCCAGCCATGATCGGCGTCGATAGCGCGCCGGTGATCCGGGCGAGCCCGGCGTAATCGTCGGCACGGGTGGGATCTTCAAGCCAGAAGAGCCCGATCTCATCGAGGCGACGGCCGATCGCGATCGCCTGCCCGACCGACCAGCGCTCGTTGACGTCGCAGCCCAGCTTGACATCTTTTCCGACCGACTGGCGCACCAGCCACGCCCGCTCCACCTCCCGCTCGAGCGAAGCGGCGCCATCGAGACCCAGGTGGAACTTGACGTGCCGGAATCCCCGCGCCCGGACCTGCCCGGCAACGCGGGCGATATCGGCGTTGGCGAGGCCGCGATGCAACTGTCCGCTGGCATAGGCCGGGACACGGAGGCGAACTCCGCCGAGGAGTTTCCAGAGCGGCAGTCCTGCAGACTTGCCCTTGATATCCCAGAGGGCGCAGTCGATGGCCGACAATGCGACGGCGAACATTCCGCAGCTCTCCAGATTGGCCGCGTGCGCGCGCAGCATCGCTCGTACGTCTTCGATCCGCGTCGCGTCCGCGCCGATCGTCAGTTCGGCCAGCTCTTCGACCATTCCGACCAGCGCACGTGTCAGTCCGCCATGCACGAACGCGATCCCGATGCCCTCCAGGCCCTGGTCGGTCCGGATACGCAGCGTCACGATCGGACGCTCGTTCACCGGCCGCCCCGATGCATCCGGGAGAATCTCCTCCGCCGGAACCGTAACCATCCTGGCCCGCACTGCCGTAATGCGCATCGTCCCGTTTTGCCTTCGAGCCAGTCGGTGTCAGCTTGCGCCTTCATGGTCGCGGCCGGCAATCGCTCCGGCATCAGCCTTCGATTCGCTCATGCGACGTTGGCTGAGCCAGATCCCGAGCGCGCTGCCCACGGCAATGAGGACGCCGATGACGATCATCTGGTCCCAGAACTGCGCGCCCATGATATCGAGGCCCGTCGTCAGCATGGTGATGAGCAGGGCGCCGCTCGCAGAACGGGCGATTCCCCCTTCTCCGCCGGTCAACGAGGTACCTCCGAGCACGGCTGCACCAATGATTTGCAGGAGCAGCGGGTCCCCGGCCGTCGGCTCCGCATCGCCGAGGTGCATCATGAACACGAAGCCGGCAAATCCGCTGAGCGTGCCGGCAATCAGATAAACACGGAAGGTCAGGCGTGGCACGTCGACTCCGGAAAATGCCGCCGCGCGCGGGTTGGCTCCGGTGAGATAGATCGCTTGCCCGAACACGGTGCAGCTCAACATCAGGCCGACCAGCACGGTGATGCCAAGCCCGATGATGAAGACCAGCGGGACACCCAGCAGATTGAGCTCTCCACCATCGAGAACGATTTTCGGCAGGCCGCCCACGGACATGCCGCCCGTCATCAGAAGCCCCACCGCCCGGGCGATGAGCAGTGTGCCGAACGTCATGATGAACGGCTCCAGCCTGAAGACGGCAATTCCGACGCCATTCAGGACACCGAGCCCGACGCCCACCGCCACGCAGACCAGCACCCCGACCGAGGCCGAGCCCGTCAAATTCATCGCATAGGCGCCGCAGACCGATGCAAAACCGATGACGGCCCCGACAGACAGATCGATGCCGCAAATCAGGAGCACCAGTGTTTCTCCGCTGACGGCGATCAGGATCACCGAAAGCTGCTGCATGATGTTTTGCAGGTTGAAGACCGACGTATAGCCGTCGAGCGTCGCCGAGAATGTCAGCGCAACCAGGACGATCACAGGCAGCATCGGGAGCTTGCGGAAAGCTCCCGTAAGGTGTCCAAGGCCCGGCAGGGTCACGCCTGCCGGGCCCCGGTAAGCCGCGTTTTCGGGAAAGCCCGGCCGCGATGTGCTGCCTGCCAGGCCACCAGGCTCACTCCGAGCAGCCCCACACCCCTGCCGAAGCCTTGGAGAAGTTGGCCGGCGTGTACATCAGTCCAGGAATCCGGGCGACCCGGTCCTTCCCCGTCGGCTCCTTGCCGGTCTTCGCCATCTCGATGACCATCTTCATGGTATCATACGTCATCTCGGCAAACGGCTGGGCCACGCCAGCATCCATGTAATCGCTCTTGACACCCGCACACCCCTGAGGATCGCCGTCGATGGAAAGGACGATGACGTGCTTGGGGGCTCCGACCTTGGTGTATCGGCCGACTTTCTGCAGCGCCGACCAGACCGGCGGCAGCATGCCGTCGCTCGCGACAAAGACCGCACCCAGATCGGGATTCGCCTCCAATGCGTTCTCCATGCCGGCCAGCGCCGGTTCAGGGTGCCAGTCCGTGGGAATGTCGGCCACGATCCGGATATTCGGATGGCCGGCAATTCCGGCCTTGAATCCCTTATCGCGCTCGATGCCGTTATATTGGTCCAGCGCTCCCTGGATATCGGCAACCTTGGTCGGTTTGTCGCCGACCAGCTTCACGAGCTCCTCCCCGAGTTTGAGCCCGTCCGCGTACGGATTGGACCCGCTGAAATAATCGATGGTGCCGACATCGGCCGGAGCCTGATCCATCCCCACCAATGGAATGTGGGCAGCGCGCGCCCGCCGTATATCCTGCAGAACCGCCTGATCGTCCCAGGGGATTTCGATGACCCCGTTCACTCTCTGCGCAAGGCAGGTTTCAACCTGGGAGGACTGCCGCTGCGCGTCCTCGTCGGCCACCTCGATGGTCACTTTGGGTACTCCCAACTCCTGCGCCGCCTGCTTCCACAACCTGATCTGGCCTTCACGGGACGCGTTCACCTTGTCGAGGGAAATGCAGATGTGCATCCCGGCACCGGGCTTGTTGTCCGCTGCGTGAGCCGGGATCCCCGCCAGGGCTAGGCCCCCCAGCAGCGTGGCACCGGCGAGAAGCATTCTCGAGTGCATGCCTGGTATCATCGTTTCCTTCTCCTCTCCTTGACCTCTGTCGGCCTGAAGCGCGATTCCTTGCCCGCGGCAAAGATCCCGCTGACACGTGGATGGAACGGATCGGCGCCAGGTGTGCGCGGCGGACGGCCAGGCCGACATGGCCGGTTGTTCCCGGAGCACCGATCCGGCAACCGGCTTGACCGGACTCGCAGCCGGAGCCTGGGCCGGGCGCACGAACGTTCCTGCCTCTTTCTTTCAGTATGGTAAGCTGCTAGTCAGATTGCTTGGCAGCGTACTCGGGGCTCCGGTTTTCTGTCAACCCGGGTTACGTTGTGCGTTGGTCGCGGCGGAGAGTCCGGTCCGCGATCAGCCCGCCATGATTCCGCCGGGGTGGCCTGCCGCGCATTCGCGGAGAGGATGACCGGCGGCGATGTGTTGGCAATGGTCTGTGCACGGAGACGACTGGGGTCCCCATGTTCACCGCGATTGCACCTCCTCGAACCCTGACCGCGGAGGTCGCTGCGAAGCTCGCCGATATGATCGAAGCGGGGGTGCTGTTACCCGGGCAGAAGTTGCCGCCCGAACATGAACTGGTGGGATCGTTCGGCGTCAGCCGCTCCGTGCTGCGGGAGGCCGTCGCGACGCTTCGAGCCGAGGGAATGATTCGCAGCCGTCGTGGAGCCGGGGTCTTCGTCAGCGAAGCGCCGAACCGTCGCCCTTTCCGCCTGGCTCCGGAAGATCTCAATGCGGTTCCAAAAATCCTCGAAATGCTGGAACTTCGAGCCGGCGTCGAGACCGAGGCAGCCGGGCTCGCGGCCTTGCGCGGCAGCACGGTTCAAAAACAGGAGATCAGGGCCGCGCTCGCCCGGATCCGGCGGGAAATGTACCAGGGCGACTCCGGCGTCGATGCGGATTTCGCTTTTCATATGAAAATAGCCGAAGCAACCGGGAATCCGCGATTCCCGGATTTCCTGAGATTTCTCGGGCCGCTCGTGATTCCGCGACGTGGCGTCCGGATGGAGAGCACCGAATCCGGTCGCAAAGCGTATGCGGAGATTCTGCACGAGGAACACTGCGCCATCGATCATGCAATCCGAACCGGAGATGCCGGTGCGGCACGCTCGGCCATGCGGAGGCACCTCGCGATCGGCGCGATCGAGCGTTACAGGGCAACGGCGATGCCACTCCAGGCAGCGGCCGACACAGCGGAGCCAGGTGCTGCACGTCCCGGAGAGGCACCGGCGGAGCGGCGCCGGGCGCACGGCGGCCGCGCCGGGAAGAGCGTGAAAGCCGGAGCGCCGTCGACAGCGAACGAAAGGGGATGAGCAGTGCGCCGCGCACGCTACCGCCCCGCCAGTTCGTTTTCGGTGACGAACGAAACGCCGCGTTCCGCAAGCCGCGCGCGGGCCGCGCTCAGCGTCGTCCCGCCTTCCGGTCGCGGCAGGGCGATCGCACGACAGGCATCTTCGACCACGAAAACTTCGTAGCCGAGCCGGGCCGCATCCTCGGCAGACCAGGCAACGCAGAAATCGGTGGCCAGCCCCGCAAAAAACAGCCTCCGGATGCCGCGCCCACGGAGATACCCGTCGAGGCCGGTCGCGGTTGCGCGGTCGTTCTCGAAAAAGGCGGAATAGCTGTCGATCCCGCGATCGAACCCCTTGCGGACGATCATCTCGATGCGCGCCGTCGAGAGAGCCGGATGCAGCGCCGCGTTCGCCGTCTCCTGCACGGCGTGCCGCGGCCAGAGCGTCTGCGGTCCATAGGGCATCGCCACCGTCGAGAAGGGGGCGTGGCCGGGATGCATCTCGGCGAACGAAGCATGATCCGCCGGATGCCAGTCCTGGGTGGCGATCGCATGGTCGAAGAGAGCGGCGAGCAGGCGGTTGATCACCGGCACGATGGCCGCGCCGTTGGCAACAGCAAGCTCCCCGCCCGGCATGAAGGTCGGCTGCAGGTCGATGATACAGAGGAGGTCTCGCGCGCGATCGAGGCGGATCATGGAGCCTTGGTCTTCGGCCGATAGCCGCAGAAGTGCGCCGCCGGGCAGCGCCAGCATTCCGGCATCCGCGCCTTGCAGATGTAGCGCCCGTGCAGGATGAGCCAGTGGTGCGCGTCATGCAGCAGGGCGGGCGGGATGCGGCGGATGAGCGCCTCCTCGACTTCGCGCGGCGTGCGGCCGGGCGCCAGCCCGGTGCGGTTGGCGACCCGGAAGATATGCGTATCGACCGCCATCGTCGGCTGGCCGAAGGCGACATTGAGGACGACATTCGCGGTTTTCCGGCCGACCCCGGGCAACGCCTCGAGGGCGGCGCGGTCGGCCGGCACGTTCCCGCCATGACGCTCCAGCAGCAGCTTCGAGAGGGCGGCCACGTTGCGGGCCTTCGCCTGCCATAGCCCGAGCGTCCTGATGTGGCGCGCGATCCCGCCCTCGCCAAGCCGCACCATGGCCTCGGGCGTCGGCGCTTCGGCGAACAGGCCGGGCGTGGCAAGGTTCACGGCCCTGTCGGTGGTCTGCGCGGAAAGGACGACGGCGATCAGGAGCGTGAAGGGGTCGGTGAAGGCCAGTTCGCTCCGGGGGTTCGGGTTGGCGGCGGCGAGCGCTTCGATGAAGCCCCGCACCGCAGCGACGCTGATCGGCCTGGTCCCGATTTCCGGCTCCTTGGCAGGCATGCGAGGTTCTTGCAGAGAGAGGGCGTGCCGCACAAGATAACCCCCGGAGAGAGGGCTCACGGGATAGCCATGCTGGCCGGATCGCAAGCGCTGTTCGAAGCGGTGGTCGTGCCGCACCGCAGCCTGACGCGGCGCGGGCTCTATTGCCTGATTGCCGTGGTGTGGGCGTTTTCCTCGCTGATCACGTTTTTCTGCTGGCGCCTCGGCGCCTGGCCCGTAGCCGGCTTCAACGGCGC
>JASHOF010000180.1 GCA_030041255.1 Acetobacteraceae bacterium
GCTTCGTGTGCTGATACCGCGGCTTTATTTCTGGAAGTCGGCGAAGTGGATCCGGCGGATCGAGTTCGTGGCGAGGGACCGGCCTGGCTTCTGGGAGGTGCGCGGCTATCACAACAACGCCGATCCCTGGCTCGAAGAACGATATGGTTAGTGTCACGGCCATGCACGAAGACGCACCGCTCGCGCAGCACACGCGACCCGGGGACCGCACGACCGCGGGTGCGGTCGGCCAGCCGGTCGAGATCAGGCGCGATTCTGCGGGTGTGCCGCACGTGCGTGCGGCAGCCACGCGAGATCTCTTCTTCGGGCTCGGCGTGGCGATGGCGGAGGACCGGCTCTGGCAGATGGACCGGCTGCGCCGCCGTGCGCTCGGCCGCCAGGCGGAAATTCTTGGGTCAGCCTATGTGGCGAGCGACCGCGCGCATCTCACTGTCGGGATCGACACGATTTCGGAAGCCGACGCAGAGCGGATGGACGAGGCGACGCGCAGCATCGTCGAGGCGTTCGCCGCCGGGATCAACCGCCATATCGAAACCGCCGGGAAAGATCTGCCGATCGAGTTCCGGCTGCTCGACTATGCGCCCGATCCGTTCTCGGCCAGGGATATCGTGGCGATCGGGCGGGGCATCTGGTGGTCGTTGAATGGCCGGATCGACCGTCTCGCCGCCGCCGAGGCCGCGCGCTTCCTGCCGGGCGAGAGATGGCGCCGGCTTTATCTGACGCCGGAGGCATCCGAACATCCGGTGCTCCAAAGCCAGGCCGGAACGGAGCGCGGAAAATTTGCCGCCGGCACGGATGACGCAACCGGCAGCAACAACTGGGCGCTCGGCCCCTCGCGCACCGATACCGGGGCCGCGATCCTGGCCGGGGATCCGCATCAGCCCTTCTGGGTGCCTTCGAGCTGGTACGAATTCGTGCTCGAAGGTCCCGAGGACCATGCGGGTGGGGCAGGGCATCCCGGGCTGCCGGGGCTCTGGTGGGGAGCCAACGGGGCGATCGCGTGGAGCATCACCAACAACGCCGCCTCGACGCGCGACCTTTACCGGGAGAGCGTGAAGCCGGACGATGCGGCGCTCTATCGCGACGACGGGACCTGGCGGAAGTTCGCGGAGCGGCGTGTCCGGATTGCGGTGCGTGGCAGAGAGGCGGAGGAACTCGTCATCCGCTCGACGGTGCGCGGGCCGATCGTGAATGCGATTATTCCCGCCGTTTCGGAGGGCGGCGATCCGCCGCTTTCGCTGCGCTGGGTGGGGGCGGAGCATCTCGACGATCTGAAGGCGATGATCGCGGTCTCCCGCGCCCGCAACTGGCCCGCCTTTCGTGAAGCCCTCAGGGACTGGGCGGTCGCCGTCTTCAACTTCGTCTATGCCGATCGCGATGGGCATATCGGCTACCAGATGGCCGGGCGGATCCCCGTTCGCGGGCGCCTCGCGTACGGGTTCCGCGACGCCGACAACCCGGAGGATCGTTGGCAAGCCACGATTCCCTTCGAAGCCATGCCGCACATGGCCGATCCCCCGGGCGGGTTCGTTGCCACCGCCAATCAGCGGATCGTTGACGAAAGCTACGCTTATCCGATCTACGGCGCCTATTCGCAGGGCCATCGCGGGGTGCGGATCGAGGAGGTGCTGGCGCCGCCCACGCTGATCGATCGCAGAGCGAGCATCCGGCTGCAGAACGATGTCGTCAGCACGCGCGCCAGGCGGCTTTGTCCGCACATCCTCCGTCTGCTCGGTGCGAGCGTCGAGCCGGCAGCGCGCATCGTCGTCGCGATCCTCGCCGGCTGGGACGGCAGCTACACCGGAGCGAGCGCGGCCCCGACGGTGTTCGAGACCGTCATGGGCAATTTTCAGCGCGCGGTGCTGGCGCGACATCTGCCGGCACGGCTGATTGATCTCACGATGCAGCAAACCGGCCTTGCCGTCGCGTTGCTCGAAGGCGCCGAGCCGGACTATTTCTCCGCGGGCACGGGCGCACAGGTGGTTGCCGCCGCCAAGGCGAGCGTCGATCAGTTGACCGAAAGGCTTGGGCCTTTGCCTCAGGAATGGCGCTGGGAGCGGGTGCACCTGGCGCACTGGCACCACCCGCTTTCGGCAATTCAGCCCGGGGATGGTTTCGATATCGGCCCGGCCGCCGTCGATGGCGGCTCGCACACCATCCGCAATACCGGGGGCGAGCTTCCGCCGCACGAGGCGAATTCGGGCGCGGAATATCGCATCGTCGTCGATTTCACGGATCCGGATCGCTTCCGGGCGGTGCAGAACATCGGCAATTCAGGCGTGCCGGGCAGCCCGCATTACAAGGACCAGTTCGAGGACTGGCGGAACGGACGCTACCACGTCGTCGAGCTTCACTCCGCGCGCGTCGCGGCGGAGGCGACGACGCACATCCGGCCCGACGGCACCTGACGAGCGCTCAGAAAAATCCGGTCAGGCGGCGTGGACGGTGGGGCACTCCGCGGGATTTGCTCTTCGCGGCCTGGGGAGGGCGATCAGCCGCCCGGGTCCGGTTCCTTGCCAGCGTTCATCACGGCGTAGAGCCGGTTCATCTCCGCGTCGAACTCCGCCCATAGCGCCGCCCCTTCGTCGGGTGGCAGCATGTCCTTGCCAAATCGGAATGCGTTGTCTTCGCGTATGATGGCGAACTGGTCGGGCCACGGCATGGCGCTCGCCGACTTGACCAATGCGAGCGTGGCATGCAGGCGGCGCCTGACGAGAGCGACGATCTCGTCACTCGGGTCGCCGCTCGGGAGGGGTGCGGTCGCGAAGAGATCGGCTTGCGAATCGGACACGGGGCAAGTCTAGCAGTGCCCGAGGGCCTGGCCCAGCCTTGGCCGGGCCCTGCAGTGCGCGCATGATTCGGCCGTGAGTGCAGACTGGCACAGCGAAAGGCTGCCCGAGCTTGCGCGCGCGCTGGCTGCCCGGCCGCGGCACGAGGCGTTGCGTGGCCATATCACCGAATTGCTGCACTCGGGGTTCGGCGTGCCGTACCACGAGATCGACCACGAGGCGTACCTTCTGGACGGGCGCGGCCGCATCGACACGATGTGGGGCGCGGTCGTTATCGAACTGAAGAGCGATCTCAGGCGGGAGGAGGGCGACGTGCGCGCCCGGCTGCCGGCTTATCTCGCCGATGCCGGGTCGCGGTCGCCGAGCCCGCGTCCCGCGACCGGGCTGGCCACGGACGGCGCCACCTTCATCGCGTATGCGCTCAGGGACGGGGCGCTCAAGGAACTGGCGCGCTATTCGACGGATCCAGAGCAGCCGAACGAGCTTTTGGCTTGGCTCGAGCCGCTGCTTTCGGACCGGCCCGATCTCCTGCCCAAACCACGTGTCGTGGCGCAGGCGTTCGGCCGCGGCAGCCTCACTTTCGGAAAGGTCCGGATCGCGCTCGACTCCCTTTGGGCCGAGCTCCGCAACGACCCGGAGGTGCGTCTGAAGCACGGGCTTTGGAACGGGCTGTTGCGTGAGGCGTACGGCGAAGACGTGGGCGAGGAATCGCTGTTCCTCCAGCACACCTACCTCACGATCGTCGTCAAGGCGATCGCGGCCCGCGTGCTCGACCTGCCGGTGCACGACCCGGAGGCGTTGCTCTCCGGGAAGGCGCTGGCGGAAGAGGGAATTATCGGCGGCGTGGAGGCGGATTTCTTCGACTGGCCGCTCAAGCGTGCGGCCGGGGCCGAATTGGTGCGCCATGTGGCGCTGCAAACCGCACGGTTTCGCCTCCGCGACGTCGAAACCGATGTGCTGAAGGTCCTGTATGAGAGCCTGGTCGATCCGGAGCAGCGTCACGACCTCGGCGAGTACTATACGCCGGATTGGCTTGCCTCGCGCATTGTTGCCGCAGCCGTGGACGCGCCACTCGAGCAACGCGTGCTCGACCCGGCTTGCGGCTCGGGGACGTTTCTTTTCCACGCCGTTCGCCGGCTGATCGCCGCCGGCCGGGCGGCGGGATGGCAAGGGACGCAGATCCTCGAAGCATGCCAGGAGAACGTGCGCGGCCTCGACGTGCATCCGGTTGCGGTGACGCTGGCGCGGGTGACGTGGCTGCTGGCGCTGGGGAATCTCGCGCGGGAGCGCCAGGCGAAACTGACGGTGCCGGTTTTCCTTGGCGACGCCTTGCAATGGAACCTTCGCCGCTACGTTGACAGAGCCGATGTTCTCGTCGAGGTGCCCGGGGATGCGCCCTTGCAGATTCCGGCCGGCTTTGCCGAGGACCAGGCCGTGTTCGAGCGGGGTCTCGATACGCTGAACCAGGGAATTGCCGATGGCTCGACGCCGGAGACGGTCGGCCACGCGCTGCGCCGCATCGAGGGGGCGGCAGCGGCGGACGCCGACGCGCTTGCAGCCACCTTCGCTCACTTGCAGGCGTTGTACCGTGCGGGAAAAAACGGCATCTGGACTTTCGTGCTACGCAATCTGGTGCGGCCGGTCTGGCTGTCGCGGCCCGAGCAGCGGACGGACGTCCTGCTCGGCAATCCGCCCTGGACCGTCTATCGTCATCTCAGCTCAGGAATGAAAGAGCGGCTCCGCGAAGCGTTGCAGCAGTACGACCTCTGGGTTGGCGGGCATCTCGCGACGCAGCAGGATCTGTGCGCGCTGTTCTGGGCACGGGGGGCGGAGCGGTATCTTCGTCCGGGTGGACGGATCGCGTTCGTGCTGCCTTTTGCTGCGCTGAACGCTCCGGTGTTCGCGGGGCTGCGCGATGGGCGCCTCGGCGGCCGGATCGAGGTACGCCTGACCGGCGGCTGGTCACTCGAAAGGGTCTGGCCGATCTTCGGCGCGCAATCCGGGAGCAGCACCACCAGCACGTGCGTGCTGTTCGGCCGACGGGAGCCAGCCGGTCCGCATCCGGCGGAGGTGGATCGCTGGGAGGGTCGCCTGCCCGGGCGGGACGTTGACGATGCGCAAGCCACACAAGCCCTTGCCCACCGCCGCGCTCCATGGCCACGGGCGCGAACTTTGGCCGGCGTGTCACCGTATCGCGAGCGATTTCGGAACGGTGCCACGATCTATCCTCGTCGATTCTTCTTGGTCGAACCCGAGCCGGAAAGCAGGCTGGGCAGCCGGCGGGACGCGCCGCGCGTGCGCGGGCATGCCGGCGCGCTCGACAAGGAACCGTGGAGGAGCGTGGCACCGCCGCACGGCCCGGTCGAGAGAGAATTCCTGCGGCAGCTTGTACTGGGAGAAACGATCGCGCCATTCCGGTTGTTCGATACGGTGACGGCTGTGGTTCCCCTCCGTGGGTCGAGCGTGCTCGATGCGGCGGCTGCGGGTGCGGACGGCTTTCGTTATCTCGCGGCCTGGCTACATGATGTCGAGGCGAAGTGGGCGGCGCATTGCAACAAAGACGCTGCAGGCCAGCCGCGGATGACGCTGCTCGCGCAAATGGACCATATGCACAAGCTGTCCTGCCAGGCGGGTCAAGGCGGCGCTCGCATACTCTACACGAAGGCCGGGACGCGACTTAGCGCGGCAAGGATTTCAGCGAGTGATGCTTTGGTGGATCATAAGGCGTATTGGGCGCTGGCACGCTCCGCGGACGAAGCCGCGTATCTGATTGCTGTCGTCAACAGTGCCGCGGTGCTTGATAAAGTCACCGACCTCCAGCCGCACGGCCAGCGCGACAAGCGAGACTTCGACAACCTCGTCTGGACTTTGCCGATTCCGGAGTACGACGAGGCGGACCCGCTGCACCGGGACCTGGCAGCGGCCGCATCGCATGCGGAGCAGGTTGCCGCGGCGGTCGAAGTGGGCGAATCGCAACATTTCACCGCCAGGCGCCGCGCGATCCGCGCCGCGCTCGCCGCCGACGGCGTGGCGGCGGAGATCGAGGCCATGGTGGACGCGCTTCTGCCGCCGTGACGATTCGGCCTCGGCCGCCTCAGAGCGCGGCGGGCTTCGGGCCGCCTTGCAAAGGGCAATGACGATCCTTCGAAATTGAAGCGAGTGCGGCGAATGGGTTAAATCAGTCCGTAATCGCATTTGCCGCACCTCGATGAACCTTAGACAGCTTGCCTATTTCCGAGCGGTGGTCGAACACGGCTCGCTGGCCGCGGCGGCAGACGTGCTGCGGGTCGCCCAGCCCAACCTGAGCACCGCAATCAAGCAGCTTGAGGCGGAGTGGGGTGTATCGCTATTTGAACGTGCCGGTCGGGGCCTTGCCGTCACCGATATCGGGAAAGCGCTTTACGAGCGCTCCGCCGAGCTGCTGAGCGGCGCATCAGCGCTGGATCAGGAAATGCGGGCAATCGGCCGCGGCTTTACAGCCCGGTTATGCGTCGGGTTTACCCAAATGTCGACCGAGATCATAACGGCGATGGTCGCCCAAATCCACGAAGAGGGCGCCGCCGTCAGCTTCTCGCTCCAGCAAGGCGAGCCTCAACTTCTGGAAACGATGGTCGAACTGCGGCAACTGGATTTCGCGATTACCCATATGCCGGTCGCAAATTTAGGCCTTGGCGCGGAGGTGTTGGCGCCAATGACCATCGTCCTCCTCTGCCGCGAAGGCGATGACCGCTGGCCAGTACACGGCGAAATCACTCCCGAGGCGCTTGCCAACGTGCCCCTCATCCTGCTTCGCCGGCGGTCGGGCGGCGGAATCTACGAGCGGATCATGGGAGCCTTTGCGAGCGCCGGCGTTTCCTGTTCCGTCGTGGCGGACTGCACCGACACGACCGCGATCTATCCGCTGGTCGAACGCAATGTGGGTCTCGGGTTGCTGCCGGTCCATGCTCTATATAAGGCGCACGCGGGATTTTCGATGCATCCGGTAGCCCTGCTTTCGAGCCCGGAACGCCTGGTGCTGATCTATCCGCGCGGTCGCCGCCAGCTTCCCGCCGTGCGGCGGGCCATGGATCTATGCCGGAAAATTCTGCGTGGCAGCAGATAAGCGCGCTATCTGCGCCGCGCTCCGGTGGGAGGCGGCGCAGATAGGCGGGCGTCGACGCGTGACTACTTCGCACCCTTGGCCGCCTGTTCGATCAGTCTGGCGACGATTTTGGGCTGCGACAAATAGATGGAGTGGCTGCCCTTCACCTCGATGGTGGTGCTGCCCGCGCGCTTCGCCATGAAGCGCTCCAGGTCGGGATTGATCATGCGGTCTTCGGTCGCGACCGCATACCAGCTCGGCTTATTGTGCCAGGCCGCATTGGCGATCGGGGTGCCGAACACGCTGATGCTGACCGGGACCTGGGAGATCGCCATGAAGTCGGCCTCCTTCGCCGGAACATCCGCAGCGAAGTCGGCATGGAAGGTCTTCGGATTGACGATGACATAACCTTCGCCTTCAGGAACCGCGCTGTTCGCCGCCGGCGGCATTTGCTTCAGCAGGCCGCCGAGGGTCTCGCCATTGTCCGGTTGGAAGGCTGCGATATAGACCAGGCCGCGCACCTGCGGCTCGTTGCCCGCCTCGGTAATGACGGCGCCGCCGTAGCTGTGGCCGACGAGGATCAGCGGTGCATTGACGCGTTCGATCACGCGTTTGGTAGCCGCGACATCGTCGGCTAGCGAGGTTTCGGGTTCCTGCACGACCGAAACCGAATATCCGTCGCGCTCCAGGATTTCGGCGACTGCGCGCCATCCCGAGCCGTCGGCGAACGCGCCATGGACCAGGACGACATTCTTGATCGGCTCGGCTGAGGCAACGCCGGACATGCCAACGGCGAGGGCGGCGGCTGCGACCGAAGCGATGAGAAGACGTTTCATGGGTATTTCCTTTCCTGTACGTGCCGAAAAGTCGGCGGTTGAGACAAAACTTCCCCGGCCAGCCCAAGGGGGCTGACAAGACGACCGGTGAAGCGGGTGATGTGCCGCTAGGGAGGACGGACTCCTCCAGGCAGCACGTTTTCTCCGTCGTCACCGACGGGAAAGGCATCGAACAATGCGAGGCGGGTTTCGCCTGCACCGTTCTGATTTTCTTCCGCTGAGCGGCGCGCGCGCCAGGGGCCGCGGGCGCTGCATGACGCGCGCCGATCGAGTACCTCAATCGGCTTCAGCAGAAAGCCGGAAAAAGGTCGGGCCGTCGCCAGGCTGGCATTCGCGATGACCAGGCATCGGATTTCCCAAGTGTCGTCGCCTTCCGCCAGCAACAGCGTGGCACGGCGCGTGCCCAACAGACTGGCACAGCATTTCGAGGCGCTCCACAGCGCGAACCGGAGGAGGCCATCATGACCGAGCGCCACGCGACCGGTGCTCACGAAAGTGAGTTCGGGCCAGCTCTGGACCGTTGCCGCGATAATCTGGATCGCGCCGACATCGTCCTCCGGCGCATGGCCGGCGAGGCGATTCCGAATCCTCTCGGGGAGCGTGCTCGAAGAGGGCGGCTGCAAAGGGGCGTTGTTTTCCATACCCCCAGTATCGCGCCAACGACGGCCGCAAGACTAATATGGTCTCCATAATGACCCTGACGACGTTCGTAAGGATGCCCCTCGCGGCGAGGTTGATGGGGCCGGGCATTTTCCCTGGACGGAGACAAGGGACGACGGCGCGAGCGCCAGGTCCGGGCCGGCCCGTCGAGCGGCGCGACGCACTCCACGATCCTGGCGGACATCGCCCGGGGTCGCAGAGGGGCCCACTCCAGCCGTGGTGAGCGCCCTTCCGCCGCCGTAACTATTCGGCCCCGGCCGAGTTCAGAGCGCGGCGGGCTTCGGGCCGCCGGCCATCCAGTCGAGCAGCTCGACGGGGTGGACGACCGGCAGGCGGCCGGAGGCGAGCTGGGTGATGCAGCCGATATTGCCCGCCGCGATCACCGTCGCATCCGTTGCCTCGAGGTTGGAAAGCTTGCGCTCGCAGAGCCTGGCGGCAATTTCCGGTTGCAGGAGATTGTAGGTACCGGCGGAGCCGCAGCAGAGATGCGGCTCCTTGGGTTCGAGGACGGTGAAACCCGCGCGCGCGAGCAGCGCTTTCGGCTCGGTGGTCACCCGCTGGCCGTGCTGGAGGCTGCAGGCGGCGTGATAGGCGACGCGGATTCCGGGAGATGCGCGCGTCGGTTCGTAGCCGTGACGATGCAGGAACTCGCTGATGTCCAAAGCCAGGGCCGAGACGCGCGCGGCTGCCTCGCGCTCCGGCTCCGAGCGGAAAAGAAAGCCATAATCCTTGACCATCGTGCCGCAACCGGAGGCGTTGACAATGATGGCATCCAGCCCGTCAGCGGAAATCTCGCGCTCCCAGGCGGCGATGTTCTGCCGCGCGGCGGCAAGCGCTGCGGCGTGCCGGCCGAGATGGTGCACGAGCGCGCCGCAGCAGCCGGAATCGCGCGCCACCACGACCTCGACCCCGAGACGGGTGAGGAGACGGATCGTGGCTTCGTTGATGGAGGGCGCCAGCACCTGCTGCGCGCAGCCGGCGAGCAGCGCCACGCGCGCACGGCGCGGGCCGATGGCCGGGTGGACACGCGGCTCCCCCGACACGCCGGGGGCGGGCAGGCGGGCAGGCACCAGGGCGAGCATGGCGGAGAGCCGGGTGCCGAGCAGGCGGCGGAACGGG
>JASHOF010000181.1 GCA_030041255.1 Acetobacteraceae bacterium
GCCGCCACGTCCTCCCTCGGCCACGGCCACAGAAATCTTCACTTTCGACGTATCCAACCCAATAAAAACTTCGCTATTCTGCCGCACGGCTCGTCCTCGCTATGTGGGAGGCTCTGTGCTGGCCTATCCAGCCCAACCCTCGCTCGTCACATACCGCAGCGACGAGCCACCCGCCCGCCTACGAACATACGGTCTAGCACCTGCGACAACGCGCTGCTGACCGCGGCCACCCGCCGAAATGTGGCGATGCTTGCGGCCTGACCGGAAGCGGCTGGCTCCAACGCCTCGGGAGGCGGATCGCGTGAGGAGCAGCGGGACCATCCTTGACCAGGCATGGCCGGCTTCGGAGCGCCGGCGAGCGAGTCGGCGCCACATTTCGGCCATCAGTTATGGTCAGGAAGGGATGTTGCCGCAACGATTTTCACCGTCTCCTGCCTGGATGGACGGCGAATGCAAGATAATCGACCGATTCTTGGAACGACGCGATCCCGGGCTGCACCGGTCCTCGTACTGGCGGGGATTGCTCTCACCCTGGCCGCGTGCAGCTCTTCCGATGCCGTCCACCTCGATGCAGTCGCTCGCGGCTCGTTCCTTGCGCCGGCACCTGACAGCGTTTCTCCACCGGCGGAGGATGACGCGACTGTCGCGATCGGACCCTCGGTCGTTGGCCTCGCGTCATGGTACAGGCGTGGCCCCTACCTCCAACGAACCTGTACGGGCCAACCTCTGCTGGATGACCGGCTTTCGGCAGCATCGCCAGTCCTCCCCATGGGAACAGAGGTACGCGTGACGCTCCTGCATGAGGACCGTTCCGTGATCGTCCGGGTGGATGACTGTATGCCCCGGGGACGACGGATCATCGACCTCTCGGTAGAAGCGGCGCGCGAACTCGGCTTGCTCCAGTGTGGCATTGCCTGGGTTCGTGTAACCCCTGTCGCCTCGCGATAACGCACGGCAGATCATGCGATTCCCCTCGTCGGGCCGTGGCCGCCCGCCCAAAGCTACCGTCCGACCAGATCGAAGGCGGCTGGCTTCCGAGCACCAGGAGGCACGGGCCGCCGGCGTGACCGGCACGCGCTACGCGTGGCGAGAGCGCGCGCTTTCTTCCCGCTCGGCCGCCGCGATCGCCCTCGCAAGCGCGGCACCGAGTTGCTTCGCCGATTGCAGCGTCAGCTCGACCGCGGCGCGCGCGCCGGGACCAAGGGCAGTATTCACGAAATCGATGTTGATCGCGTCCTCGAGCAGCGCATGATGCGGGTGATCGTACGAGACCACCGCCTTCGTGACAGGAAACCACCCGCCCTCGCCCTTGCCGGCGCCGTCAGCGCCGACGATCTCGACGATCGAGGTGCACATAACCGCGTCAGGCGGCCAGGTACTTGCTCAGAAATCCAAACACCTTCTTCCACCCGTCGAGCGCCTGTTCGACACGGTACATCGGCCGGTCGTAATAGAAGAAACCGTGGCCGGCACCATCATAGCGGTGAAACTCGTAACTCTTGTGGTGCCTCTTCAGCTCGGCCTCGTGCTGATCCACCTGCTCCGGTGTCGGCGCACGGTCCTCGTTGCCGAACAGGCCGAGCAGAGGGCAGGACAGATCCTTCGTGAATGCGATCGGTGCTGTGGGCTGCTTCGGCGTCAGCTCCTCCTTGCTCATCACCACCCGGCCGCCCCAAAGTTCGCAGGCCGCATCGATGCTTTTCGTATGGCAGGCGAAGAGAAAAGCCTGCCGCCCGCCCGAGCAGGTGCCGAACACGCCAACCTTGCCGTTGAGAAACGGCTGCACGCGCAGCCACGTCACCGCCCCCTCGGTGTCGCCGATCACCTGCGCGTCCGCGACGCCGCCCTCGGCGCGCACCTTGGCGGCGACATCGTCGGGTTTGCCTTCGCCGGCACGATGATAGAGGTTGTGGCTGATCGCGGCATAGCCGTGATGGGCGAATTTGCGGGTGGCCTCACGGTACCACTCGTCCCACCCGGGCGCATGATGCAGAAGCACGATGCCCGGGAACGGACCCGGCCCGAGGGGCCGCGCGACATAGGCCGAGATGAACTCGTGCTGGTCGCCGTTGATCGAAATTGTCTCGGCAATCATGCCTTCATACGCCATCCTCGCCCCCTTTCCCGTGCCATGAAAGCTCTTCGCCCGGCTGGCCGATCATCCCGCCTTCGGCCTGACGGCGCAATCGGCGCCCCGGCGCCGGCAAGACCTCTGCCGGCGCGGCTCGCCTATGAGCAGGACGTGCGGCGGAAGAGATGAGCGATTGCGATGTCGTCGTGGTGGGTGCGGGGGTCGCGGGGCTTGCGGCAGCGCGTACGCTGCAAGCGGCGGGGCAAAGAATCATCGTCCTTGAAGCGAGCAATCGGATCGGCGGCCGCGCCTGGACTGCCTTTCCCCTCGCTCTCGACGGCACCTGGTTCGACATGGGCGCACAGTGGCTGCATGCGGCGGAAACGAATCCGCTGGTTCCGATCGCCGAGGCAGCGGGCGAAACGCTGCTCAACGCCGACTCCATCCGGACCGAACGGACCTTCAGAGGCGCAAGGCTGGCCAATGCGGCAGAGCTTGCCGATTACGCCGCCGCCTGGGAGCGTTTCAGCGCCAAGGCCGACGAGCTGCTCGAGCCGGGGCGGCCGGATGCGAGCCTTGCCGCCGTCGCGCGCTCTCTTCCCGATGATCCTTGGGCCTTGACGGTCGAGGCCTGGGAGGGCCCGGTGATCGACGCCGCGGATGCCGATGCGATGAGCCTCCGTGACTGGCGGGCCAACCAGCTCACCGGCAGCAACCTGGTGCCGGAAGGCGGCATTGGCGCGTTCGTTCAGCGCCGGCTTGGCGCCGGGCTCGAGATCCGGCTCGGTGTGCCGGCAAGGCAGGTGCGATGGGACGGCCCGGTCGCGGTAGTGACGAACAGCGGCACCCTCACGGCCGGACATTGCATCGTGACCGCCTCGACGGGCGTGCTGGCCGAGGGCACGATTGCGTTCCAGCCGGAGTTGCCGGCGGAGATCGCCTCCGCGATCGCAGCGCTGCCGATGGGGCTCGCCCTGAAAGTGGTGCTGCGGGCGCGCGGCGAAGACAGGCTCGATCTGCCGGCGCATTGCTCCCTGGATCGCAGGCTGGATCGGCGCGGCGAGGCTTTGATGGTCTTCCAGTGCTGGCCGTACGGGCGGAATTATGTGCAGGGTTGGATCGGCGGTTCGGCAGCGTGGGAGCTGGCGAAAGAAGGGGATCGTGCAGCCGGAGAATGCGCGCTGGCGACTCTCAGAAGCATGCTCGGAGCCCGCGTGGACCGGCTGTTCGCGCCGCTGCCTGCGTTGGTGACGCACTGGGAGGCTGACCCATGGGTGCGCGGCGCCTATTGCTATGCGCGGCCGGGCCAGGCCGGCGCGCGGGCAATGCTCGGCCGGCCGCTCGGGAATGGGCGGCTCATCTTCGCGGGCGAAGCCTGCCATGAGCGGCTCGCCGGAACGCTGGGCGGGGCCTTCGAAAGCGGCGTGCACGCGGCACGCGTTTTGCTTGGTGAGGTGAGCTGATGCTGTTCTGGCGGAAGCCCCGTATCAACGTGATCGAATTGCACGGCCTGATCGCGACACGCCTCGGGCAACTCAACCTGCAGAGCGTTCAGCCTTTGATCGAAAAGGGCTTCGCCTCGGCCAGGGGCCGGCCGGTGATCCTCGATATCGAGAGCCCGGGCGGCTCGCCCGTCCAGTCCGACCTGATCGCAACGCTGATCCGTCGCCGTGCCGAGAAGGCGAAGGTTGAAGTGCACGCCGTGATCGGCGACATCGGCGCCTCGGGTGGCTACTGGATCGCCTGCGCAGCGGACCGGATTCATGCCAACCCGATGAGCCTGGTCGGATCGATCGGCGTGCGCGGCGGCGGCTTCGGATTCTCCGAACTGATCGCGCGTATCGGCGTCGAGCGGCGGCTTTACACGGCGGGCGTGCACAAGGCCCGGCTCGACCCGTTCCTGCCCGAACGCGCGGAGGATGTTGCCTACACCCACGAGCTTCTGGAGGCGCTGCATCTTCGATTCAAGGCCTGGGTCAAGGAGCGGCGGGGCAGCCGGCTGCACGGCCAGGAGGAACAGATCTTCGACGGCAGTGCCATGCTCGGCGAGCAAGGACTCGACCTTGGCCTGATCGACGGCTTCGCCGACATCGACGATTTGGTCCACAGGCTGGGCGGGGAGCGGGCAAAGCCGCGCATTTTCCGCCCGCGGCGGCGCGGCTGGCTGCGCAGGTCGCTCCGCCTGCTCGCCGAATCGATGCTCGACGCGATCGAGGAACGCGCGGCGCGCATCGGGCCGCTATCCTGAGATTTGCAGAAGGAGAAAAGGCGATGGAAGGGCCGGGACCTGGCGCGGAGGCACTCTTCTGGGAACGCGCGCGGCGCCACATGCTTGAGTTCGGCGGCCGTTTCGTGCCCTTCGTGCCGGTGCGCGCGGCGGGCTCGTTCGTTTACGACGCCGCCGGGCGAAAGCTGCTCGATTTCACCTCCGGCCAGATGAGCGCGATCCTCGGCCATGCGCATCCGGAGATCGCCGATGTGATCGGAAGCGCCGCGCGGACGCTCGATCATCTCTTCTCCTCGATGCTGTCCCCGCCGGTCGTGGATCTGGCAGAGCAACTCGCATCGCTGGTGCCGGATCTCCCCAAGGTGCTGCTGCTCTCGACGGGCGGGGAGGCGAACGAAGCGGCGATCAAGATGGCCAAGCTCGTCACCGGCGGGTGGGAGGTGGTGGGCTTTACCCAGTCCTGGCACGGCATGACCGGAGGCGCCGCCTCGGCAACCTACAAGGCGGGCAGGCGCGGCTACGGCCCGCCGGCGGTGGGCTCGTTCGCGATTCCCCCGCCGCGTTCCTTCAGGCCGCGCTTTCCCGGTGTGGACTGGCGCGCAGAACTCGATGATTCCTTTGCGCTGATCGACCGGCAAACGAGCGGCAACCTCGCCGCCTTCATTGCCGAGCCGATCCTTTCGAGCGGAGGAGTGATCGAGCTTCCGCCGGGTTATCTCGCAGCGCTCAAGCTGAAGTGCGAGGAACGCGGGATGAAGCTCATCATCGACGAGGCGCAGACCGGGCTTGGCCGCACCGGGATGATGTTCGCCTTCGAGCGCGATGGCGTGGTGCCGGATTTCCTTGTCCTGTCCAAGACGCTCGGTGCCGGGCTGCCGCTTTCCGCGGTGCTGACCACGGCCGGGATCGCCGAAGCCGCGGCGGCGCGCGATTTCCTGTTCTACACCACGCACGTGAATGATCCCCTGCCGGCTGCGGTCGGCTGCAAGGTACTGGAGATCGTCATCCGCGATCGGCTTGCCGGGCGCGCGAAGGCAATGGGCGCACGGCTGAAGGAGGGGCTTCTCGCGCTCAAAGAGAAGCATTCCTGGATCGGCGATGTGCGCGGGCGAGGGCTGCTTCTCGGTATCGAGTTCATCGACGAGACAGAAGGACGCCGCCGCAGTGCGGCCGAGCTATCCGATGCGGTGACGGATCGCGCGCTGGCGCTCGGCCTCTCCGCGAACATCGTCCGCGCCGGATCGTCGGGCGGCGTGATGCGGATCGCCCCGCCCCTCACCGTGAGCGAGGAGGAAATCGATCTCGGGCTTGCATTGCTCGGACGGGCGATGCGCGAGGTTGGCTGAGCGCCGTTCCGAACCGGCCGGCGCTTCACCGTTCTCCGCGCCAGCGCCAGGCCTTTCCCTGAAGAACGGCGCGTCGGTATCAGTCCGCGGCGTAGATCTCTCGCAAGGCGCCGGCATCCCACGCCAGGCCGTTGCGCGCCGACGCTTCCGAAAAAATCTGCTCCAACAGCCATTCGTGCGAATGTCCGGCCAACGCGGCCAGGATCACGAGGTCGGAATCAACCGGGTGAAGTCCGGCCAGCGGATTGATCTCGAGCACCATCGGCCGGCCTTCGGCGTCGCTTTTCAGGTCGATCCGGCCGCCATCGCGCCCGCCGAGAACCCGCCAGGCGGCGAGCGCCGCCTGGCCTGCCGCCATCGCTTCGGCATCTTCCGCCAGCCGGTATCTCACACGGTCCTGGTAGTGCTTCTTCGTTTCGAACCCGTACGTAGCGCCGGCCCGGATCTCCATCACGCCGATGCTGCGCGCCGACTCGCCGGCGCCAAGCACGCCCACGGTGAATTCGCGTCCCGGCAGATAGCTCTCGGCCAGCACATCCTGCCGGAACTTTGCAACGAGCCGCGTTACCTGCGCGGCAAGCTCGGCGCGATCGTGGCAGACGCTCGCCTCGCCGATTCCTTTGCCCGTCCCTTCCAACACCGGCTTGACGAAAAGGGGAAACGAAAGATCGATCGTGTCGCTTGCGGAGCGCAGCACCGCGAAGGGAGCCGTGGGCACGCCGGCGTCGCGCAGGAGGCGCTTGGTGAAGCCCTTGTGCAGCGCCACGGCAAGCACCAGCGGATCGCTGAAAGTGTAAGGGATGCGGTACGCCTCCAGGAGTGCCGGCACCAGGGATTCGCGTCCCGTCCCGTGCCGGCCCTCGCAGATATTGAACACGAGATCCCAGCGCTCGCCTCTCGCCAGGCGTGGCAGCAGTGCCTGCGCGCGGCCGATCCGTTCGGCGCGATGCCCCCGCAAGGTGAGGAACCGGGCCACCGCCTGGATCGTTTCCGGCTGGTCGAACTCGGCAAGGTCCTCCGCGTCGAGCCCCTCATCCGCCCAATCCGTGACCAGATCGCAGGTCAGGCCGATCCGCATCGCCTGCTCCTCAAGCGTCGGGATAACTGTAGATGTTACCTTCGTAGTTACGCAGGAGAAGCCGGCCTTCGCCGCGTTCGACGACGTAGTTCGGCACCAGCGGGACCTTCCCGCCACCACCGGGGGCATCGATCACGAAGTGCGGCACGGCATAGCCGCTGGTGTGGCCGCGCAGTCTCTCGATGATTTCCAGCCCCTTGGCAACGGGGGTGCGGAAATGCGCGGAACCCGTGATCGGATCGCACTGGTAGAGATAATAGGGCTTCACGCGCAGCTTCAGCAGCCCATGCATCAGTTCGCGCATCACCGGCACGGAATCGTTGATGCCCCTGAGCAGCACGGTCTGGCTGCCGAGCGGAATGCCGGCATCCGCCAGCCGCGCCGTGCTTTCGGCAACCTCCGGCGTCAGTTCGTCAGGATGCGTGAAGTGGAGACTCATCCACAGCGGGTGATAGCGGCGCAGCATCCGCGTGAGATCCCGCGTCACCCGCTGCGGCAGCACCACCGGCACCTTGGTGCCGATGCGCAGGAACTCGACGTGGCGGATGGCGCGCAGCCGCGCCAGCAGCCATTCCAGTTTCTCGGTTGCGATCGTCAGCGGATCGCCGCCGGAGAGCAGCACATCGCGGATTTCCGTGTGCTGCTCGATATAGGCGATCGCGCGCTCCCACTGGCTGTGGCTGAAAGTGTATTCACCCCCGCCCACCATCCGGCTGCGGGTGCAATAGCGGCAATAGGTGCTGCAGAATCCGGTGGCCAGGAAAAGCACGCGATCCGGATAGCGGTGCACGAGGCCGGGCACCGCGGAGTCGTGATCTTCGCCCAGCGGATCGTCTGCCTCCCCTTCGGTCCGGAGGTATTCTCCGCCGACCGGGATATGCGTGCGGCGGAGCGGCTGCTCCGGATCGGTTTCCGAGAGCAGGCTCGCGTAATAGGGTGTGATCCCGACCGGAAGCGGCCCCGTATGGCGCGTCACCGCTGTCCGCTCGTCGGCCGAGAGGCGGATCACGCGGGCGAGGCCCGCGAGGTCGCGGATCCGATGCTGCAGTTGCCAGCGCCAGTCGTTCCAGAGCGAGGACGGGGCATCCGGAAAGAAGCGGCGGCGGAACGCGCGCGAACGTTCGGATTGCGGGAAGCTTGCGCTGCGCTCTCTTTCCTTGACCGTGGGCGGAAAGAGGCGTGGCGACAGAGAGGATGGAGGATCGGGCGGTTCGGCCGCCTCGGTTTCAGCCGCTGAGCCCGGCGAATCGGTTCCGGCAAGGGTGGGTCTCTGTTCGTTGTCCATCATTGCTGCCTTTGGGCGTTGCCTTCTCTTTCGGCACACCCGGCGCCGGCGGAGGAAAAATGCGGCAGGTTCCCGGCACGCGAATCCGGCCGCGCGACAAGTAAATACACGACCGGAGTGCCTGTTCCACTGTTTCTTGCATCAAAGGGATGGGCAATCTTCGGGCGGTTTCCTGGTCAAGCAAGTAAAGATCGGTATATCATCAATAACAGTTGCTATTTTTTCAATATAGCTGGTCAATCATCGTGCCTCCCCCCGGGCCGTGCCGGCAGCCCCTGGAATGTGCGCAGCAATCCGCGAAGCACTGCGCCGGGACTTCGCTTCCACTCTCCGAACAGGTCTTTCGTGCCGGTTTGACGAGACTCACCCACCGTGGCTGAGAGCCCCCAGCGATTGCCGGCGGACTTGCCTCTCCCTTTGCCGGCCGCGCCCGATCGACCCATGCCAGCGGCGCAGCACAGCCCCGTCTCCAACCCTCTCTGCTTGCGTGCCGCCCACGCTGCGCTAGACCGACTCGACACGTTGGAACGGCCGATGTTGCACCTCGTAAAGCTTTGCGTCGGTGTTCACGACCTCGCGCATCTCCGGCGCCTCCAGCAGGCGCGGCTCGAGACCGGCCCGCCGCTTCGGCATCGCACGCGCAATTTCCCGCGGCGAAGCCAGGAGTTGCTGGCCGGCGGTTCACTCTACTGGGTGATTTCGGGCGCGCTGAGAGCGCGGCAGAAGCTCATCGATATCGTCGAGGTGCCGGCCGCGGACGGCGGTCCTGCCTGCGCACTGATCCTCGACCCTGACCTGGTGGCGGTCGAGGCACGCCAGGTGAAGCCGTTTCAGGGCTGGCGCTACCTGGAGCCGTCCGCCGCACCGGCGGATCTCCCGATGCGCCGCACCGCCACCGGCGTCGGGCGGCTTCCCGAGTCGCTACGCGAAGCCCTGGCAGCTCTCTGCCTCCTTTGATACCACCCTACCCGATGGAAAACAGAGGTGCAGGTTCCGCCGGCTCGACGCCGGCACCGGCCGAACTGGCTCAAGCCGTTCCCGAGCTCAAGCGCGGCAGCGTCACCGTCATCGGTGATGTCATGCTCGACCGCTTCATCTACGGCACGGTTCGGCGGATCAGCCCCGAAGCGCCGGTGCCGGTGCTCGCGGTCGAGCGGGAAGCCATCATGCCCGGCGGCGCCGGCAACGTCATCCGCAACCTCACCACTCTCGGCTGCGCCTCGGCGTTCGTTTCGGTCGTCGGCGATGACGCCGCAGGCGCCGAACTGACCGGCCTGATCGGCGGCCAGCCCGGTGTCGAACCCTGGCTCCTGGTCGAGGGCGGGCGCACGACGACGCGCAAGGTTCGCTACATCGCGGGAGGCCAGCAACTGCTGCGCGCGGACTACGAAGAGGCAACCCCCATCGGCGGGAAGCTGGCGGAGCGGCTGGTGCGCATTGCTGCCGACACCATGGCAGCCACCACCATCACCGTCCTCTCCGATTATGCGAAGGGCGTCATCGGCAAGGAAACCGCCGCCGCGCTGATCGCTACCGCACGCCGACTCGGCCGGCGCGTGATCGTCGATCCCAAGGGAACCGACTATCACCGCTATGCCGGGGCCGACATCATCACGCCGAACCGCCGCGAGCTGCAGCTTGCGAGCGGAATGAAGCTGGACTCCGAAGAGGCGCTCATCGATGCGGCAGGAAACCTGCGCGCGGCGCACGGATTCGGGGCCGTGCTGGTAACGCAGGCCGAGGACGGGATGACGCTCGTCGACGCCGCCGGCGCACAGCACTTCCCCGCCGAAGCCGCAGAAGTGTTCGATGTCTCGGGAGCCGGCGATACCGTGATCGCGACGCTCGCCGCCGGGCTTGCCGCCGGGCTCTCGCTCCCGGTTGCGACGCGGCTTGCCAACATCGCAGCCGGCATCGTCGTCGGCAAGGTGGGAACCGCTGCGGCGCGGCCCGAGGAACTGCTGGCCGCGCTCACCGCATCCGGCAGCGCGCTCCGCAAGATCGTCAGCCGTGAGGTCGCCGCGGAGCAGGTCGAGCGCTGGCGGCGCAAGGGCTGGCGTATCGGCTTCACCAACGGCTGCTTCGATCTGCTGCACCCGGGGCATGTCCATCTTCTCGAGCAGGCGCGCACCGCCTGCGATCGGCTGGTTGTCGGCCTCAACAGCGATGCCAGCGTGCGGCGGCTGAAGGGACCCGCACGCCCGGTGCAGCCGGAGGCGGCGCGCGCGGCGGTGCTGGCAAGTCTCGCCGCGGTCGATCTCGTTTCGATCTTCGAAGAGGACACGCCGCTTGCCCTGCTCGAATCGCTGCATCCCGATCTTCTCATCAAGGGTGCCGATTACACGCACGAGACGGTGGTCGGCGCGGCGGAGGTCGAGGGCTGGGGCGGGCGGGTGATGCTGTTCGGGCTCTTGCCCGGCTATTCGACCACGGCAACGGTGGCCCGCCTGCGCGGCTGAGCGGCGCCTCCTAAAAGTGGCCGGCGAGCAGAGAATCGATGGCTGCGGCCAGTTTCGCGTCCCGTTCCGTCAACCCACCCGCATCGTGGGTCGAGAGCGTGATCTCCACGCGGTTCCAGACATTCGACCACTCCGGGTGATGTCCGTGCTGTTCGGCCAGCAAGGCCACCCGGCTCATGAAGCCCCAGGCTGCCGAGAAATCGGCGAACCGGAAGCTCCGCTGAATGGCGTCCCGACCGGAAACGTTCCGCCATTGCGGACAATCCCTGGCCAGCTTCTCGCGGGCAATGATAGTCAACGTTTCCGGCATCCGATTTCCTCCTTGACGTTGGCGGCGGGGGCTGCCCCGATGCGGCCATGCCCGCCCCTCGTTCCTTTACCACGCCCCCTTCCCTCGAGGACCTGACCCGTCTCGCGGAAGCGGCGCTGGCTGCGATCCCCGCACCTCTCGCCCGGCATCTCGAGGGCGTCGGCATCATGGTCGAAGAGCAGGCCGACGAGACGACGCTCGACGAGATGGACCTCGAATCCCCGTGGGATCTGACCGGCCTTTACAGGGGCACGCCACTCGGCAGCCGCAGCATCTCGGATCCGGCGCGAATGCCGGATACGATTTTTCTTTATCGCGAGCCGATCCTGCTCGAATGGATCGAGACCGGGGTCGACCTCGCGGCCCTGGTGCGCAACGTGCTGGTGCACGAGGTCGCGCATCATTTCGGCTTCAGCGATGCGGAAATTGCCGCACTCGAGCAGGAGATCGAGCGCGGCGAGGGCTGAATCGCGGCGCCATCGAGGCCGGGGCGAGGGAGCCTTCCGCTTCGCAGCCGGAATCGGTGCCGCGGCCACCCCTCTCCCGTGCCCGCCCCGCATGGCAGAATGGGCGGGTGCCCGACGCCCCGATAAAGCTGAGGCCGGACGATCGCAGCGCGCTCCGCGCGCTCCATCGCGCGCCGGAGGCGGAGGTCCTGGCGCCGCTCCTCGCGGCAGCGAGCGCGCCGCCCGAGGAGGCCGGACGCATCGCGGCGCGTGCGAAGAGCCTGGTGCGGGCCGCGCGCGCAGCCTATCGGCCGGGCGCGGACGTCAGCGGATTCCTCAGGGAATTCGGACTCGGCACCGCCGAAGGCGTGGCGCTGCTCTGCCTCGCCGAAGCCCTGCTCCGCATCCCTGATGCGGCGACCGCCGACCGGCTGATCGAAGACCGGATCGGCGGCGGGGACTGGGAGGCGCATCTCGGCCGCGCCGACAGCCTGGCCGTCAATGCCTCCGCCTTTGCCTTCATGCTGACCGGGCGTGTTCTTGGCCTCGAAGGAACCGAGCGGAGCAGCGTGCCGGTGGCGATCGGGCGCGTCGTGCGCCGGCTCGGCGAGCCGGTGATTCGCGCCGCATTGAGGCGCGGCATGCGCGTGCTGGCGCGGCAGTTCGTGCTCGGCCGCACCATCGAGGAGGCGCTGGAGCGAACCGAAACGGGCGAGGGCAGGCGCTGGCGCTACAGCTTCGACATGCTGGGCGAGGCGGCCAGGACGATCGCCGACGCCGAGCGCTATCAGGACGCCTATACGGATGCGATCGGCGCCATCGGGCGGGTCGCGGCCGGCCGGGGGCCGGTCCAGGGGCCGGGCATTTCCGTCAAGCTTTCGGCCCTCCATCCGCGCTACGAGCCGCTGCAGGAAGCCCGTTGCGTGCCGGCCTTGATCGCCTCGCTCGGGGCGCTCGCGCGCGCGGCGCGCGCGGCCGGGATTGGCCTCACCATGGATGCCGAAGAGGCGGAGCGCCTCGAGATCAGCCTCGACATATTTGCCGCCGTCCTCGCCGATCCCGTGCTCGCCGGATGGGACGGCCTCGGGCTTGCCGTGCAGGCCTATCAGAAGCGCGCCCCGGCAGTGATCGATTGGGTGAGCGGCATCGCCGGCACCCACCATGTGCCGGTGCGACTGGTCAAGGGCGCCTATTGGGACACCGAGATCAAGCTCGCCCAGCTTCAGGGCCATCCCGACTATCCGGTGTTCACGCGCAAGGCCGCAACCGATGTCTCATGGCTTGCCGCAGCACGGCAGATGCTCGCCCGCCCAGCACTCATGCCGGCCTTCGCCACCCACAACGCCCATTCGCTCGCCTCGATCCTCGAGCTGGCGGCGCCCGGCTCTTTCGAGATGCAACGCCTGCACGGCATGGGCGAATCGCTCTATGCGGGCGTGGTCGGCCCGGATTGCCCGGTCCGGGTCTATGCGCCGGTCGGCACGCACGAAGACCTCCTTGCGTATCTCGTACGCCGCCTGCTCGAGAACGGCGCCAACACGAGTTTCGTGCATCGCCTCGTGGATCCTGCCGTCTCGGAAGAGGCGGTGATCGCCGATCCCGTGGCGCGACTGACCATCGTCGGGCCCACGCCCAACCCACGCATCAGGCTGCCGCGCGACCTTTATCCGGACCGGCGCAATTCGGCCGGTCTCGATCTGGCCGACCGCGCCGTCGCTCCCGCCGTCATCGAACGAATCAGGCTGACGGCCGGCGGAGATTTTTCCCTCCCGGGCGCCGGCACGGTGCGCGAGATCAGAAGCCCGGCTGATCGGCGCCTCTTGGTCGGCGTCGCGCATGACGCAACCGCCGGCGAAATGGAGGGCGCGCTCGCCCACCTCGCCGGCGGCTGGCGCGAGTGGGACCGTGCGGGCGGCGCAGCGCGGGCCGCTCTGCTCGAAGCGGCGGCCGACCGCATCGAGGCCGACCGCGAAGCATTGCTCTTCCTGCTGGCGCGCGAGGCCGGTCGCACGCTCGCCGACGGGATTGCCGAAATTCGCGAGGCGGCCGACTTTCTTCGCTACTACGCGCTCCAGGCGCGCGCCGATTTCGCCGCTCCGCGCATCCTTCCCGGCGCCACCGGTGAGCGCAACACCTGGCAGGTCGGCGGGCGCGGCGTCTTTGCTGCGATCTCGCCCTGGAACTTTCCGCTCTCGATCTTCACCGGCCAGATCGCGGCCGCGCTCGCAGCCGGCAACGCGGTGGCCGCCAAGGCGGCCGAACAGACGCCTCTCGTCGCCGCCCGCGCCGTTTCCCACCTGCACCAGGCCGGCGTGCCGGAAAGCGCGCTGACACTCCTCTGCGGAGACGGGCCAGGCGTCGGGGCAGCGCTGATCGGCGATGCACGGATCGCCGGCGTCGCCTTCACCGGCGGCACCGACACCGCGCGCGCCATCGCTACCAAACTCGCCGCGCGGCCGGGCCCGATCGTGCCCCTCATCGCCGAAACCGGCGGTGTGAATGCCATGCTGGTCGACAGCTCCGCGCTGGCCGAACAGGTGGTCGCGGACGTGCTGGCCAGCGCCTTCGGCTCGGCCGGGCAACGTTGCTCCGCGCTCCGCCTGCTCTGCCTCCAGGAAGAGATCGCCGGACGCATGCTCACCATGCTCGCCGGCGCGGCGGAGATGCTGGTGATCGGCGATCCGCTCGACCCGGCAACCGACATCGGGCCGGTGATCGATGAGGCAGCCAGGGAAGGCCTTGCCGCCTATGCCGCAGAGATGGGCGCGCCGCTTTTTGCGCTCTCCCTGCCGCCGGCTACCGAGCACGGTATCTTCTTCGCGCCGCGCGCCTTTGCCCTCGGCGGCGCTGCCTCCCTCGAGCGCGAGATTTTCGGCCCGGTCCTGCACGTCGTGCGCTACGCTCAGGACCGCCTGGACGCGGTGCTGGATGCCATCGCCGGCAACGGCTACGGCCTGACGCTCGGCGTGCACAGCCGGATCGAGAGTGTACAGCGGCACATCGTCGAGCGGCTGTCGGTGGGTAACGCCTACGTGAACCGCAACCAGATCGGTGCCGTGGTCGGGGTGCAGCCGTTCGGTGGCCGCGGGCTTTCCGGAACCGGTCCCAAGGCGGGCGGGCCGATCACCCTCTATCGCTTCGCCGATGAACGCTCTCTATCCGTGAACACGGCCGCCGGCGGCGGCAACGCCGCCTTGTTCGCCGCCGACGAGGCTTAGCGAAGCCCCGCCCCGGTGGTCCGCTGCACCCTCTCGCGCGTATGAAGGCAGTTCCGGCGTGCCGGCACAATATCGTCCGCTGAGCGCGACCCCTGGGAGACCGCCGCGATGATCCAGCTTGTCCTCACTTTCTGCCTGGCCACTTCGGGCACCACCTGCATGATCGTGCGCCCGCCGTTCGAACAGGGTTACCCGTCGCTCAGAAGCTGCGTGGCTGCCGCCGAAGTCATCGCCGCCGATATGTTGCGCGACCGGCTCGATTTGCAGGGTTACCGCCTGGAGCGCTGGCGCTGTTCGCCGGGCGGCCCGCCCGGCA
This sequence comes from Acetobacteraceae bacterium, assembly GCA_030041255.1. GTDB lineage: Bacteria > Pseudomonadota > Alphaproteobacteria > Acetobacterales > Acetobacteraceae > JAKAWQ01. Next base: position 14,757 of record JASHOF010000181.1, read on the forward strand.
CCGCGGCCTGACCCGTTGCGGTTCGCCCCCGTGCGATCATCGAAGGGGATCACCTCTTGACGCCGGCACATGACCGCCCTCGAGCCGGTCGGTTCCAGGCGCCGCGCCGCGTGTTAGAAAGTGGCCAGGGACAGCACTGCGATGGCTCGAAAGCGCACTGTGGACAGCCCCCAATTCACGCCGGCCGTGTTTCGCTGGGCGCGTGACCGTGCCGGCTACAACGTGGAGGAAGCGGCCCGGAAGCTGGGCGTCCGTCCCGAATTAATTGCTGACTGGGAGAATGAACGAGGCGAGTTGTTCCCCACGGTCAGGCAGGCCCGTGATTTGGCGGCACTCTATGGCCGGTCGTTTTTGGAGTGGTTCTTACCGGCTCCTCCAGACTTGCCGGAACCAAGCCTCATTCCCGATTTTCGCCTCTACCGGGAGGCCAGCGATCCGAGCGAGACCCGTGAATTGCTCGACGCCCAGCTTTGGGCGGAAACGCAACGCGACAATGCGCTGGACCTGTATTCTGAGATAGGTGAGACCCCGACCGAATTCCGCACTCGCGCCACAACAGAAAGCGATGTGGAGGAAATTGCTGCACTTGTTCGGTCGGCGATGCAATTCCCCATCGAACAGCAAGCCGGTCTTCTTAACGGCGCGCAACGTGCGGAAATTCCGCGTGTCATCCGAGACAAAATCGAATCCCTCGGCGTCCTTACACTTCGTATCCCAGAGCTGAAACGTTACGGCATTCGCGGCTTCTGCATCGCCAAATTTCCGCTCCCTGTCGTTGTATTCACGAGCGAATCCCCCAACGCACAATCATTTACGTTGGCGCACGAGCTGGGTCACGTGTTGCTTCGGCAGAGTGCAATTAGCGGCAACATCCCAAGACAAGGCGGTGACATTAAGGCTAGACAAATCGAGGATTGGTGCAACAGATTCGCCGCCGCCCTGTTGATCCCACGCTCAACGGTTCTCGCTAGGTATCCCATTCCGAATGCACCGAAGGAGGTGATGCCAGATACCCAAATAAACGAACTAGCGGCGTACTTCGGCGTCAGCTCGCATGCGATGTTAATCCGCTTGGTTGAGCTCAGGTACGTTAAGGCATCGTATTATTGGGATGTTAAGAAGGTCGAATATGAAAAGGAGGAACGTGAATATAAAGCGTTCGGGCGGCCAAAGTTCTACGGGCGTCGCTACACGAATTTGCTGGGGAGGCTCTATACGGCGCTTGTCATGGAGGCATGGGAGTCGGGTCGAATCACGAACCATAATGCCGCAGAGTTCATGGGGATCAAGAACTTAGCCCACCTCAATGACATACGCAGGAACTTCGGAACATAGATGCCGAAATACTGCGTGGACACATCCGGTCTTTCGCATCCTTACGAGGAAATCCCGGAGGATATACACCCCTCTCTGTGGACGAGGGTTCGCGATACGATTGCAAACGGACATGTGGCTGTCACGCAGGAGATATTCCAGGAGATCGTCCATATCCCAGGCCGCCTTGGCGATTACCTCAAGCAAAGCCAAGCGTTGATTCTCTACGAACTTCAGAAGGGAAATTGGGATTGGCAGGGATACGTGAGGCACATAACCAAGATGCAGCTTGGCCACAGGGTATACATTCGAGAGTTCTGCGGCGGCTCACCGAAAACCGTTTGTCTAAATGACATCTCGATAATTGCGCTCGCGAAAACGCTGGATCTACCAGTTCTCAGCATGGAAAAGCCTGTCGATAAGAACTCGAAAAAGAGGCACATCCCCGACATATGCGCCGCCGAAAACGTGCCGCATCTCAGCTTCAATGACTTCTGCCGAAAGGAGGGTTTCAAGTTCTGATTGCTTACGCTCGCCGAAGCCACCCGCAGAGGCGGATTAGCAGCGTTCATCGCCGCCGATATGTTGCGAGACCGGCTCGATTTGCAGGGTTACCGCCTGGAGCGCTGGCGCTGTTCGCCGGGCGGCCCGCCCGGCACCGCGGCCTGACCCGTTGCGGTTCGCCCCCGTGCGATGACCCAAAGAGCATTGGTTCGGCGGGAGCGATTCGCTCCCTCGGCCTGTCGCCAGGGGCGCAACGATCTCTCGTGCACGATGAGAGATCTTCATCTTTTCTTATTCTACCGAAAGCAATCTCGACCGGCAGCGGTTCGCCGGACTCTTCCGAAGGGCGCGGGCTGCCGGCTCACCACGATGTGACGCCGCTCACAGAGCGCGGCACATGGTTCCGGTATCGGTATCATTCATCATGCACCGGCAAGCAACGCGGCGGCCGGCGGGAGACAACAGCGGGAGACAAAACATGATCCAGCTCGTCCTGACATTCTGCCTCGCCCTGTCGGGCACCACCTGCAAAACGGTGCATCCACCGTTTCAGCAGGGCTACTCGTCGCTGATGGGCTGCCTGACCGCAGGGCAGCTCATCGCCGCCGAGATGTTGCGAGACCGGCTCGATTTGCAGGGCTATCGCCTCGCTCGCTGGCACTGCGGCCCTGCCGGCCCGCCCGGCACCGCGCTCTGAACAATCCGCCCAAAGGAATTGACCGCCGGCACCTCGCCGGCCCAGAACAGCCCGCGGCCTTGTGAGGGAAGCGCGGAGAGCCACCGCGCCGCGCCTTTCGCGCGAGCGCAGCCGGGGGAGGGGACATGATGGACGCGGCCACGCTGCGCAGCCTGCAGGCTCCTCTCAAAGCGCGCTACCGCGAGGCGCCGGAAAGCGCGCGCGTGCCGGCCCGGGCCGAGGCCACGCTCGATCCAGAAACCCTCTCCTGCCTCGTCTCTGCCGCCGGAAGGGCGGTCGAGGCTGGCCTGCACCCTGCCGCCGGCGGAGACGGCAGCCTTGCCTGCTCGGCAGACATGCTGATGCAGGCGCTGGCCGCCTGCGCCGGGGTCACGCTTGCCGCCGTGGCAACGGCGATGGGAATCGTACTTCACCACGGCCGGATCATCGCCGAAGGGGAATGGGACGCACGCGGCACTCTCGGGGTGGACCGGGCGGTGCCGGCAGGCCTGACCGAGGTGCGCCTCACCTTCGAGCTCGAGACGGACGCCGAGACACCCGTCCTCGAGCGCCTGTTGGCGACGACCGAGCGCTATTGCGTGATCCTGCAGACGCTCCGCACTCCGCCCCGCCTCTCATTGACCCTCAACCGCGCATCGACTGCGGCCAATCCGGGTTAACCCCCGGTTCACCAACACCCGCTTAATCTTGCCCCGAAGCCAGACGGCCCCTCGCGAGCCGTGTCCAGCCGTAAGGGAACATGACCGCCCCTCTTCCCCGGCCCCTCCGTACTCACCCTGCCGTTTCGCTAAGCGCGGATCCGGCGCTCCACCCGCGACTTGCCTGCCAGCTTGCGGCCGCCACCACGGCTGAAGGAGAGGTCGACCTCGCGGCGCTGGGCCGCGCCGTAAGCACCGCCTACAGGCGGATCGACCACATGAAAACCCGTGCGCTCGCGCGCGAGCGACGGATGACCCGCGAGCGCGCCGCGCGCAACCGGGAGGTCGGAAAGCTCGTGGCGGAACTCGAAGAGCAAAACGCGCGCTTCCTCGCCGCGCTCGAGAACATGAGCCAGGGGCTCTGTTTTTTCGACGGCGCGCAGCGGCTGATCATCTCCAACCGGCGCTATGCCGAGATGTATCGGATCTCACCCGAAGATCTGAAGCCGGGCACGCATCTTTGCGAAATCGTCGACCGCCGCTTCGAGGCCGGCAGCTTCCCGGCGATGACCCGCGCCGAATATCTTGCCTGGCGCGAGAAGGTCGCGGTCAGCAATGTGCCGAACGACTCCGTGGTCGAGCTCCGCGACGGCCGCACCTTCGCCATCCGCCATCAGCCGATGCCGGACGGCGGCTGGGTCTCCACCCACGATGACATCACCGAGCAGCGCCGTACAGAGACCCGCATCGCGCACATGGCCCGCCATGACGCGCTCACCGGCCTTGCCAACCGTGTGCTGCTGCACGAACGGCTGGAGGAAGCGCTGGCACGCGCCAAGCGAGCCGATCCCTGTGCCGTGCTTTTCCTCGACCTCGACCATTTCAAAGCCATCAACGATTCCCAGGGTCATCCGGCCGGGGACCGGCTGCTGCGCGCGGTCGCCACCCGCATGCGCCAGCTCGTGCGCGAGATCGACACGATTGCCCGCATCGGGGGCGATGAGTTCGCGATCATCCAGGAAAGCGTCCGCCAGCCGGCCGACGCGACGGCGCTCGCCGCGCGCCTGGTTGAAGAGCTTTCCCGCTCCTTCGAGCTCGATGCCCAGCCGGTCACGGTCGCCGTCAGCGTCGGTATTGCCGTCGCACCTGAGGATGGCGCCGATGCCGATACGCTGCTGAAGAATGCCGATATCGCCCTCTACCGCGCCAAGGCCGAAGGCCGCTGCCGTTACCGGTTCTTCGAGCCCGCCATGGACGCCCTGATCGAGCGGCGCCGTACTCTCGAGCGCGACCTGCGGCACGCCATCTCCGCCGGAGAGTTCGTGCTGCACTACCAGCCGGTGATCCGTCTCGAGAGTCGCACCGTGAGCGGCTTCGAGGCGCTGATCCGCTGGAACCATCCGACACGCGGCCTCGTCTCGCCGGCCGAGTTCATCCCTTTCGCCGAGGAAACCGGCCTGATCACCGAAATCGACGAGTGGGTGCTTGAGACCGCATGCCACGAGGCCGCCGCCTGGCCGGACACCCTGGCCGTCGCCGTCAACCTCTCGCCCGCCCATTTCCTGAGCGGCGGGGTCGTCGCCGCCGTCTCCGCTGCCTTGGCCGAAGCTGGCCTCGCGCCAGGGCGGCTCGAGATCGAAATCACCGAATCCCTGATGATCGAGAACAGCGAAGCAACCCTCAGCTCGCTGCGCCGCCTCCGTGCACTCGGCGTCAGCATCTCGATGGACGATTTCGGGACCGGCTATTCCTCCCTCGGTTATCTCCGGAATTTCCGCTTCGACAAAATCAAGATCGACCAATCCTTCATCCGCGAGCTTTCCTGCCGCGCGGACAGTATCGCCATCGTGCGCGCGGTCACCGGCCTCTGCACCAGCCTGGGCATGACAACCATCGCCGAAGGGGTCGAGACCGAGGAACAACTGGCTGCGCTCTCGGCGGAGAAATGCACGGAAGTGCAGGGCTATCTCTTCAGCCGGCCGCGCCCGGCGAGCGATGTTCCGGCACTCCTTTCTCTGTTCGATCCGGCGCTCGCCACCGCGGCCTGAAACGAATCACGCCCGCCCGGTCAGCATGCGGCGGGCGGCGGCCAATGCCCGCTCGATGGCAGGGCGCCGGTAATCCCAGCGCGAATCGGAATCCGGCGGCACGATCGCCATCGCCGCGTTGGCCTCGAACAGGAACAGTTCCCCGCCCGGCCCGAGCGTAAAATCCACGCCGGCGTAATCCAGGCCAAGACGATCCCGAAGAGCGGCCAGTGCCGCCATGGCGAGCGGGCCGAGGACCGCTCTCATGTCGGCAAGGAACCGCGCCTCCTCGGTGCGGAACGCGGCATTCCCGGCCATCTCCGCGGTGAAATAGTGCACCTTCCAGTGTCGGGAAATCGCGAGATGCAGCGGATGGAACTGGCCGTCGATCATCATGACCCGGTATTTGCGGAAGACGCCGTCGGCACCTCTTGCATCGAGAAGGCTGATCGCCAGCAGCGCCTCGCCTGGCAGCGCCGCAACGGCAGGAGCAAGCTCGCCCGGCGCCTCGATGCGCAGAAAATGTCGGCCGGTATGAAAGCCGGGTGCACGCAGCAGCAGCGGGAATGCGAACCCGCGCGCGCAGAGCCCGGCCTCTGCGTCCGGACCGGCAAGTTCGGCGCGCGGTATTCGTGCGGTCGAAGGAGCGCGGAGCCCGGCAATGTCGCCGAGCGATGCCACCGTCTCGAGCCGACCTGTGGCCGCCACCTGCGCCGGCGGATTGATCAACGGCGCCGGCGAGGCGCGCACGATCCGCTCCGCCGCGGCAAGCGCGGGGCGGCAGCGATCCGCATCGCCGATCGCGTGAAGAATGACATCGTGCGCCGGCAGCGCCCGGTCCGGTTCGAAGAATTCGGCGGCCAGCACTGTCGTTTCGAAGATCGTGTCATCGAGGAAGGAAGCGGTCTGGATATTGCCGCCCGCCGCCGAGATAACGAGCAGCACGCGCACCGGAGGGCCGATGCCGCGATAAGGCCGCGCCACCACCGCGTGCCCACGCCAGCCCTGCTCGCGATGAAAGCGCGCCGCCCCGTCCTCGCCAAGGTCGTCGAGCAGGTTGGCAAGCCCTTGATGAGCCTCGGCCAGCGCGGGAGAGAGCGCGAGCGCCGTTTCGTAATGCCGGCGCGCCGCAAGAGGTTCGCCCGCTTCGTGCAGAAGGTGGGCAAGATTGACATGCCCGGCCGGCCGGCTCGGATGCTGCCGCACCGCCTCGGCATAGAGCAGGCGGGCGGCACGTCGATAGCCGCGGCGGCGGAGCAGGGAGCCGAGGTTGATCAGCGCGTCCGCGTGAGTGGGCAGAGCCCGCAGAAGATCGAGATAGGCAACCTGTGCTGCTTCGGCACGGCCAAGCCGGTCGAGCAGGGCAGCCCTTTCGAACAGAAGCGTCGCATCGCCGGGCGCGTTCGCCAGGCCGACCTCGGTGGCTGCCAAAGCGGCTTCGCGCCTTTCGCGCGGCAACGGACACGCACCTTGTCCGTACGGCGGCATCGCATGCGGACGGTGCGTCAGCGGGCGGATGGTTCTCAGTCCCGGCGGCCTCGTATCCGCCAGTTGTGACACAGCCTGATTGCATCTCCGTAAACGCCTGCCCACGCGCTCAAAGAGGCACGCCGCATCGACCGGCGCCCTACCGAATTGGACAGCCCCGGCCTCGGCGCTCACTCTCGCGCCCTGCAGGCGATCGGGAATGTTGCATGGAGCAGAACGAAAACGCCGCCGGCGCACCGACCGCCCGAGCACGCCAGCCCGATGCCGGCGCACCGGAGAGCGCTCTCCCCCATATCGTACCCGGCACGGCGCTGTTCCTGCGCAGCAATCTCGGCCTCTTCGCCGCCGGTTTCGCGACCATTGCCTTGCTCTACACGGTGCAGCCGATCCTGCCGCTGTTCTCGGTAGAGTTCCACGCGAGCCCGGCCGAAAGCAGCCTCGCACTCTCTCTCACCACGCTCGTGCTGGCGATCATGATGCTGCTGGCGAGCGGCCTTTCCGAATCCCTCGGCCGCAAGCCGATGATGATGGCCTCCATCTTCGCAGCCTCGATGCTCACGCTGGCGATGGCCGCGGCGCCGACATGGCCGCAACTCCTGTTCCTCCGCACCTTGATGGGGATCGCGCTGAGCGGGCTGCCGGCGGTCGCGATGGCCTATGTCGGAGAGGAGATGGAACCTCGTTCCATCGGTCTTTCGATGGGCCTCTTCGTCGCCGGCACCGGCATCGGCGGCATGGCGGGCCGGCTGATCACCGGCGTGCTCGCCGACTTTTACGGCTGGCGGATCGCCGTTGCCCTCGTTGCCTGCCTCGGCATCTGCTGCGGCCTCGCCTTCGCAGCCCTGCTTCCTCCCTCGCGCCACTTCCGGCCGCGGCCGCTCGCCCTTGGCTCGCTCCTCGACGCCTACCGCTGGCACCTCAAGGATGCCGTCCTGCCCTGGCTCTTCGTCGAGGGCTTCCTGCTGATGGGCAGCTTTGTTGCGATTTACAACTATATCGGCTACCGGCTGCTCGCTCCGCCCTTCTCTCTGAGCCAGGCCGAAGTCGGGCTCATCTTCGCCGTCTATCTCGCCGGCGTCTTTGGCTCTGCCACGATGGGCGAACTGGCTGCGCGCGCCGGCCGGCCGCGCATCTTTCGCGCCGCGCTCATGATCGATCTGGCAGGGATCGTGCTGACACTGTCTTCGCAACTCGAGATCGTCATTCTCGGGATCGCGGTCCTGACGTTCGGCTTTTTTTCCGCCCATGCGGTTGCCAGCGGCTGGGTCGGCATGCGGGCCGGCCACGCCAAGGCGCAGGCCTCCGCGCTTTATCTTTTTCTCTATTACCTGGGCTCGAGCGTGGTCGGTTCGGTCGGCGGCTTGTTCTGGGCCGGCGCGGGCTGGCAGGGCGTGGTCGGGCTGACCGCAGGGTTGATCGTGCTCGGCATCCTGCTCGCCCTCGGCCTTTCGCGGATCGAGGCCAGAGCGGCCGGCGGATGAATCCTCCCGCTCACTCCACGTGGGGCAATCTCTCCTGGCGTGACCCCGGGGGGCGGGCGGCCGTTGCCGCCACTGTTCCGTCTGCGAAGCGAATGGCCAGCGCCGAGGCGGGCTTGATCCCGATCGCCCGGGTGAGGAGATGCCCGGACGCGTCGAAGACGAGCGCGTAGCCGCGGGCGAGCACGGCATCGGGGGACAGGGAAGCAAGCCTCGCACCCGCGCCCTCGAGCCGTGCCCGTGCTTCGCGCAGGCGCGAATCGAGGAGGACGGGCGACAGCCGCCCCGAGAGGCTTCCGGCGCCGCCGCGGCTTGCCGCCAGCACGCGTTCGAAGCCGGCCCCGAGGCGCAGGAAGAACTGCGCGAGCCGGGCGTGGTTGGCGGCGAGCGCCGCGCGCGGATCCTGCAAACGCACTGCCCAGCCGTGCAGAGCGGCACGCCGCGCCTCGCGATTTGCGCGGAGCGCGAGCCAAAGCCGCTCCCCACGATCGTCGAGCCGCTGTCGCATCATACCGGCCAGGCCCGGCAAATCCGGCAGGGCGCGCAGGGCGCGTTCCAGGCGAAGGCGACATTCCTGCACCAGCCGTCCAAGCCCGCTGTCGAGCCGCACGCCCCACTGCGCGAGATCGGCAACCAGTTCGGCGCGCACCGGAACCGCCATCTCGGCCGCCGCCGTCGGTGTCGGCGCACGCCGGTCGGCAGCAAAATCGATCAGCGTCATGTCGCTCTCGTGGCCAACCGCCGAGATCAGCGGGATCGGGCTTGCCGCGGCGGCACGCACCACGCCTTCGTCGTTGAAGGCCATCAGGTCCTCGAGGCTGCCGCCGCCCCGGGCGACGATCAGCACCTCGGGACGACCGATCGGGCCGGCTTCGGGCAGTGCCCCGAAGCCCGCGATCGCGGCGGCGATTCGCCGCGCCGCGCCCTCGCCCTGAACCGGGACCGGCCACAGCAAAATCGGGCGCGGGAAGCGGCGCCTGATCGTGGTGCGGATATCCTGGATCACCGCGCCCTGTTCCGACGTGACCACGCCGATCACGCGGGGCAGCAGGGGCAGAGCGCGTTTCCTTGCCGAATCGAACAGGCCTTCCTCGGCCAGCCGCCGGCGCAGCGCCTCGATCCGCGCCAGCAACGCCCCCTCGCCCGCATAATCGAGGCGTTCGACGATGAGCTGGTAGGTCGAACGCTCCCCGTAGGCCGTGATGCGCCCGGTTGCGATCACCGCCAGCCCGTTCTCGGGCATCACACCAAGCCGCGGCACGGCCGGCTTCCAGGCAACTGCCGCCAGCTTTCCGCCCTCGTCCTTGAGAGAGAAATAGAGATGCCCCGAAGGATAACGCCGGACCTCCGTGATTTCGCCGGCCACGCGCACCCTCCCGAACGCGGTTTCCAATGTCAGTTTCACCGCCCCCGAGATTTCGCTCACGGTGTATTCGGGGATGTTGGCGACGATCTCGGCCATGCCGGCACGATAGGCCACTATGGCCGGGCACGGAATCGGCGAGGAGGAACTTCATGCGGGTCCTGGTAGTGGGATCGGGGGCACGCGAGCACGCGCTCTGCTGGGCGCTGGCGGCAAGCCCGATCCTGGGGAAACTCTGGTGTGCGCCGGGCAACCCCGGCACCGCCTCGGTCGCCGAAAACATCCCCATCGCCACGCTCGATACGGCGGCGATCGTTTCCTTTGCGCGCGCCAACGCGGTCGATCTCGTCGTCCCCGGGCCCGAGGCGCCACTCGTCGCCGGGCTTGCCGATGCGCTCCTCGAGGCCGGGATTCGCGTTGCCGGCCCGCTCAAGGCGGCGGCGCGCCTGGAGGGGGAAAAGAGCTTCACCAAGGAGATCGCAGAGGCGGCCGGCATTCCGACCGCGCGCTTTGCTCGCTTCGACGATCCCGCTGCCGCCCGCGCCTGGTGCCGCCGGCAAGGCGCCCCACTGGTCATCAAGGCGGATGGCCTTGCCGCCGGCAAAGGCGTGGTGGTGGCGAGGAGCATTGCCGAGGCCGAGGAGACGATTGCAGAGTTCATGGAGGCCGGGCGGCTGGGCGAGGCGGGGCGGGTGGTCCTGGTCGAGGAATGCCTCACCGGCCCCGAGGTCTCGCTCTTCGTACTCTCGGACGGCGCGCATGTCGTGCCGCTCGGCGCCGCCACCGACTACAAGCGTGCCGGCGAGGGTGACCGTGGCCCGAACACCGGCGGCATGGGTGCCGTCGCTCCTGCCCTGGCGCTGACGCCCGTGCTCGCCGAGGCTGCGATGCAGCGGATCGTGCGCCCGGCATTGGCCGAGTTGGCAAAGCGCGGCACGCCGTTCCGCGGCATCCTGTTCGCCGGGCTGATGGTGACCGAAGAAGGGCCGAAGCTGATCGAATTCAATGTCCGCTTCGGGGATCCCGAGTGCCAGGCCCTGTTGCCGCTCCTGGCCTCGGATCTGCTCGCGGCACTGCTTGCGGCCTGCGACGGAGAACTCGGCGATTTCGATCTCCGCTGGCGAACGGGCGCGTCAGTGGCGGTGGTGCTCGCCGCGCGCGGCTATCCCGAGGCACCCGCGCCCGAAGGCGAGCTTCGCGGCATCGAACGAGCGGCCCTCCTGCCCGGCGTCCAACTCTTCCATGCGGCGACGCGCCGCGTCGAAAACCGGCTCCTGCCGGCCGGCGGCCGCGTACTCACGGTTTCGGCTACCGGTTTCGATCTCGCCGAGGCACGAAGCCGCGCCTACGCGGCGGTACGCACGATCGACTGGCCGGAGGGCTTTTCCCGGCCCGACATCGGCGGCCCGTCCTTTCCGTAACGGTGCGGGCCGCGCCATTTTATTACCATATCGCATCATGCAAACCACGTATCGGGAAGGGTGAATCCGTCCGGGAACGGATCTGCCGGATCGAGGCCGTACTGGCCGATGCTGGTGACGAAGCCGCGCCCCGAGATGCTGACGGTCACTGCCGGCACGTCTCCGGCATGCGTCGTTCCCTCCACCATGCCGAGGAAGTGCGTGCCGATGATCGAGGCGTGATCCAGCGTTTCGCCTTCCCTGATCTCGCCGCGCGCGTGGAGCAGCGCGAGGCGGGCGGAGGTGCCCGTTCCGCAAGGAGAACGATCGATCCGCCCGGGCGAGATGATCACGGCGTTGCGCGCCGTTTTCCCCTCCGCTGTTGCAGAGATCGGTCCGGCAAGCAGCGTCTGGTTGACCGTATGGATCCCGGCATTCTCCGGATGCACGGAAGGAAGCTGCTCGGCCGCCGCCGCCTTGATCCGCTCGCCCACGGCAACCAGGTCGCGTGCCTCGTCGGGTACGAGCGCAAAGCCGAGCGGGGCCGCATCGACGATCGCATAGAGCATGCCGCCGTAAGCGACATCGACCCGGACGGTGCCAAGCCCGGCAACTTCGATCATCCGGTCGCGATGCAACACGAAGGAAGGCACGTTGCGGAACGTCACGCGTTCACAACGTCCGTTGCGGCAGCTCGCCGTGACGTGCACGAGCCCGCCCGGCGTCTCCAGCACCAGCCGTGTCTCTGGCTCCTGCATCGGCAAGATGCCGGTCTCGAGCACCGCCGTCACGGCGCAAATCGTGTTCGAGCCGGACATCGGCACGTAATGGCGCGACTCCATGATGACAAGGCCGAGATCAGCCTCCGGCGAGCAGGGCGGGGTGATCAGGTTGAGCGAATGATTCGCCGCCCCCCGCGGCTCGAAAAGCAGCAGGCGGCGCACCGAATCGTCGTGATCGCGCAAGTGCGCCATCCGCTCGAACATCGTCTTTCCCGGCGGCGGCAGCACGCCGCCGGTGATCACCCGGCCGACCTCGCCTTCGGCATGCACACCGACCACTGTGATGCTCCGGCTCCAGTGCATCGGCTAACTCCTTCGCTTCACGAGGCGCTCGTCCCGCCGGTCGAGCAAAAGGTGCCACGGGCGGACCAGGCGCGCGCCCAGCACCTGGATGCCGTGTGCAGGGATGGCGCGCAGGCTCGCCACCGGCAAGGGAAGATCCGCTTCGGCGATGGCGCCGGCGAGAAACTGCCCGAGCCGGCGTCCGAGTGCCGAGCCGAGCGCCACGCCACGCCCGGAGTAGGCGCCGCAGAAAAGGACACCCGGAGCCAGCCGCATCAGCCGCGGCAGCCGATCGGGCGTCACCCCGACGATTCCTTCCCAATAATCCTCGATCGCGACCTCGCCGACGGCGGGGAAAGTGGCGGCAATCCCGTTCCGGACCGCCCTTCGCCCGCGCTCGGCTGCGTCCTGCCAGAACATCATCCGCCCGCCGCTGATCAGCCGCCCGTCGCGATCGTAATGGAAGGCGCGGATCTCCCGCCGCAGATCCGAAAATCCGACATTCCCGGGCAGGATCGTTCGCCTCAGATTGTCCGAAAGCGGGCTGGACGCCGTCTGATAGAGCTTGACGGGAATCATCGTCCTGGTCAGCCCGGGCCACAGCGCGGCCCCGAGCGCATTGGTCGCGATCAGGACCGTCCCGGCACGCACCACCCCGCCCGTGGCCTCGATCCGCCAATGACTGCCATCCCGCCTGAGCCCCCGGACGCGTGCATTGACGAGCAAGCGGGCTCCCGCCCGGATGGCCAGACGCACGAGACCCTGGGTCAGGGGATAGGGATTGATGTGCCCGCCCTCGAGGGCCTGCCAGCCACCGAGATAGCCGGGCGCGCCGAGGCGGGCTGCAAGCTCGGCGGCGTCGAACCAGGCAACCGCGGCGCCGAACGCCTTCCATTCCGCGTGGATGATCCGCGCCTCAGCCAGGGTTGCCTCGGAGTGGGCGGGCTGGATCCAGCCCTGCTGCACGGCATCGCAGTCGATGCCGTGCCGGCGGATCAGCGAAAAGAGTTCCGCCGCCGCGGCGGCAACCATCGCATTGTAGCGCGGCCCGAACGCGCTTCCGAGCGCGCGCTCGACGGAAGCGGGGTTGGCGCGCGAATGCTGCGGCACCACCATTCCATTGTTGCGCCCGGAGGCGCCGGCGCCGATATAGTCCGCTTCGAGCAACAGCACGCTGCTGCCCGCCTCCGCTGCGGCCAGTGCAGCCGAAAGGCCGGTGAAGCCGCCGCCAACGACGACGATATCGGCCTCTGCATCGCCGGCGAGCGGCTCAGTCCCGGATTCCGGCTCGCGGGAGATCTGGCGCCAATGATGGCGCCTGGCGGTATCGACCCGCATGCTCTCCTCAAGACAACGGCCGAAAAGGAAGCGTCAGGCGGCGCGGCGGCCGAGCGGGGCCGGCGCGGTTACATAGAGGCGGAACAGCGCTTCCTTCAGGACGAGCCTGGCATCTTCGACCGAGAGCGCAATGTGCTGCGCCAGGATGCGCGTGCCGAGTTCGGCGTTGCGCGCCTTGAGCGCGGCAACGATGCGACTATGCTCGGCGATCCGGCGCGGCTCCGGCGGATCGTGGCTGATGCGGCGTACGAAGCGGATGCGGGCATGAATGGCCGTGATCCGGCGCACGATCTCGGAATTTCCGGATAGCTCGGCAAGCTGGCGGTGAAACGCTTCATCCAGGCTCAGCAGTTCATCCGGGTCACCGCGACGAAAGCGGATCAGCGCCTCTGCCCAGGAGCGCGCCAGCGCCGCGATACCGGCGTTCGGGGCGCGCTGGCATGCCAGCTCGAAGCTGCCCCGTTCGAGAATGGAACGCACCTCGTAAACCGCAATCAGATCTGCGATGTCGAGCGAGCGGCAGAAGAAACCGCGGTTCGGCGTGAACACCAGGAAGCCTTCGCTCGCCAGCCGGTTCAGCGCCTCGCGCACCGGGGTGCGGCTCAGGGACAGGGCTTCCGCGAGCTTGAGTTCGTTCACCCGCTGTTCAGGCTTCAGCTTGAATTCGATGATCCATTGCCGGATCGCCGCATAGGCGCGCCCGGCGCTATCTGCCGCTCGTCGCGGCACGGCCCGCCGGTTTGCCGGCCGCCTCGTCGCACTGGCTGCCATGCCCGTCATTCCAGAATTGCGGAAGCAGTCAATCCGCCCCGTGAGGCCCGGTCAAGCGCGCGGTTGCGGCTGTTTTGGGCACGCAAGGACTCGGGTCGGATCCTGCTTCCCCGATCAGACAGGTTTCACTTTGAAAACAGTGGCGGCCTCGATCGCCGCGACATCTGCCGGGCGCGGGAACGGCGCCGGCGCGGACTCTCCTTCCCGGCGCGGGCGGCCGATGGCGGCAAAGAACTCGGCCAAGCCGTGCGGAGCCATGACCCAGACCAGCGCGAGTTCCTCGTCGGCATCGTTGATGAAGCCATGCTCGACGTTCCGCGGCAGGCCGATCGTGCTGCCGGGTCCGATCCGATGTTCGGCACCGCCGACCAGCGCACGGCCATGGCCTTGCCAGACGAAAATCGCCTCGTCGTGGCGATCGTGGGTATGCGTGCGGATAGAGGAGCGAGGCGCCAGCACCTGCACGCCCATCGAGAAGGAGCCACCCCAGCTCTCGGGAGAGAGCTTGATGGCGGCGTAGCCATTGGCCGGCACCGGCTGCCAGAAGGACTTCCCCTCCCCCGCTGCCAGCACCACCCCACCCGCCTCACCTGCTACGGACATCCGGCCCTCTCCTCTCGCATCGCCACGCCGTCTCGGCCGCAGCCCATTGCCTGGGCGGCCGCCGGGGCTTAACTCGTGCTTTCCGGCGGCGGCTCTGGCAGGGTGGACGAAGCGGGCGAGACTGTCGATGTGGTGATCGCCGGGTCCGGTGCGGCGGCACTGACCGCCGCGCTGACCGCTGCGGTCGGCGGGCTCGGCGTCCTGATCCTCGAGAAAACCGCCCGCATCGGCGGCACCAGCGCAATGTCCGGTGCCGGCACCTGGATTCCTGCGAACCATCATGCCCGGGCCGCCGGAATCGCCGATTCGGAAGCGCAGGCGCTCGCCTACCTGCGGGCCGCCTCGCCGGCGGGCTGGGCCGAGACGGAAGATGCGCTCTGGCAACGTTTCGTCACCGAGGCACCGCGCATGCTCGCCTTCGTCGAGCGGCATACTCCCTTGCGCTATGGCTTGACGGGCGAGCCAGACCCGAAGGCAGAGGCGCCGGGCGGCATGCAAGGCGGGCGCATGGTGTCCCCGCATCCGCTGCGCCGGGGTCTTGTCGGGCGCTATGGCCGCTGCATCCGGCGCTCCACCCTCCCGCACCGGTTCAGCTACCTCGAGATGCAGCGTTTCGACCTCTATCACGAGCCGATCCGGACGGTGGCGAAACTCGCGCCGCTGCTGTTCTGGCGCCTCCTGACCGGCGCTGCCGGCCAGGGCAATGCACTGGTCGTCGGTCTGCTGAAAGGCTGCCTGGACCATGGCTGCCGCATCGCCCTCGAGCATCGCGTGGTTTCGCTTCTGACCGACAGAGCCGACGGCTCGGTCGGCGGCGTTGCCGTGGAGCACCGGGGCAGGCGCCGTCGCATTCTCGCGCGCTCGGGAGTGGTGCTGGCCACCGGAGGCTTCGAATGGGACCCGGATCTGCGGGAACGATACTTCCCGGGCCCGCTCGATCGCCTGGGCAGCCCGTCAGGCAATACCGGCGATGGGCAACGGCTGGCGGCGAGCGTCGGAGCGAGGCTTGAGCGGATGGACCAGGCCAATGTCTATCCGACCCTCCCCACCCGGTACGAAGGCCGGCCGCACGCCCTGCCGGCGATCTTCCAGGCCGAGCCGCACGCCATCGTGGTCAACCGGGAGGGGCGGCGGTTCGTCTCGGAATACGACTACAACATCGGCGAGGCACTCGATTCCCGCGACCCGGAAAGCGGCCAGCCGAGGCACCTGCCGGCCTGGGTCATTGCCGACCGCCGCTTCCTCCGCCGCTCCCTGCTGTTCCGTTATTACGCAACAAAAGAGCCCGGATGGGTCCGCCGGGCGCCTGATCTTGGCCGCCTGGCGCGGCTCGCCGGATTGCCGGAGAGAGCGCTCGCCGCCACGGTCGCACGCTTCAACGGATTTTGCCGCAGCGGAAGGGATGGAGACTTCCACCGCGGGGAAAGTGCATGGGAACGGAGCAAGGCCGGGCCCGGCGGCGGTGCCGGCAACCCCACGCTCGGCCCGATCGAAGAGCCGCCCTTCCTGGCCATTCCGCTCAACCGCTCGATCCTCGGTACCAAGGGCGGGGCGCGCACCGATCCGAACGGCCAGGTACTGCGGGCGGACGGAAGCCTCATCGGCGGGCTTTACTGTGCCGGCAACGCAATGGCAAACCCGATCGGCACGCGCGCCCTCGGCGCCGGCACGACCATCGGTCCCTGCATGACCTGGGGCTATATCTGCGGCAACGCACTTCTGGATGCAAACCGCCGCGGCGCCGCCGCAGGTAGTTCCACAATCGAATCGTCATCGGCATCCGTGCCGGGCCAGGCTTAAGCGACGCCCTGCGCGCGGCGCCGGAAAGTTGACACTTCTGCGGACGGATCGCTATTCTGAGACCGATTGATCGGGAGCCTGCGGCTGCGACCATGTTGAAGCTCAAATGCGGAGATTGGCCAAGCATTTTTACCCGGCCGGGAGGCCAGGATACGCAACAATGGTGATGACGCGGGCGATCAGCAAGGCCTTCTTCAACGCCTACAGCGAGAACCAACCCATCAGGGCGCGACTGGAAGGGGTCGCCGACCTGATGCGGCACGGCTACATCGACAATGCGTGGGAGATCATCCAGAGCCTCAACCAGACACAGGGCCAGTTGCAGCCGCTCGAGTGGCTGTCCTGGGCCTGCGACCGGCTGGAGATTCTGCGCCCGCCGCCCTATGACGATCCTAATGATATCGAAACTATAACCGTGGATGGCCTGGCGCGGGGCGTACCCGTCCGGCCGCCGACGGACGTGATGATCGCCCGCTCCTGGGCGGCGACGCGGGTCATCGTCGCCTTCGGCGGCGTCGGCGAGGCCTTCTGGTCGGTGCCGCCGTTCCTCGAGGTGCCGAACTGCCATCTTGTCATGCTGCGCGATACGACCCGCCTGTTCCACGTCGCCGGGATCGAGGGGCTGGGCAGCAGCTACGCGGACTGTGTGGCCGGGCTCGGCAGGCTCATCAAGAAGCTCGGCGCGACCCAGGTCTTCGTCAGCGGCAACTCGAGCGGCGGCTATGCCGCCCTTCGCTACGCGCCCGATATCGAGGCGCGCGGGGTCCTGGCGTTCAGCCCCTTCACCCGGCTCAACGCCAGCGAGGAGGAACTGGTAAAATTCCCCGCCGTGCGCCCGCTTTCACGCAGCCGCCCCGAGATGATGGAAGACCTGCTGCCCCTCTATCAGAGCCATCCGAACCCGCCCAAGGCCATCATCGTCTATGGCGACAGGCATCCCGTGGACACGGAACATGCATTGCGCATGAAAGGTCTGCCGAACGTCGCCCTGGAGCCGGTACCCGGCTACGACGGGCATCATGCCTGGGCAAAGCTCCTGGAAGAGAACAAGTTCCGCCCGCTCCTGAAACAGCTCCTCGCGTTCTGACCGCCGCATGGACGCCTCGTCCGTGCCATGCGAAACTTGAGATCAGTGAGCCCATCATCGTGAGGAGGTCCTCCGATGACCAACATCACCGTCACGCCAGAGACGAAGGTCCGGCCGGCCATCGAACGGCCGCGCCTGCACAAGGTGATCCTGCTCAACGATGATTACACACCGCGCGAATTCGTCGTCACCGTGCTGAAAGGCGAGTTCCGGATGAGCGAGGAGCAGGCGCATCGCGTCATGATGACCGCGCATAAGCGCGGCGCCTGTGTCGTTGCCGTCTACACGAGGGATGTCGCCGAGGCCAAGGCGACGCGCGGCACGGAAGCCGGCCGCCGCAAGGGCTATCCGCTTCTCTTCACGACCGAGCCGGAAGAATAGGGCCGCCGTCGGAGGGCTGTCAGAGGAACGAGGTATCCGCCTCCTGCCCGAGCATGAGTTGGCCCACCGTCTCGAAATGCGATGCCCGGCCCTGCAATTGCTGCCCCACCGCATGGATGTCCCGGAAGCGCCGCTCGAACGGGCTGGTTTCGAAGATCGCCGTCGCACCGGCCCAGTGATAGGCGAAGTCGGCGACGGCCATCGCCTCGTGGATCACGTGCGTGGCGGCAAGCCGGATCGCCGCCCGCTCCTCGAGCGCGAGGCGCCCGCTGCGGAGCACCGACTGCCAGACCTCGGAAACGGTACCGAAGAGATACATGCGCGCGGCGCGCATGCGCGCCTCCGCACGGGCGATCTCGTACTGGCTCACCGGGCTCGCGCGCATGCTGGTTTTGAGTGCGCGTGGCGTTTTCTCCCGCGCCAGCGCAATCAGCGCCTCGAGCATGGCGCGCGCGATGCCGGCCGCGACCGCCGCGAACCCCGAGCCGTAGAGGCTGTTGCTGGGATAGAGATAGAGGGGTGCCGGATGGCGCCGCTCCGCCGGATCATCGCGAGAGATCGAATGCGCCGCGGGAACGAACAGGTTCTCGATCGCATAAGCGTCGCTGCCGGTACCGCGCAGCCCGATCACGCGCCAGATGTCCACGAGCGTGGTCGAGTCCGCCGGGAACAGCATCGTGCGCGTGACCACGGCGCCATCCAGCCCCCGCCGCTCCTGCCCGCCGTCAGTGACGATGCAGTGCCCGCCGAGCCAGTTCGCGTGGTGCCCGCCACTGGCGAAGGACCACTTGCCGCTGACCCGATAGCCGCCGGGAACGGCTTCGGCCCGGCCACCGAAGCCGGCGCCCCAGGCGATGACGGTCGGACTGCCCCGGCCGAAAATCTCCTGCGCCGCCTCGGGTGCCAGAAACGCCGCCACCGAGTTGCACACATTGGTCTGGGAGAGGCACCACGCGGAGCTGGCATCGATCCCGGCGATCGCCTCCAGGATGGCAACGAAATTCGGCGGGTCCAGCTCGGCGCCTCCCAGGCTCTCCGGTACCAAAAGGCCGAAAAATCCGGCCGCTTTCAGCTCCGTCACCAAGCGCTCGGGAAGCCTTCTCTCGCGTTCGATCTCGGCCGCCGCGGCGGCAATCGAGGGCAGGATCGCCCGGGTGCGCTCGAGCCAGTCTGCGCGCGGGACATCGGCGGGCCGCGCCCCCGCTCGCAAGGCTTCCTCAGGCATCAACCGGACGCGCGGCCACGATGGCGCTCCTCTCTTTCCGATCCTGATAAGAAATGCGCTTTCAGTCTGATCACACCGCCCCGCCCTGGCAAGTCATACGGACCTGGCGCAAAGCGAACGCATCTTCGATGCCCTGCATCCGTTCGCGAATGCAGGGATGCACCGAGTGTGCCGACTCCAACGCCTGATACCGCAGGATGCCCCATAGCGGTCGGCACACTGCTCTTTATTGTCAATGGCGTGCCCTCGCAGACCGCCAGAAAGCCGCCAGAAAAAGAAAAAAAGCCATATTCATCTCTATCGGGCGGGCGGAGGGGATATGACTCAGACTTCCGTGATAGCGGGTATCAGGGATCAGGCCGGCGTCCCGGGAGGCTCTGTCGGGATTCTTTACACCTGAAACGGCTCGGCGGCCGATCAGCCATCCTGAAATGTTGCCGATCAGCGCACTCGACCCGCCGCACAGGGCACATTGCAGCAAGGGCGGATGCCAGTGGTGGCAGGATCCGCTGGTCAGTTCGCACAACCGTCGGAGAACTTTACAGATCCTGCCGGCCCGCACCCTTCCGCTGCCTGGTAAGCTACTGTTTATGTGAGGCTTTTCGTTTTGTCACGCTTGGGCACAAGAATTGCGTGTCAATTGCTGCCGTGACGTCGTCCGAAAATGGAGGTACGATCGCCGACGCCGGAACCGGAAGAATGAGGAGAGGAGCGTCATGACAATGGTGAAATCGACAACGCGTACGGTGACACTCGCCGCGGCGCTGCTGGTCGGCTGTAGCTTGGCCGCCCTGCCGGCGCAGGCCGACTATATCGTGACACTCACGCAAGTGGGGGGCAACGTCGTCGCCACGGGCAGCGGAACAATCGATCTGACCGGCCTGAGTTTCTATGCCACCGCCACCACCTGCTGTGCCGCTATGGATCCAAGCGGTCCGGCAATAGTTACTGGACCGACGAGTTCCGCGGCCGGTTCATACTACTCGGGATACACCGGGCCAACGAGTTTCGGCAGCGGTGGCGCTGCCGACGCCAGCAGCGGCAGCGGCGACCTCGTCGGCATCGGTTCCGTTGTTCTTGTCGTGCCGGAGGGCTACGTCTCCGGCAATACCCTGTCGGACACATCGACCTACGATGACGCGACCTTCGCGAGTCTCGGCATTACCCCCGGCACCTACACATGGACGTGGGGGAGCGGAGCGACTGCCAGCAGCTTCACGCTCGAGGTCGTGCCGGAGCCGGGAAGCCTGGCCCTGCTCGGCACCGGGCTGCTCGGCC
>JASHOF010000182.1 GCA_030041255.1 Acetobacteraceae bacterium
ACTGAGAATTTGGGGTCAGGCGCCGAATAGAGCGGGCATGGAACAGGCGGTTCTCGGGTCACCACGAAGAAGGAGCACGCAAGGTCACCATTGGCGGGGGGCCGTACGGGCCCGCCCGCGGCGGGTTCGCGACCGGACCCAGCCGCTGCTATAAGGTCGCCAATGACCTTACCATTCCTGCTGCCTGCCTGGACGCCCTGGTGGCTACCGTTTCTGGTGCTTGCGTTGGGTGCGCTTTACCTGCTCGTGTTCCTGCTGATGCCTTTCAGCGTGCTCGGATTGAAAGGGAGGCTGGAGGGGATGGAGGCGCGGCTCGACGAGATCCAGACGGAAATGCGCCGCCTGGCGCTGCGGCTCCCGGAGCTTCCGGGGAACGGCGAGTACGAAGAGGAGCCCCTTGCGCTGCCCTTGCGTCCTAGTCGTTTCGCGGCCGAGACCGGACGCCCACCCATCCCTCCGGCGCCTCAGGTTGCGCCTGCCGAGGCCTCGGTCCGGTCTGTATCCGGTTCGGACCGCCGGCACAAAGCCGATGCGCGCGTGGCGCGCGAGCGTGCCGAACCACGCCTCGACTGGCCACAATGACGCGCCGCCGGGTGGCGGCCTCCGGCACGTGACAACCATCCTTGCCCTCGACTACCCTGCCAATCGGACCGACAGAGACAGGCTGCGGCATGCGGTTTGAGCAATGGAGGCGCGCTTCTCAGCTACAGCCGAGATGCCGGTCTCTGCACGCCCACTCTGATAAGCCTGAAACCGAGGCAGGCAGCGGTGCCTAAGGACGGCCTCCCTGGCGAAACCTCACGGGAACTGCGAGAAGCCGGGCGGCGTTGGAAGGTGGGTGGCCGCCCGATCGACCCGGTAGCGGTGGTGGTCCGTCGGTTGGATGCCTTGCTCCGCCGCCGTTACGCCATACAGGAGTTCTCTGACGAGCCACTGTGCATTCTACGTCTTTCGCGCGAGCGGGCATCGCGACGGCTTCTGCTCTCCGATGGCACCGCGGTCCACCCCGACGAGCCGGTGGGTGAGCTCCATTTCTGGAGCGAACATATGGCGGCCTTTGCGCGCTGTGGGCCCGACCTCGCCTGGGCCGTGGAAACCTACCGGCGCCTGAGGCTGTCGTTCGGACTTTTGGCGGCCGCGCTGGACAGTGATTCCAAGTGGCGCGACATTCGCGCAGTGTTCGCGCGGTGGGCGTTCGCGGGTGCTTTTGATGCCAGTCATCAACGGCGGCTGATCGAAGAGTTCGGGCTCGATATTTTCCCACCTGATGGTAGGATCGCGCATCGCCTGCACGACCTTATGCAAGATTTTCTGCTTTGGGGAATGCTGCGCGCTTTCAATCCTGGGGCGCTCAGGAGTCACGATTTTTTCCGCTCGCGGCAAGAGCTCTGGGTTTCCCGGCCAAGCCTTCTGGCTCGTTTCCCGCCTGAGCGTCCCTGTGGTCTTGGGGTCGAGCGAGATCTACGACCTTGCGCGGGGCGTCGGCCGGCTTATTGACTTCCGGGTTCCGATCCGATGAATGGACGACTGGAGGGAAAGGCAATGCGTGTCAGTGTGGTGCAGATGAGTCCCGGCCATAACAAGGCGGAGAATATCTCGCAGGCTGCATGCCTGATCGATGGTGCGGTGACTTCCGATCGCCCAGACATGCTCGGTCTGCCCGAAATCTGGACCTGCCTCGGCGGCGATCGTGCGGCAAAGTTCGAACAAGCCGAATCCCTGCCGCCACCAGATTCGAACGAACCGGGGGGACCGGCTTACGAGTTCCTCCGCGGGATTGCGCGCGAGCGGCGAATCCACGTGCACGGCGGTTCCATTGCGGAGAGGGTTGGCGAGAAGCTCTTCAACACGACCCTGGTGTTCGACCAGAAAGGCCATGAGATCGCGCGTTACCGCAAGATTCACCTCTTCGATATCACGACGCCAGATGGCGCCGGATATCACGAAAGCGAAACGTTTGGTGCGGGAGAGAAGGTCATTACCTGCGATGCGTGTGGCGTGCGGATCGGGCTTGCAATTTGTTACGATCTTCGATTTCCGGAACTTTTTTCCGCGCTCAGGCGGGCCGGTGCCGAGGTGATCTTTCTGCCGGCTGCGTTCACCCGAGAGACCGGGAAGGACCACTGGGAGGTGCTGGTTCGGGCACGAGCCATAGAGACGCAATGCTGGCTTGCCGCCCCGGCGTGCTACGGGAAGCACCTGGATGCGAATGGAGTGTCGCGATGGACCTATGGCCATTCGATTCTTTGTGATCCTTGGGGCCATGTCGTGGCAAAGGCCTCCGATGGCGTTGGTTGGGCTACGGCACGGATTGACCAGCAGGTAACCGCGCGGGTACGACGCAATATGCCGATCCTAGAGCACCACAGGCTTATTTAGCCCGGGTCGCCCAGGCCCACATGGACGAGGACGCGGGAACTCCGGACCGACCGGGGGGCCGGAAGGTGTCAGATATTGCCTTCGTTGCCTCTGCATCGCCGTTGGCGCAGCAGAGGTTAGATCGGCTGGTTGCGCGGTTTGGCGCACTCCCCCTGAGGCAGGCGAAAGTTGTCGTCGCTCTCGGTGGCGATGGTTTCATGCTCGAGACATTGCACAACATGTTGAGCCACGGCCTTCCAGTCTACGGGATGAACTGCGGTTCGGTCGGCTTTCTGATGAATGGCTATGCCGAGTCGGGCCTTTCCGATCGCCTGGCGGAGGCGCAGAGGACGGTACTTCATCCGCTGCGCATGCAGGCGACGACCGCGCAAGGCGACGTTGTCGAGGCCCTGGCATTCAACGAAGTAAGTCTGCTCCGGCAGTTGCGCCAGGGTGCAAAGATCAGGATCTCCGTGGACGGCCGGGTGCGGCTCGAAGAACTGATGTGCGATGGAGTCTTGATTGCGACACCAGCCGGTTCCACTGCATATAACCTTTCTGCACACGGACCGATTGTCCCCCTTTCGGCCGACCTGCTGCCGCTGACCCCGATCAGCGCGTTCCGCCCCCGGCGGTGGCGGGGTGCACTCCTGCCGAGCACCGCCGAGGTGGTGTTTGACGTCCTGGAGGCCGAGAAGCGTCCTGTCGCGGCGGTGGCCGATTTCACCGAAGTACGTGATGTGGTGCGCGTCCTGGTTCACGAAGATCGCTCACTCTCGGTGACTGTTTTATTCGATCCCGATCAGGCACTTTCGGAGCGCATCATCGCCGAGCAGTTCACGGTCTGACACGGGTTGCGGAAGAGGCCGATAAGTCGGCGCCGAGCAGGCGCTCATCGTTGACCAACAAAAGCAAATCAAGGAGCGGCCCGCTTCAGCCGTGCAAACCAGCGTACATTGCCCTGAGCGATCGACCCGACAGCCAATACCACGATCAATATAGTACCTTGCGCGGCCTCGTACAGAAATTGATTCAAATTCAATGCGACGAAGCCCGACCGGATCATCTCCAGCACAAACGCTGCCAGCGTCACCCCGACAACGGTCCCGAAGCCGCCGAGAGGATCCACCCCGGCGAGTACTGCGATGACGACGGCCAATAGAACGTAGGAAGCTGCGCCGTAGTCAGGAGTCGCCCCCGCGGTGCGACCGACGAAGATGATACCAGCCACCGCAGCGAGGAGTCCGCTGACCGTGTAGATACCGAGTTGCACGCGCGGTTCGCGGATGCCTGAAAACGCCGCCGCGCGGGAATTCGCGCCGACGAGGATGGCGCGGATACCGAAGCGACTGCCATTCAGGAGTAAGGCGACAAGCAGCGCGCAGCCGAGGAAGATGATGGTCGGGAGTGGAACGCCGCCAGGACTCAGGTTCCCGATATCCAAGATCGCCTCCGGTACATCAGGGAGCGTGTTTCCGCCGGTCCAGGCGATCGCCAATCCACCGAACAGCTCCATCGTGGCCAGCGTCGCGAGGATCGCGGTAACTCGCAGCTTACCGATGATCAGGCCATTGATCGCTCCACATGCTGCACCGACTGCGAGCGCGATCACGATACCGATCGCTATCACCAGCGGTCCACCGTGTCCTGGGTGCGTTGCGCCGGCAACCGTAAAGTACTGGACCATCGTCACGCTCGATAGATCGGCGATTGCCACTACCGACAGGTCGATGCCGGCAAGGACCATCGACAGCATGACTCCCGTTCCGAGGAGAGCCGTTTCGGGCACCTGGAAGCCAATCGAGTTCATGTTCGCCGAAGTCGGGAACCTGCCCGGCACCAGCACGGCAAAGAGCACAAAGACCAGGATTGTCACGGCCAGGATCGGCACCGGGCTGTGCTCGCGCCGCAGCACCAAAACCGTGCGGCTCACGATCGAAGGTTCACTCATGCCCGACCCCGCGTGTCGTGGCGTGCCTGACGAGCAGCTTGGCCACGCCAGCAGGGGAGCGTCCAACTTGCAGTACGATCCCGACCAATAGCAGGACGCCGATCGCCACGTCGTCCCAGGAGCTCGGCACCCCAAGGATAATCAGGCAGTACTGTATCAGCTCGATCAGCAGTACCCCGAGGATGGTGCCTCCGACACTTCCCCGACCACCAAAAATCGAGGCGCCGCCCAAGACCACCGCTGCAATCACTATCAGCTCGTTACCGACGATATCCTGCGGATTCGCGTAGCCGATGAGGCTTACGTGGACCATCCCGGCGGCTCCCGCCAAACCGCCGGCGCAGCAGAATACGACAGCCTTGATCGTGCCGACAGAAAAGCCGGCGCGCCGCGCCGCTTCTTCGCTGCCGCCGATCGCGTAGATGCCGCGGCCAGTCACCGTAAACCGCAGGCCAAATGCGACCAAAAGACACAGTACAGCTACGGGGACGACCAGCATCTGCAATCCCGCTACCTGGCCCGTCGCCGTGTGGGTCCGGAGCAAATAATCGACATCGAAGGACTGGAGCGTTTTGGGCAGGTTGGTGACATAGGCGGAGCCCACGAGGGTGAGCATCAACCCCAAGAAAATTCCTCGCGTTCCTAACGTAACGATCAGCACCGACAGCTTGCCCAAGGAAACGATCAACGCGTTGACAGCACCCAACCCCAGCCCGATGAGTGTCGAAACGACGAACATCAGCCCGAGATCGCCGGCAAGACGGCCATCAGCCGTCAGCACTGCTGTCGAGTAGGCAGCGAAGATACCGATCGCGTCGAACGAGACGTCGATTCCTCCCATGAGCAATATGAGCAATACGCCCAGCGCGAACAACAGGGGCTCATACGAGTTGCGAAGCACGTTGAAAACCGTTGCCAGGCTCCAGAAACCTGGGGTCAGGGCACCAACGATCAAAACCAGAACGACGATCGTGAGCGCGGTAATTCCTTCATTGTTGCGGCCCCGCAGATGCACCACCGCGTTGAAGGCTCCCCCAGGAGACCGCTCGCGGGGACGTGGCGCGTGAGCGAGAGGAGCCGATAGCTTGTTCACGTAGCCAGCTCGTCGAGGATGCGCTCTTCACGAATCTCCGATCCGCGCAGCTCAACGGCGATTGCGCCGTTGCGCATCACGATGATGCGATCGGCTATCTCTGCCAGCTCCGGCACGTCATCGGAGATCACCATGATGGCAGTCCCATCAGCGCTCAAGTTGCGGAGCAATGAAAGAATTTCGCGTTTAGATCCGACATCCACACCAACCGTGGGACCATTCAGAATCAGTATCCGCGGCTTCTCGACGAACCACTTGGCCAGTACGACACGCTGCTGGTTCCCGCCGGAGAGCGTGCGCACGGCGACCTGTGCCGAGGGTGTCTTGATGCCGAACGCATCGATCATCCGCCTGGCAATGACGTTGAGCGATCGTCGCATGACCAATCCGATGGTACGCGGTATCCCGGCGGTGCTGGCGGAGACGATGTTCTGGGCCACCGTATGGTTGAGAAACAGACCCTCGCTGAGACGGTCCCCGGGGACGTAGCCGATGCCCATCTGGATGGCGTCCGCTGCTTTTCGGATGCGGCACGACTTACCGTCGATGCTGATCTGTCCGGAGGTGATCGGACGGACGCCGAACAGCGCCTCGGCGACGGCTTCACGCCCGGAGCCGAGGAGACCCGTGACTCCAAGGATCTCCCCGTGGTTCAGCGTCAACGACACATCGGTCAGCATCCCCCCGACCGCGATATTCTCTGCCAGGAGCGCGGCCCGAGGCGCTATGGCGGCCGTTTGGCGATGCTCCAAAGCGGCGATCCGGCGTCCGGTCATTGCCTCGCTCAGCGAGGCATGGTCGAAGTCCGCCGCGGGGCCCGCGGCGGCGACTCGCCCGTTGCGCAAGACCGTGATTTCGTCAGCGATGTTCAGCACTTCGTCGAATTTGTGGCTAACGAACACGACGGCAACGCCCTGGAGGCGGAGCAATCGCACGGTGTCAAACAACGAGTCGACCTCCCGCCTGGTCAGCGCGGTAGTGGGTTCGTCCATAAAGAGGACCCGGGCGTCCTCTGCCAGTGCGCGACAGATCGCAGTCAGTTGGCGTTGTGCGATTGGCACCTCTCCCGCGAAAGCGGAAAATGGCAGTTCGACGTTAATGCGCGCAGCGACCTTCTCAGCGATGGCGCGGGCTTCGCGGGGGCTGTAGCGCTGGCGACGCTTCGCGATGATGGGCCCGATCGCGATGTTCTCCGCGATGCTGAGATTCGAGAACAGCGACAAGTCCTGGTAGATGACCTGGATGCCGCCCTGGATGCCGAGGCGCGGTGTGAGTGAGCGGTATGTACGCCCGGCAAGGGTAATCGTTCCGGCATCCGGTACCTCGACCCCGCTAATGATCTTGATAAGGGTCGATTTCCCCGAACCGTTCTCACCGGCCAGGCAGTGTACGCGGCCTGGGTAGAGCGACAGGGATACGCCGCCGAGCGCGTGTACCCCCGCGAATCGCTTTTCTATTGCGTTAACAGAAAGAACCGGGCCGTTCACCACGTGCCGCGCGCCTTCCGCCCGCACGTCACGCGGATTCCCGCGTCCTCTCTCGTGTACCGACTCCAACGCTCGATACCGCAGGATGCACCATATCGGTCGGCACACACCTCTTGATTTTCAGTGGCCTGCTCGTCCCCTTTCGTTTGCTGCCGGCGGCAGCAAACGTCGGGGGCAGGACACGAGAGCGTGTTCAGGTTGACTGAACACGCTCTCCTTTGTCTGACCGAGCGGGTTCACGCGCTCCCATGGTCCCCTTGGGATCGCTTCGCGATTCCAGTCAAGCGCGATCCGCTCTAGCCGCTCGCTCCACCCGGGCATGCCATCACGCCGTTTAAAAGTGGTAGTTTCCTATGTTTTCCTTGGTCAACTTCAAAATAGCATCGCCCTCGAAGCAGTGTGAGCTAGCCCCGTTCCCTTCGCAGTTCTTGATATCCGTGTAGCCGGGGACGCCGAGGTTGGTACCGACCCCAACTTTCTTACCTTCGAGCATCATCAGTACGCCGTTCATCACGGCATGCGCGGTGAGTGAAGAGTCCCACAGGAAGACGTCCTGTATGGTACCCGCCTCGACATAACTCATGCTCAGCGATGGCACGCTCGTTCCGACGATGCATACCTTCCCACTCAACCCAAGTTCCGTGACGGCTTTGGCGATTCCCGGAATGTCGGTCGCGGCACTGCCGAGAAAGCCCTTCAGGTGCGGGTACTTGACCAGCAGCTCCTTGGTTTTCTCGTACGCTACTTCGGAATTCTCCTCGGCGACGACCGGTCCGGTTACGCGGGTAATATCCGGGAACTTCGCCTTTGCCTCCTCCAGTTCCGCCTGCGCCCACGCCATGTGGCTTGCGGCCGTCAAGTGGCCGACGAAAGTGACATACTGGCCTTTGCCTCCCATGCACTTGGCCAGAGCGCCCATCATTTCCCGACCGTAATTGGCGTTGCTGAAAGCCTCAAGATCAAGGTTCGTGTTCTTCAACTCCGGCGCTTCCTGCGAGAACACGAAAATGCCTGCCTTCTGCGCCCGCCCGAGCACGCCCTCAAGCGCCTGCTCGGAGTTCGGGACCACACCGATCGCGGTCGGCTTCTGCGGGATCATGTTCTGGATGATCGCAACCTGTCCCTCCGCAGTCGCTTGCGCCGGCCCGGTCTGCGTCGCCTTGACCCCGGCATCCTTGGTGAAAGCCACCAGTCCGCGATCCATGTTCTGGAACCACGCGCTGGAAGTGAGCTTGACGATGTTGACGAACCACATCTTCGATGTGTCGGTGTTCTGGGACGGAGCGGCGAACACAGTATTCGCCACGAATCCTGCTGCCAGCAGGCAGGCACCAAACGCAACCAGTCGTTTATTCTTACCCATGTTTTCTCTCCCTACTCAGCAGGCGCCATGCTTTGTTTTCGTGTCAGCCTCCACCGAACCTTTGCTGGCGGCCGTGGCCCCGTCGCGTTCGACCCGCTGAGACGGCCGCAGGGACTTTTGCGCTACAGTTCGTCCTGTGTACTATGGAAGGCTTCTCTCTCATACACGATGCTCGCCGTCAAGGCGGGAGTCGCCTCGCGAAGCTGGAGGAACAGGCGCGGTAGCGTTCCCGGCAGGTTGATGTTATCGACTGATGCTGCAAGGTCGAGCTGGAGCGGCAGCGTCCTCGCCATCGTGCGGGCTCAAGCCTGAAACGCGGTTGCCCTGGCCATGTCGGAGGTCGGGTAGGCAAGCGGAGAAGACACGGTTACGAACGGATGAGCCTTCACGATCGACCCCAAAGGGCGGCCCGCGGAAACGGCGCCGGATCAAGGAAACGGCGCAACGCATTGAGGGTCAGGCGGGAGACGTTGTTGTCATAGCCGTTGTGCGACAGAGAACCGCACCAGGCGATCGAGCCAGTGGCGAACACGGCCCCGCCCGCCGGCGTCTCCGCAAAGACGAGATCGGCGTGCACGCGATCGTTGGTGTCGCCGCCGAGGTTCGGCGGCACGACGCCGAACTCCTCATTGACCAGCAGCATGAGCGGCGAATGCGCCTCCGAAGAGGCCAGCCGCAAGGCGTTCGGCGGTGACCCGAGCACGGTATCGAGACAGTCCAGCTCGATTCCTGCCGCTCCCCCGCCAATCAGGCCGAAATCACCAATTTTCTCGTCCGGGACGTCATGAAACAGGAAGGCCGCTCGCGGATTGTCGGCATCGGGCGCACGCCGGTAGTAGGAGCTGACGTCGAACCCCTGGGCGATGAAGCCGATACTGCCAATCAGATTGGGCGGCCGACCGTTGCGTCGCCACAGGCCCCCATACTCGTGGTTGAAGGAATGGTGGTACTCGCCCGGCTCGGCGATCCAGGTGCGGATGCCATCCTCGGCGCGACGCACCTCGATGACGCCGGGAAGACTCCGATGAAACGCGATGCGCCAGTACCAGCCATTGCCTCCGAGATACATCAGCCGACCGCCGAGATCGAGCCACGTTTTCATCGCGTCCCACATCGGTGTCGAGTGGTACTCGGGGTGCGTCCCGGTCACTACCACGCGATAGTCGCCGAGGAGATCGACACCTTCTTCGTGCAAATCCTCGTCGGTGATCACATCGTAGGTGATGCCATGGTGCTCCAGCCAGGCGAACAGATGGGTGTCGGCATTGTACTGATAGAGTGCCGAGCCGTGACCGCCGAGCCACGAATGGTAGCGCGGCATGAAGTTCAGTACCGGGCGCAGCCGGCTCGAATAGCAAACTCCCGAGCCATCGGCATGCTTATCGTAGAGCGAGCCGGCCAGTTCGGGGTGGTCGTACATGTAAAGGTCGGCATGGCCGAACTGGAGCAGCCGGCCCATTTGCAGCTCCGCTCCCCGTGCCGTGATATGCTCGGCGTGATTGGCATAGGCCATGTAGGAGCAGGTGGGCGCGAGGAGAGCGACATCCGGCCGCGCGCCCCGGTGCGTACGTGTGCGCGGCGGGCGGACGAAGAAGGCCAGGTAGCATTCCCGCGTCGCCTGCTCGTCGCTCTCGCCGCAGCTCACGTGCAGGGCATACGGCCCGCTCGGCAGATCGGCAGGAACGGTGAGTGCCACCGAGGTTTCCCAGCCGGCGTCGTAAAGGTCGTCATGATGGAAGTGGATGGCCCCGTATTCCTGCGGCCGGCGCGTCCATGCCTGCTCTTCACCGCTCCAGTTCCAGCCCTTCATGCCGCGCGCCGGCAGGTTGACCAGTTCGCCGGTGTGAGCGTAGGGCCCGAGATCGGAAGCCGTGGTCGAAGGGATGTCACGCGAAAAATCCCAGCGCGCCAGAACCGCCGGGACAAGTGCCGGCGGGAGGGGCGCCTCGAGCAGGGCGGCGTGAGACGATGGCATGTGCATGCCGGCGAGCAGCGCCGGCGCGTCGATCTTGCCGTCGAAATGCTGGCCGACGGTTCCGTCCGGCTCGGGACAGCCGGCAAGCAGGAGCGGCGCCGACACCTCGGCCGGGACAACCGTGATCGTGGCTTGGAGCGAAGCCTGATCGTCGATCAGCGCATAGGGCTGCAATGGACGCTGATCGAGCCGGACCCGCCGCGCCGCCGGATCGAGCGCGACAACGACCGAGTACCAGTGCCGTTCCAGCATGTTCCGGCCGGAGCGGATGGTGACGCAACGGCCGCTGCCATCGCCC
Organism: Acetobacteraceae bacterium; assembly: GCA_030041255.1. GTDB lineage: Bacteria > Pseudomonadota > Alphaproteobacteria > Acetobacterales > Acetobacteraceae > JAKAWQ01. The sequence continues at coordinate 10,526 of JASHOF010000182.1, forward strand.
ACGGTCAGCGCGAGCTCACCGCCAGCAACGCCGATGCGAAAACCCGACTGGCGTGCCGGGTCCCATTGCGCCGCCAAGGTCTGCATCCCGGCGCGGCTGAGCAGGGTCGGCCAGATCATGGCGAAGAAGGTGAATGGCCCGGAAGCCAGTGCCGGCAGCGATGCCGCACGCATATAGGAACCGGCGTCTATGCGCTGGCGCCGGCCCGGATAGGTACCGTCGGCGGCCGTCGGCACATGGCGGAACTTCAGCCCGGGGCCTTGCGGGTTGCAGTCTCCGTGAATGACGCGGACGAGGCGGGCAGCGAAGCGGCCGCCTTCCTCCAGCGACACCTTGAAGGCGATGGTTTCGGCGGGGGCGACGCTATAGCGATCCGGATAGCCAACGATCTTGAGCACGTTTCGTCTCCGCTCGGAAAGCCGCCGGGCTGGCGCCGTCAGGAGCGCCAGGGCGTGTTGATGTCCTCGCCGGTCAGGCGCCGCCAGCGTCGCCGAAAAACCTCCCACTCCGCCTCCTCGCGGCTGGTGAACACCGGCCCCGACTCGACGCGTACAGGCTCGTCGCGATGCGGCGGCATGGTGCCGAGCGCCCATTTCTCGAACGGCTTCAAGCACACCAGGATCACCTGGTTGCCGGTCGGATCGTTGCGCATCGTCGTGAGGACGCGCATCAACCCGGGGCTGTGCGCCCCGATCGGCTGACGGCGGAACTCGTCGATGTACTGCCGGTCGCGGTCGGGGTCGATGCGATAGGCCATGAGCGTGTCCTCCCCGCCGAACGCGCGGCGCAGCATCGCGTATCAGCCAGCCAGCCGCCGGTAAAGCTGCCGGAACTCGGCATAACCCTGGCGATAGACCTCGGCGTGGCCGGCCTGCGGTCGGACTTGTTCACCCTGACCCACCAGGCGCGCCACCCTCGTCCAGTCCTGTTCGAGCCCGCAGCCGATCGCGGCGGTCCAAGCGACACCGAGACACGAGCCGGGATGGCCGGTCAGCAACTGCACCGGACGCTGCAATATGTCGGCGACGATCTGCATCCACACCCTGCTCGACGCGCCGCCGTCGCAGGCGATGAACGTTTCGGTGGTGTGACCGATGTCATTCAGTACTTCGACATGGTGGGCGATGGCGTAGGCATAGGCTTCCAGCAGCGCGCGCCACAGATGTCCCAGTCCGTGTGACAAGGTAAGCCCGGTGAAGGCACCGCGCGCCTCCGGGTCGTGAATTGGCGTCTTTTCGCCGAGGAAATAGGGCAGAACGCGCACCCCCTCGGCGCTCGCCGGCACCATCGCGGCCAAGCCGTCCAGCCACCGGTGCACGGTCTGCCCGACCTCCTCCGCGCGTGCCCGCTCGCCGCCGGCAAAGGTGCGGGCGAACCAGTTCAGGCCCGAACCGCCCGTCGCCATGCAACCATTGGGCATGAACAAGCCGGGTACCAAATGATAGTCGAGATAGAGACGCGGGTCGGGCGATGCCTTTGTGGTTGCCGTCAGCACATCGACCGATCCGCCGAATTTCAGCAGCACCTGACCTGGTGCCACGATCCCGGCACCGAGGGCGGAGGCCACCAGATCGGCCGCGCCACCGACCACCGCAACACCTTCCGGCAGGCCGGTGGCGGCGGCAGCGTCGGCGCTGACGCGGCCGAGCACCGCATGCGAGGCCACCTTCTGCGGCACCGACCGGCGCGGCAGATGCGTGAGCGCGATCAGCCCGCCCGACAGTTCGTGGCTGGCCAGATCGACGAAACCGGCTTCCAGCGCCCAGTTTTGCTCGATTGCCTTAACCCCGGTCAGCCGCCAGTTCACATAGTCGTACGAGCCGAAGACGGTGGCGATGGACCGGAACACCTCGGGCTCATGCCGCTCTATCCAGCGTAGCTTGCACGCCACCAGTTGCTGGTTGATACCGTTCCCGGCGCGACGAATGAAGTCAGGCTCGGCATATTCGGCGCGCAGCGCCGCTACCTCAGCGCCGCAGCGCGCATCGCTCTGCTGTATGCTCGGGCGCAGCAGCCGATCCTGTGCATCCAGCAGCACGACCGCCGGGAGCATGCCGGTGACCCCGACGCCGGCGATCGCATCCGCCCCGATGCCACCCCGCGCGATCAGTTCACGCGTCAGCGCGCAGACGTTCGTCCACCACTGTTCGGGGTCCTCCTCCGCCCAGCCGGGATGCGGCGCCAGGAGATCGACCGGGCGCGAGGCCAGCGCCAGAACCCGCCCGGGCAAGGCGAGCAGAACGCCGATCGTAGACGTGGTACCGATATCGAGGCCGATGACACAGCGCATCCGAACCGGTATCCGTCAGCGCAGGGTCGCGACGCGATCCATGAAGCGCTGCACCCGCGTGCCGTCGACGGGGTTCCAGGTGTTGCCATCGACCTTGAAATGCGTGCCGATGATCACCCCGTCGGCGAGCGCCAGCACCTCGGCAACGTTGTCTACGGTCACGCCGGTGTTGGCGAAAACCGGCACGCCCTCGATGCTGGCTGAGACCGCACGGAGGTCGGATTGTTCGGCCGGCTGGCCGGTGATCGGCCCGGATACCAGGATCGCGTCGGCCAGGGAGGAAAACGCCGCGCTCCTGGCCCTGAGCGCAATCGGCCGCGCATCCAGCGGGTGGGCGAACTCGGCGTTTATGTTGAACAGAAGCTTCATGTCGGAGCGCCCGAGTCGCTGCCGCAGGCGCGACGCAGCAGCGCAGTCAGGCTGCCACAGTCCCATGTCGGAAGCGAACACCCCGGTAAAGATTTCGCGCACGAAGCTTGCCCCGGTCGCCGCCCCGATCGCCACGCTCGCCATGGGGTCCCACAGGTAATCGACCCCGAATGGAACGCCAAGCTGCGGCTTCACTGCGGTTATGAGGGCAGCCATCGCCGCGATCGCCTCGGGCGGCGCGGCGAACACATAGGGGCGATCATTCTCGTTGCCGAACATGATGGCGTCGACGCCGCCGGCCTGAAGCTGTTCGACATCGCGCGCCACCGCGTCGATCAGCTTCGCGACCCCGCCATCGGCATCATAGAGTGGCGCACCCGGCAACGCGCCGATATGCGCCATCGCGATCACCATCTTGCGCTTGCCGCCGAACCAATCGAACGTCATGCCTGCCGATCCATCTGCCCGGCACTGGTGGCGCGGCGAAAGGGGAGGTGCTCGAGCTCGGTATCTTCGAGCGAATAGCCGAACGAGCCGGCCGGCGCCAGCCCGGCGACACCGATGAAGGCGACGTCGGACCAGCGGCGCTCGAATCGAGCCACCGCCTCTGGACCACTGACCGAGGGCTCACCGGCGCGCACCGCCCCACCCGGCAGATACATCTGATGCCGACTCTCCTTTGTCCGACCGAGCGGATTCACGCGCTCCCATGGTCCCCTTGGGATCGCTTCGCGATTCCAGTCAAGCGCGATCCGCTCTAGTGTGCCGACTCCAACACTTGATACCGTAGGATGCACCCTAGCGGTCGGCACACTACTCTTTATTTTCAGTGGCCTGCTGATCCCCTTTCGTTTGCTGCCGGCGGCAGCAAACGTCGGGGGCAGGACACTAGCGAAGAAAGAGCCCGGTCACATGGGCGGGAGCGACAGGGTGAAGGATTGCCTGGCGCTGCGAAGGAGCACCGAGGGTCGGTGCATGCCCTCTCAGGCGCGGA
>JASHOF010000183.1 GCA_030041255.1 Acetobacteraceae bacterium
CGAACCCGCGGTCGACAGGGATTGGCCTATGGGGATTTTGATTTCTGGTCGTTGCGGGAAACGCTTCGGCGGTGGCCCCGGCATGTCTGGCGGATGGTGTCGTTGCGGTATCGGTGCGGCGCGCCCGAATGGCACCGGGCCGAAACCCGGACCTCGATGCGGAACCGTTCCGACCCGCGCACTCCCTGTCACCCGGCCGGCAGCCCCGGACCATCCTCCGTCGATCCGCCGCGCCGAAAGAGCGTGCGGCGTTCGTTCAGTCGATTTCCGTCAATGCGTCGTCGTGCACGGCGCGAAAAAAACAGGTGCGGCGGCCGGTGTGGCAGGCGGGACCGATCTGCTCGACACGCAGCAGGATCGCATCCCCGTCGCAGTCGATCCTGAGCTCGACCAGCCGCTGCGTATGTCCGGAGGTCTCGCCCTTGCGCCAGAGCTGCCGACGGCTGCGGCTCCAGTAGGTGGCGAAGCCGGAAGCGAGCGTTGCGGCAATCGATTCGGCATTCATCCAGGCTAGCATCAGCACCTCGCCACTGGCGTGGTCCTGCGCGACGGCGGGAATGAAGCCGGAACGATCGAACCGGATGGCGGCGGCGAGGCCGGGCGGGAGATCACCCGCCATGGGCGGCGAGCACGGCAAGGCCGCGCTCGAGATCGGCGATCAGGTCGGCCGGATCTTCGAGCCCGATATGGAGCCGGATCATCGGGCCGCCGAAATCCTTCTGTTCGGCCGTGCGCGTGACAAACCCGGTGGTCGGAAGCGCCAGGCTCTCGTAGCCGCCCCACGAGGCGCCGATACCGAACAGATCGAGGCTGTCGATCATCGCCCGCGTGGCATCCGGACTGAAGCGCGGTTGGAAGACGACGCCGAACAGGCTCGGCGCACCCGAGAAATCGCGTTTCCAGAGCCCGTGTCCGGACGCTTCGGGAAGTGCTGGATAGAGCACGCAATGAATCTCGGGCCGGGCCGCGAGCCAGCGCGCGACGGCGAGTCCCGATTGCATCTGCCGGTCGAGTCTCACGCCGAGCGTCCTGAGGCCGCGGATGGCCAGCCAGCAATCATCCGGGCTCGCGTACTGGCCAAGCTGGAGCGTGGTGGTTCGCACACGCTCCCAGTCAGCCTCCCCGGCAGTGGTGATCGAGCCGAGCAGCGCGTCCGAATGGCCGAGCGCGTATTTCGTCAACGCCTGGATCGAGACATCGACACCAAAGCGAAACGGCTGGAAGAAATGCAGTCCCCAGGTGTTGTCCATCAGTACCTTCAGGCCACGCGCATGCGCGAAGGCCGAGAGCGCGGGTACATCCTGCATTTCGAAGGTGTGGCTGCCGGGGCTTTCGAGATAAAGGACGCGGGTGTTCGGCCGGACCAGGCCGTCGAGCGCCGCAACGGCGATCGTGGGCGGGTAGAACGTCGTCTCGACACCCAATCGTCGGAGCACCCCGCCCGCGAAGTTGCGCGCCGGGCCATAGACGGAATCCGGCATCAGGCAGTGCTCGCCGGCGCCGAGAAAGGCGAGCAGCGGGGTGGTGATGGCGGCCAGGCCCGTGGAGACGATCTGGCAGCGTGTGCCGCCCTCGATCTCGGCGATCATGTCCTCGAGGACGAAATGCGTCGGCGTGCCATGTGTCCCGTAAACGAGCACCTGGTCGAGACGCCGCTTGCCCAGCGCAACGCGATCCGCGCAGGTGGGGTAAAGGACGGTCGAGCCGCGCACGAGCGGGGGATTGACGAAACCGTGCGTGCCCCGACCGGCCCGGCCGGCGTGCGACAGGCGCGTGGAGAATCCCTGCGGGCGGCGGCCGGCGGTGTCGTCAGGCATGATGGACCTCAGCGTTCGATCGGGGTGTCGGGGCGGCCACCCCATTCGGTCCAGGAACCATCATAGAGGGCACCTTGCGGAAGGCCGGCCAGCACCAAGCCGAGCGTCAGGATGGCGGCGGTGACGCCGCTGCCACAGCTCGTTACGACCGCGCGGGAGCCGTCGGCTCCGGCGGCGGCGAACCGCTGGCGGAGCGCCTCCGGCGCGCGGAATGTGAAGTCCGCGTTCAGAAGCTCGGAATAGGGAAGGCTCGCGGCACCGGGAATATGACCCGAACGCATGCCCGGGCGCGGTTCCGGGGCAGTTCCCTTGAAGCGGGCCCTGGCGCGTGCATCGAGCACCAGTTCGGTCTCTTGCCGGAGATTGGCCAGGAGATCGCCGATGCCGCGCACACGTTGGGCGCGATAATTCGGGACGAAGTGTTCCGGCCTGGCAGGCTTCGGCTCTCCGGCCTCGAGGGGGCGGCCTTCGGCACGCCATTTCGGCAGGCCGCCATCGAGCACCGCCGCGTTGTCGTGGCCGAAGACTCCCATCATCCACCAACCGCGGGCCGCCGAGGAAAGCCCCTTCTGGTCATAGAAGACGACAGCGGATCGGTTGCCGACTCCAAGCGCGCCTGTCAGCCGGGCAAAGCTGCCGGGCGTGGGGAGCATATGCGGCAGCTCCGTCTGCTCATCGGCGATGGCATCGATATCGAAGAAGCGCGCACCCGGGATGTGAGCGCGCAGATATTCGCTGCGCCCGTCCTCGGGCTCGTTCGGCAGATACATCGTGGCATCGAACACGATCAGGTCCGATCGGCCGAGATTCTCGGCCAGCCACTTCGTGCTGACCAGAGGCTGCATCACGGTTTCCTTCATGCCGCTAGAGCGATGACGACACGCCGGTTCTGCCGCCCCTTGTTCTCGATTTTCTGCACCGCGAGGGAGCCGATCTCGGCCGTGGAGGCAACGTGCGTGCCGCCGCAGGGTTGCAGATCGACCGGCGGTTCGCCCGCGCCAATACGCACCAGGCGCAGCCGCCCGCCGCCTCGCGGCGGCTTGACGGAAAGCGTGCGCACCAGCTCCGGCGAGGAGTCGAGAACGGATTCATCGACCCACTCGGCACTGACCGGATGATCAGCCGCAATCAGCAGCCTGAGGCCCGCTTCGAGAGCCGTGCGTTCGGGTGATTCGCGCAGGTCGAAGTCGAGCCGCGACCGCTCCTCGCCGACCTGGCCGCCGGTGACGCCGGCGCCGGGCAGCAGGCTGCACAAGAGATGCATCGCGGTATGCATGCGCATCAGGCGATAGCGTCGCGGCCAGTCGATCTCGGCCTCGACGGCGGCACCCTCTGGCGGGAGCCCGGCGCCGGGAGCCGGAATATGGACGATCTCTTCGCCCTCGCCTTTCACGGCCTCCGAGATCAGCGTTTCGCCACCCGCCCAGCGCAGAACCCCGCGGTCACCTGGCTGGCCGCCTGAGCGCGCATAAAAGACGGTGCGGTCGAGGATGATGCCCTCCCGGCTTGCCGCCAGCACGGCGGCCTGGGCGCACGTCAGGCGCGGATCGGTGAGGAACAGTCTCTCGGTCATGCGTTACTTCCCGCTTCCGGGCAAGGCGCCGAGTGATAGCACGCCGCGCCGGGCCGTCCAGGGCAGCACCGCCCGCGATCGCCCGCGGCGGAATCGTCGGCGGGCGTGAATCGCGGGCTCGAATAAACCACAAGACCCATGTCGGGCTGCACAATCAGCCTGACACGGGTCTAGCCAGGGCCGGGGCGGCATGACAAACAGCCCAGCCATGCTGATCGATTCCCACTGCCATCTCGACTATTACGATGAAGCGGAACGTGCGGCGGTGCTGGCGCGTGCCGCGGCTGCCGGAGTGGGCGAAGTGGTCAGCATCGGCACCACGCTCGCCCAGTCCCGCGAGATCCTGATCCGCACGCGCACACTTCGGAACGTGTGGTGCACCGTCGGCGTGCATCCGCATCACGCGGCCGAGACGCCGCCAGCGACGCCGGAAGAGATTGTACGCCTGGCGGCAGACCCGAAGGTCATCGGCATCGGCGAGTCGGGGCTCGACTGGTTCTACAAGGAGCCGGCGAGGGAAATCCAGGAACGCAATTTTCGCGCCCATATCCGTGCCGCGCAGCAGGCGGACCTGCCGCTCGCCATTCATGCCCGCAGCGCCGATGAGGACATCGAGCGCGTGCTGACCGAGGAGCTCGATTCGCTCGGCCCGTTCGCCTTCCTGATGCACTGTTTCTCGTCTTCCCGCAGGCTGGCCGAATTCGCCGTCGCCCGCGGCGGCTACGTGAGCTTCTCCGGCATTCTGACCTTCCCGAAATCCGAGGAACTGCGCGCGATTGCGCGAGATCTGCCCGCCGAACGCCTGCTCGTCGAGACGGACGCGCCTTACCTCGCTCCGGTGCCCATGCGCGGCAAGCGCAACGAACCGGCCTTCGTCGCCCATACGGCCGCCGTCCTCGCCCGCATTCGCGGCCTCGAGATGGATGAGCTGGCACGCATCACCACGGAAAATTTCCGCCGCCTCTTCCGCAAAGCCGCATGCGCGTCGTGATGCTGGGCTCCGGCGGATCGGCCGGAGTTCCCCTGATCGGCGGGCCTGACGGGCGCGGCAACTGGGGTGCGTGCGACGCGAGCCAACCCAGGAACCGCCGCACCCGGGCCGCCATCGTCATCGAAAGCAGCGGGGGCCATCGCCTGCTGGTGGACACGCCTCCCGACCTTCACTTCCAGCTCCTTGCCTGCGAAGTGCCGGGCGTGGATGCGATTCTCTTCACCCACTCTCATGCCGATCACATCGCCGGCCTCGACGAGGTGCGCATCCTGAACCGCATCGCCGGCCGCCCGCTTCCCGCTTTCGCCACGGCCGCCGTCCTCACCGACCTCGGGCAGCGATTCGATTACGCCTTCCGCCCCTGGCAGGGTCCCGGCTTTTTCCGGCCGGTGCTCGAGACCCGTGCGGTGAGCCCGGGCGAGACGGTCGCCATGGCAGGCATGCCGGTGCGGCTTTTCGATCAGGATCATGGTTTCGTCCACACTCTCGGCCTGCGGGTCGGCCATTTCGCATACTCGACCGACGTGCTCGATCTCGACGAGCGCGCTCTCGCCGCGCTTGCCGGTATCGAAACCTGGGTCGTCGGCTGCTTCCAGCGCCACGGCCCGCATCGCACTCATGCGCATCTCGAGAAGGTGCTCGGCTGGGTGGCGCGGCTATCCCCCCGCCGCACCATCCTCACGCACATGGGCACCGACATGGACTGGGCCTGGCTGATTGCCCATCTGCCGCCGGGCGTCGAGCCCGGCTATGATGGATTGGTGATCGCCTGCTGACCCGCCGGCTTTCCGCTGCACCGTCGCCCCGACGGCAGGATTCCGAGCGCCCGGCTTGACCTGGATCAAGTCCTGGACACACCCTGTGCGCCAGATGTTTCGGGTGCGGCAGTCCGCCGGAACGGAGAAGATTGTGCCCATCAAAACCATTCTTGTCGGCGCCAGCGGCGGCACCGCGAACGACGGTGCGCTCGCGCTTGCCTGCCGCCTGGCCGCGCACCTTGGCGCCAGCCTCGAAGCCATCCACGTCAAGGTCGATGTCGAGCAGGTGCTGCTGGCGGCCGGATCCGCCGGTGGCGTGATGCCGTTCGGCGGCGAATGGGTCCAACAGATGATCGCCAGGGAGGATGAGCTGGCGGCGCAAACGAAGGCAGCTTTCATCGAAGCCGCCGGCCGGCATCATTTTTCGATGGCGGCTTCCGCGGAGCCGGGCCAGCAGGGTGCACGCTGGCGCGAAGAGACCGGCGAGGCGTCAGCGAGCCTTGCCCAACGTGGCCGCTTTTTCGACCTGGTCGTGCTGGGTCGCTCCGAGCGCGTGGTCGAGCAGCCGCACACGGATGCCGTCGAGCAGGTGCTGATCCAGTCCGGCCGCCCTGTTCTGCTGGCCCCGGCGGAACCGCCCGCGGAGTTCGGCGCCAGCATCGCGATCGCCTGGAACGGCTCCGCCGAGGCCGTGCGTGCGACCGTTGCGGCGCTCCCTTTCCTGGCCGAGGCAAAGGCGGTCTCGATCGTCACGCTCGAGGAGCGGCACGAGGCGAGCGCGGAGGCGCTCAAAGAATATCTCGGCCGGCACGGCGCATCCGCCAGGGTACATCGTTTCCCTGCCGTACCGGGCCTCCGGCCGGGCGAGCAGCTTCTCTCCTCAGCCCGCGAAGATGGGGCGGATCTGCTGGTGATGGGCGGCTACAGCCGCTCGCCGTGGCGTCAAACGCTGTTTGGCGGGGCGTCCAGGACCGTGATCGGGACCAGCCTGATGCCGTTGCTGATCGCCCACTAAAACGTCCCGCTCTGCCGCCTCAGCCGGAATCGCCGCGTCGCCCGGCCTCGAACAGGAACCAGACCCGCCGCTCCGCCTCGTCGATCCAGGCCTCGATCATGCTCGTGCTGGCCACGTCGCCGTGCTCGCCGCAGACGCCGTGGGTCTGGCGGAGGGAGCCCACCAGGGCAAGATTGTCCTCCCGCAGTTCGGCCAGCATGTCGGCGGGCGTCACATAGTCCGCATCGTTGTCCTTCAGCCGCTGCAGCCTTGCGATATGACCGATCGAATGGATCGTCGCCGCGCCGAGCTTGCGCACGCGTTCGGCAATTCCGTCGGTCGTTGCGAAAATCTGATCTGCCTGCTCGTCCATCAGCAGATGGTAATCGCGGAAGTGCGGACCCGAGACATGCCAATGGAAGTTCTTCGTCTTGAGATAGAGCGCGAACATGTCGGCGAGCAGCGCATTCATCGCCCCTGCGATATCCCTGGTGGCATTGGCTCCGAGACTGCTCGGCGTAGCGATCGGCGCCGCCTGCCGCGCCTTCGCATCCTTGCTGCTCGCCATATCGGTTCTCCTTCCTGCAACCGCGGGATGCACGCGAACATGCTCGGCCGGGGCACACCGTCTGGCAAGAGAAAAAGCAAAGCGGAGCCTTGGCGCGGAGGCCAACCGGTGCCGCTGGCAAAGTCCTGAAGGTTCAGGAACGCATGACCGTCAGAATCGCTTCGGCATGGCGGCCAGGGCTTCCGGCGTGTCGATGTCGCGCAGTACCGCCTCGTCCGCCATTTCCACTTCGGCCACTTGCTCCATGTGCCTGGAAAGCAGGAACCGCGCGCCGATATCGCCGGAAATGGTGGCAATCTCGGGGAAGAAGCGGCGGTCCCACAGCATCGGGTTGCCCTGCTTGCCGTGGAAATTCGGCAGCACGATCGCGCGGCCCTCGTCGGGATCGAACGCGGCGAGCAGGCGGTCGATCATCCGGCCGGTGACGAGCGGCATATCCCCGAGGCAGACGACGGCACCAGCACATTCGGGCGGCACGGCGGCGATTCCCGCCTTCAGGCTCGCCGAAAGGCCTTGCGCATAGTCGGGCGCGTGCACGAAGCGCAGCGGCCGGCCGGCGAGAACGCGCTCCACCTCGTCGGCCTGATGCCCGGTCACCACCAGCACCGGGCGGGCGGCGGAGGAGAGCACATTGTCGACGACGCGGGCAATGATCGGCTTGCCGCTCGGACCGGCGATGAGCAGCTTGTTACGCGGCGCCATGCGCCGTGAGCGCCCGGCGGCGAGCACGATCGCAGCGATGGTCGGGCGGGCGCGCGGCTGGGCGCCGGCCCGCGGTACAGAAGGCGCATCCGCGCGCGGCATCGGGCGTGTCTCGATTTCCTTCAGAAGCCCGCCGACGCCCATTGCCGCCACTTCGGCAGGACCGACGGGGAGGCCCGCAAACAGCCGCGAGAGCACGAAATCGATTCCGTTGAGCTTCGGGCTGCGGGCACAACCGGGCAGCACGAGGGCCGGTTTATCGCCGATCGCGCCGATGCAGATGAGATTGCCGGGATCGACCGGCATGCCGAAGTGGATGATGTGTCCGCCGGCGCCCACGATGCCCTCCGGCCCGACGTCGCGCCGATCGACGACAGCCGAGGCCCCGGCCACGAGCATGATCTCGGCACCTTCGGAGAGCAGCGCCCTGAGCGCATCGGCGATCGGCCCCGCCGCATGCCGGGCACGCCGCGGCGGCAGCAACGTGCCCGTGAGCGCCGCCACCCGCGCCTCGGTGGCTGCGACCGTGTGCTGGACCACGCTTTCCTTCATTCCCGAAAGCTCGGTCATCACCAGGCCGACCTTGTAGGGGCGGAACGGGTAAAGGGTCAGCGCCGGGTTTTCCTGGCGCGCCAGCGCCTCTGCCACTGCAAGCGTGGTCGCGGCGATCGCGAAGGGAATGATCTTGATCGTTGCGATCAATTCCTTCGGGGCCACCACTGCATAATCAGGGAGCGTGGCCAGGGTAACGGATTCATCGAGCCGGTTCATCCGATCGACCGTTGCCGCAGCCACACGCAGCAGGCCCGGCACTTCGGCAAAGAGATTGACCCGCCCGGTGGCGGCGCGCGAACGCCCGATCAGCGGGGTGAGAAGCGCCGTCGCGAGGCGGTCGGCCGCCAGATCCTCAGGCACCTCGCCCGTTTCCAGGCGGGCAGCGACGATCTCCTCGTGGCCCGCCTCACCGAGGGCCGCAACCGCCTCTTCGGTGAGCACCGAACCTTTGCGCAGCATGCGGTCTGGCAGGCGGATGCTGTGTGCGAGAATGGTCCCCTTGGCGTCGGCCAATGACAAAGACTCGAAAATCACGCCGCCGCTTTCGCGCCGATCTCGGCCCCGCGACGGACAGCCACAATTTCGGCCAGGATTGCCAACGCGATCTCCGGCGCCGTCACCGCCTCGATGGACAGCCCGACCGGACCATGGATGCGTGCCAGTGCCGGCTGCGCGTGGCCGAGCGCCGCGAGCCGCGCCAACCGCGCCTGGTGCGTGCGCCTCGAGCCGAGCGCGCCGATATAGAAGGCGGGCGATTTGAGCGCCCGGTCGAGCGCCGGATCGTCGAGCTTCGGATCGTGCGTCAAGGTCACGATCGCGCTCCTGCTGTCCGGCCGGAGCTCGTCGAGGGCCTCGTCGGGCCAGTCCGTGCGGAGAGCGACGCCAGGAAAACGCTCGGGCGAGGCGAACGAGCGGCGCGGATCGACGATGGTGACGGAAAAGCCGAGCATGGCGCCGATCGGTGCCAGGGCCTGGGCAATGTGCACGCCGCCGACGAGGATCAGGCGCGGGGATGGATTGTGGACGTGCAGGAACCATTCGGCGCCCGCCGCGCGGACTGTACGGCTGCTGTCGGCAGCAAGCGCAGCATCAGCGGCCGCATTGAGCTCGGCCGGAGCGGCCGGATCGGGGAGCAGGTATTGCGCGCCGGCGGCCTCCGCGGGCGCGATGCGCGTCGCCAGCACCACCGGCTGGTGCCCGGCGCGGGCGTGCGCGAGGGATTTGAGAATCTCCGGCGTCAAGCGAGCTTCTCCACGAACACCTTCATCTTGCCGCCGCACGCAAGTCCGACTTCCCAGGCGCGTTCGTTGCTGATGCCGAAATCAAGAAGCCGTGGCCGGCCGCTGCGAATCGTTTCGGCCGCCGCATCGGCAACCGCTCCCTCGATGCAGCCGCCGCTGACCGAGCCGGCCATCCGTCCGGACCCGGTAACGGCAAGCTGGCTGCCGGCAGGACGCGGCGAGCTGCCCCAGGTTTCGGTGACGGTGGCGAGCGCCACTTCTTCGCCCTCCTCGCGCCAGCGGGCGGCGAGAGCAAGAATATCCTCGATCTCCGCGGGATTGTTTTCGAGATCGCTCATGCGGCTTTCCTCCAGATGTCGAGGGAGCGCCCGCGCGTGGCCGGACGGGAGAGCAGGCTCACCAGCGCCCGCAGGCTGCGCAGGTTATGCACCGGACGGAACTCGTCCACATAGGGAAGCATGGCACGGATGCCCTGCGAGCGGGGCGTAAATCCGTCCCAGCGCAACAGCGGATTGAGCCAGATCAGAGAGCGGCAGGAGCGATGCAGCCGGTCCATATTCTCGGCTAGCCCGCGGGCGCCTTCGCGATCGAGCCCGTCCGAGACCAGCAGCACGACCGCCCCTTCCGCCAGCACGCGGCGCGCCCAAAGCCGGTTGAAGGTTGCCAGGGCCTCGCCGATCCGGGTTCCGCCGGACCAGTCAGGCACGATGTGCGCCACCAACTGGAACGCCACTTCCGGATCCCGGTGGCGGAGCTGGCGAGTGACATTGGAAAGGCGCGTCCCGAACAGGAAAACATGCACGCGCTCGCGGAGATTGGTCAGCGCGTGCAGGAAATGCAGCAGCAGTTGCGTGTAGCGCGCCATCGAGCCGCTGATGTCGCAGATGACGACCAGCGGCGGCGGGCGGGTGACGCGCCGGCGGCGCGCAAGACGGAGAATCTCGCCTCCCTGGCGAAGACTGAGGCGAAGGGTGCCGCCGAGATCAATTTCGGGCCCGGCCATATCGGCGCGACGGCGGCGGGTGCGGCAGAGGTCGAGCGGCAGGACGAGACGGCGGATCTCGGCCTTGGCAGCCGCGATTTCGGCCGCACTCATGGCTTCGAAATCGAGCTCTTGCAGGCGCTCGCGTTCGCTTGCGGTCAGTACCGCCTCGACGGCAGGGGGCGCCTCCTGCTCCCTCTGCCTGGCCGTGCGCGGCGGGGAGAATGCTTCCTGGAGCCGGCGGCTGCCGGGCAAAGGCCGTTCCGGGCGCAGCTTTTCGGGCGCCAGCAAGGAGAGCATGGCCTCCTGGCGGGTGGCTGCCGGATCACGCCAGAAAAGCGCGAACGCATGGTCGAACAGTTCCCGATGCTCCTGGCGGTGCACCATGGTGGCGGCCAGCGCCGTTTCGACCTCGGCACGGCTGCCGAGATCCACGAGCGTGAGCGCCGCCTGGGCGGCGATCACCTCGGCGGTGCCCACCGGAAGCCCGGCACGGCGGAGGAGACGGGCAAACTGCATCACGTTCGCGGCGAGATACCGCCCTCCAGCCCGCACGGGCGGTGGCCTGCTCATGCCGCCGCGGCGCGCGCCTCGGCCACGATGCGAGCCGCCTCGGCACCCCTGATTTTGGCAATGTCGTCCTGATATTTCAGAAGGATGCCAAGTGTCTCGTCGACCGTTGCGGGGTCCAGCTCCTGCTGGTCGAGGGCACTGAGCGCGCCCGCCCAATCGATCGTCTCGGCAACCCCGGGGAGCTTGAAAAGATCCTCGCGGCGCAGCCTCTGCACGAAAGCCACCACCTCCGCCGAAAGCCGCTCCGGCAGGCCCGGAGCCTTCCGGGCCAGGATGGCGCGCTCGCGGATGGCATCCGGGTAACCCACCCAGTGGTAGAGGCATCGGCGCCGGATCGCGTCGTGCACCTCGCGAGTACGGTTGGAGGTGAGGACCACGACCGGCGGGATGCGGGCGCGGAGGGTGCCGAACTCGGGCACGGTGATCTGGAAATCGGCCAGCAACTCGAGCAGGAAAGCTTCGAACGGCTCGTCGGCGCGATCGAGCTCATCGATCAGCAGGACGGCGGGCGGCTGATCGGGATCGATCGCCGACAGCAGCGGGCGCTCCTGCAGGAAAGGGCGCGTATAGAGATCGCTCTCCAGCCGGGCGCGGTCGGTCTCGCCGGCCGCCTCGGCGAGACGAATCGCCATCAACTGGCGGGCGTGGTTCCACTCGTAGGCGGCGGCGGCAAGGTCGAGTCCGTCGTAGCATTGCAGCCGCACCAGGCGGCGATCGAGGCCGGCAGCCAGGACTTTCGCAATCTCGGTCTTGCCGGTGCCCGGTTCTCCCTCGAGGAAGAGCGGCCGGTGCATGCGGAGCGCGAGATGCACCGTGGTCGCCAGGGCACGATCGGCGAGGTAGTCCTGGGCGGCAAGCAGGGCAGCGGTTTCGCGAACGGATTCCGGAATCATCGACGATCCATCGGCCTTCGCGGCCCCGGATGCGGCATCAGAGATAGCTTCCGAGTACCAGGATGATGATGGCCAGGCAGACGACGCCGGCGATCCAGACCACCATGGGCATGCCCAGGGGCTCGGCGGGAAGCCGCACCGGGACGACGGGGGCCGCCGCTGGCGGCTGGCCGGCCAGGGCCGCTTCCGGCGCCGCGCCGAGAGAGGCGGCGAAGCGGTCGAAGAAGGTGTCGGCCATCTGCTTGGCACTGGCGTCGATCAGGCGCGCGCCGAGCTGGGCGATCTTGCCTCCGACCTGGGCCTGCACGTCGTAGTGAAGAAGAGTGTCGGCTCCGGCGTCCGCAAGCCTCACCTTGGCGCCGCCCTTGGCGAAGCCGGCGACGCCGCCTTGGCCCTCTCCGCTGATGGTGTAGCCGTTCGGCGGGTCGAGATCGGAAAGCAGGACCTTGCCGGCGAAGTGGGCGGCGATCGGCCCGATGCGGACCATCGCGGTCGCCTTGAGTTCGTTGTCCGAGAGCCTCTCCAGGCTTTCGCAGCCCGGGATCGCGGATTTGAGGACCGCCGGGTCGTTCAAGGCGTCCCACACCTTCCGGCGCGGCGCGGGAATACGCCGCTCGCCCGTCATCTCCATCGAAAAGGTTCCCCGTTGCGCGCGCCGGACGTTACTTGCACGGTCCCGGCCATGCAACCAAGGGCAGTAACCAAGTGACCGTGAGATGGGCGTGGCTGCTTCCTGCTGCCATGCTTTTCCTGCCTGCCAGGGTCTTGGCCGCGACGGTGGCACCGGGCGCCGTGGCGTCACCGGACTTGATTTCCGGCGTTCCCTTTGCCGGGCTGCTGCTCTCGATCGCGCTCGGGCCGATGGTGGCGCCGCGCACCTGGCATCGCTGCTCACGCATCGTCATGCTGGGCTGGAGTCTCGCCCTGCTGCTGGGTGATGCGGCGGCGCTCGGTCCGCTCTTCGCCGCAGCCTCGCTGCGCGACGCGATCCTGGTGCAGTATCTTCCTTTCATCACGCTGCTGCTGGCGCTTTATGTCGCTGCCGGGGGAATCGTCGTCGCCGGCGGTCCGTGGGGGCGGCCGGCAGGAAATACGGCGCTCCTCGCCATCGGAACGCTGCTGGGCGGCGTCGTGGGCACCACGGCGGCGGCGATGACGCTGATCCACCCGTTTCTCAGGGCCAACGCCCATCGCTCCCGCAAAGGGCATCTGGTGGTTTTCTTCATCGTGCTGGTAGCCAATGCAGGCGGGGCGCTCAGCCCGATCGGCAATCCGCCGCTCTATGTCGGGTTCCTCCACGGCGTGCCGTTTTTCTGGCCGCTGGCCTGGCTCGCCTGGCCGCTGGCGCTGCTGAGCGCGCCGCTGCTGCTCGGCTTCTATCTGCTGGATGCTCAGCTTGCGCGCTCCGAGCCGCACCCGCGGCAGAAGGAGCCGCTCAGGTTGCACGGGGCCGGCAATCTCGGGCTGATCGCCGTGGTTGCGGCCGGCGAGATGGCATTCGGGGCGTGGCGTCAGGACAGCGTTGCACTCTTCGGAGCCAGTGTCCCGGCCGGGCATCTGGCGAACGTTCTGCTGTGTGTTGCCGTGAGCCTTGTTTCGGTTGCGATCACGCCCGGCGCGCATCGCCGCCGCAACATGTTCTCCTGGGCGCCGATGGGTGAGGTAGCGGAACTCTTCGCCGCGATCTTTATCACGATCGGCCCGGTAACGGCGATGCTTGAGGCGGGTCCGGCCGGGCCGCTCGGCGGTGTGTTCCGGTTGGTGACGAACGCGGCGGGAGCGCCGGTGCCGGCGGCCTGTTTCTGGCTCACCGGCCTCTTTTCCGCGTTTCTCGACAATGCGCCGACCTATCTCGTTTTCTTTGGCCTGGCGGGCAACGATGCCTCCCTGCTCAGCGGCCCGCTCGCACGGACATTGGTTGCGATCTCGGCGGGCTCGGTCTTCTTCGGTGGCCTGACCTACGTCGGCAGCGCGCCCAACCTGATGATCCGCGCCATTGCCGCCCACCGCGGGGTGCGCATGCCCGGGTTTTTCGGCTATTCCCTCTTCGCCGCGCTGGTGCTGGCCGGGCCGCTGCTGCTGGTGACGTGGGCAGTGCGCTGACCCCGAGGAGGCAGACGATGCCCTATCTGGTTGCCGCCGATCTGCCCGAGATCCCCGCCGGGCATCGATTCCGGGCCCTGCTGGCGGCGGACGGAATTCTCGGCATCCCCGGCGCCCAGAACGGATTGGCCGCGCTGCAAGCCCGCGCAGCGGGGTTTTCGGCGCTCTATCTCTCGGGGGCGGCGATGAGCGCCTCGATGGGACTACCCGATCTTGGCGTGATAACGATGGAAGATGTGTGCTTTTTCATCCGCCAGGTGGCCCGCGCGGCTGGCTTGCCTGTCCTGGTGGATGGCGACACCGGCTATGGCGAGGCGCTCAATGTCATGCACATGGTGCGCAGCTTCGAAGACGCCGGCGCCGCGGCCGTGCATATCGAGGATCAGGTGCTGCCCAAGAAATGCGGGCATCTCAACGACAAAAAGCTTGTACCCGCCGGGGAGATGGCGGCCAAGATCGCAGCGGCCGTGCAGGCGAAACGGCACCTTTTCATCATCGCGCGCACGGATGCGGCGGCGAGCGAGGGGATCGAAGGCGCGGTTGCGCGTGCCCGGACGTATGTCGCAGCGGGGGCGGATGCGATCTTTCCCGAGGCTCTCACGTCGAAGGCGATGTTTCGCGCGTTTGCCGAACGCCTGCCGGGCGTGCCGCTGCTCGCCAACATGACGGAGTTCGGTCGCACGCCTTTCATCACCGCCGGGGAGTTCGCGGCTCTCGGCTACCGGATGGTGATCTGGCCGGTGAGCAGCCTGCGCGTTGCCGCGCGCGCCCAGGAGGAGCTTTATCACGTTCTCCGCCGCGATGGCGGCACGGCAGCGATGGTGGAGAGGATGCAGACACGAACCGAACTCTATGCAACGATCGGCTATCGGCAGTACGAGGAACTCGACGCCTCCATCATCAGGACGGTCGTCCCCGAGGGAATGCCACAGTGCTGACGACAGAGGCCGCCGGCCAGTACAGGTGGCGAGGCACAACTCCTTCACTGCTGCGCCGGTCCCTGATCGCCGTTTGCACTGCCTTCCTGGTTGCCGCCGCTGTTGCGGCGCATGCGCAGGCCGTTGCGGAACCCACCCGCGCGCAGCCGACACTGCCGACCGAGCAGCTCGTGATCGTCAGTGCCGGCGGAGCGCGGCATGTGTTCCGGGTGGAGATCGCAAAAACGCCGGAGCAGCAGGTCACCGGGCTGATGTTTCGCAACAGCGTGGCCGCGGATGGCGGAATGCTGTTTCCCTGGGAGCAGCCGATCGAATCCAGGATGTGGATGAAAAACACGCTGGTGCCGCTCGACATGGTGTTCATCAAGGCGGACGGGACGATCGGGCGGATCGCGGAGAATACGGTGCCGCAAAGCCTTGCCATCATTTCGAGCGACGGCCCCGTGGCGGCCACCCTCGAGCTGCAAGGCGGGATCACCGGCAAGCTCGGTATCCTGGTTGGCGACCACGTCATCTCGAAGACGCTGGGCACGGCACCCTGATCCTGCGGCTGGCCCAACACCTTGATGCGACCCGCCGGAGGCCATAGGTTGCGCCCCATCGGGGCGTGGCGCAGCCTGGTCAGCGCGCGTGTTTTGGGTACACGAGGCCGCCGGTTCGAATCCGGCCGCCCCGACCATCGGGCCGCCTCAAGGAGTGCAAGAGTTGGCAGGTCTGGCACGAATCTACCGCCCGCCGAAGACGGCAATGCAGTCGGGCTGGGCCGGGACACGCGAATGGATCCTGGACTTCGAGCCGGACGAGCCGCAGCGCGCCGACCCATTGATGGGGTGGATCGGCGGCGGAAACACGCGAGCGCAGGTGCAGCTACGCTTCGAGACCCGCGAAGAGGCGATCGCGTATGCAGAGAAGCATGGCCTTGCCTATGAGGTGGAAACCCCGCCGCCGCGGAGATTCGAGCCGAAATCCTATGCCGAAAATTTCCGCTATGGCCGGCTGGAGAACTGGACCCATTGACGGTTCGGCGCCCTTAGCTCAGTTGGATAGAGCAACAGCCTTCTAAGCTGTGGGTCGCTGGTTCGAGTCCAGCAGGGCGCGCCAATAAAATCAGATGCTTACGAAGCTAGCGCCGAGAGAAGCCGGATGGCGTGCAACCAAGGTGCAACCTCGCGGAGGGATTTCGGGCATTCTCAGACCAGGGGGCGATGTGGCTATGATCGTTGGTGCCCATGCGCCGGACTAGTGGCCTCAATCGCGACGGCCGCCCGTCGATATGCCCAGAACTTCTCGACCAGCAGCCAAGCAACCCTAACCGGAGGACGATTTCTTGAAAAAGCCAAATGAAAATGCCGAAGCCATCCGATCCGTTTGCTCTCGGCTTTGAGGGCAGTCAGTCTCTAGAAGAACGTCCGAAGATAGCGGAGGGGATAGGCAGGCTTTGCGCCGAATGGGCGCTCCTGGAGCTGCGTATGTTTGGTGTCTTTGCCACCCTTACGGACGCTCCATTGCCAATCTCGCGAGCGATTTTTTATGAGCTAACAGCGACCAGAGGCAGGTCACAGATGGTGGCGGCTGTCGCGTCTGCTGTTCTCGGTGGCGGAAACGAGCTCACGGGCCTTAAGGAGTTACTCGCCAAGATCGACAAAACTGCGAAAAAGAGAAACGCCTACATTCACGACCCTTATGCAAACCCCACCGATCATCCGTCCGCTAGCGCCCAAATACGCCTTTCGGGTGATGACGCAGCCGGTCAACTGGAAGAAATCGAGAGTAAGGACCTTCTTCAGCTAGCAAGCCAAGTTCGTACATGGTCGGACGCTCTAGTTCAGTGGATAAACTCCGTTCAACAGATGCTGCCGCCATTGCACGAAAGACTTCGCGCACAGCAGGCGCTAGCCCTGGTACTGAAGCGGAGAGGTATAGACCAAGCTCCTCCAGGAGCGCCGCAACGCCCGCTTTCTCCATCTGAAGAGTGATCTCCGGCGTCTGAATTGGACCGTTGTCAGACACCGCGGGGCGAGAGTGGAGCTGTTCATCCGTCGCGGTCATGTGCGCTTTCCCCCTCCGCCCCCTGCCCCCAATTCACCTGCCGCTCCATCCGCGCCGCCCGGGCCGCCTCTGGGTCACCACCGATGAAGGTGAAGGTGTGCAAGCTTGGCGTCGCACCGGCGCGCTGGCGCCTCACCTGATCGGCGGCCTGCGCACCCTGAGCCTTCCGGTCGGCCTCTTCATACTCCCGGATTCGAGCGTTGCGTTCCCGCTGGCGCAGCGTCGCAAAATTCGGAAATCCCATCCGGCGCGCTAGCATTTCCTCTTCCAAAGTCGCCATCACAGTCTCTCCGCTTCTATGCAAACTGCCCGCGGCGGCGCCGAATTCCGGCAACCGTATCCCGGCCACTCGCCTGCCGCGCCTCTGCCGCCTGGCGCCG
>JASHOF010000019.1 GCA_030041255.1 Acetobacteraceae bacterium
TCTTGAACGTCCGGACCTCGCGCTTGACGGTACCGCTCGTCATGTGGCGCACACAGGCGACCACTGTCTCCTTGTGGATGTCGAGGCCGGCGCAGCGCGGGTAGAGAACTTCCATGTCCTTCCTCCGGATGCGCCGCCGGCGTGGGACGTCCGTAAGGCGAACTCTAGAAAACGTTCTCGGGAGCCGTCGCCGGCTCGTGGCACAATCAGGGGTGCTCAGACGTCCCGGATCCAACTAAAACAAGGGCTCGTGCGCACCAAGGAAACACCGATCTCGCTGCCGACGACGCTAACGCATATTACCCACCCACCGTTTCATGCCCAGCGGGTCGGCGACACCGGTGGGGAACTAAAAAGGATAGCCCATCCGGGCTATTCCTGCACCTCCCTCAGGGCATCGTCCCTTTGGGCATCGTCCCTTTGGGCATCGTCTCAGGGCACGGCCTCGTCGGGAAATGTGCCCCAGAATTGATTCCGCCGGAGATAGCCCCGCCGCCCGTCGACTTCCACGCTGCACCACGCATTCGCCGCCCTGCATCGCAGGATATGCCCGATGACGCCCGCCGGCAGCACCGCCATCGCCGGCGCGGCGCTTTCCGGCCGGCGCCTGAGCGTCTGTGTCCCGCCGCTCACCAGAAACATGCGGGTGCCGGAAAGGGTGGCCTCATGCATCCACCCACGCCCGCCGTCCGGCGCCAGGACCAGCCGCCAGACATCGAATTCCCGCTCCACCACGACCGGCAGGCCGCGCTCTCTGTAAACCCATTCGATCGGGTACTGGAATCCGGGCCCGACCCGCATATTCACATCACCGGAGGTGAGCGAGACGAACCGCGGCAGCGGCAATCCCGTTGAAGCGCCCTTGTCGGGCTGGGCCGGGCGCGTCGGGAGGGCGGCCAGCGCCGCCGCTGGCGACGCCGCACGCACCGGAATGAGGGACAGAGAGCCGAGGAGGACAGCAGCAACGATCGCCCGAATCGCTTGCCTCCTGGCTCGCCTGCGCATTGCCACCCCCTGCCGCACCCGGCCTCCCGGCGTCAAGTGGCGAGCAGGCCGGAGGAGTTGCACCCCCGGCCGCCTGACGCGTCGCCTTGCTCCGTGAAGAGCGATCCGACATGGATTGGTGCTACGCATGCGACAGCGGCGGCGGATGGAGGAATGGCCGATGGCCAGGAACGAGGAAGGCAAAATTGCCGAGGCGGCGGATCGGCGCGGCAAGATGGTGGCGGGGCTGGTCGTGGCGGTGATGCTCGGCTGCCTTGGCGCCTGTACTCAGACCCAGCCGGCACCCGCCGGCAGGGCCGAGCAGGCGCCCGGCAGTTTCAGCGCCGAGATTGGCGGTCAGATGACGACGATGATGGGTGTCGCCAGGTAATAGCCGGCCTTTGTTCGTGACGACGACGCGGCCGGCGATGTCGGCTCGGCCGCTCTCGTGGAGCAGAGCGGCGCCACTCCGTGAGGCGATGCGGTGATCAGGCGTGTCGTGGTGCAGACGACGCTGACGGTTGCGGTGATGGGAGCGATCCTGTTCGGCGCCGCCGGGCAATGGCGCTGGCCGCAGGCGTGGGCGTGGCTTGCCGTGCTGGCGCTCAGCGGCCTCGCGATCAGCTTCTGGTTGCTGGTGCACGATCCGAAGCTGCTCGAATCGCGCCTCTCTCTGCTGTGGCAGCGCGACCAGGTGCGCTGGGACCGCTTTTTCATGCTCGCGATCGTGATTGTTTTCGTGGGCTGGCTGGCGCTGATGGGATTCGACGCCCGCCGCTTCGGATGGTCCGAGGTGCCGCTGGCGGTCGCGGTGATGGGGGGCGTGCTGACGGTGCTGGGCATGGCGGTGGCCTGGCAGGTCTTCCGCTTCAACAGCTTCGCGGCACCGCAGGTGCGGGTGCAGGTGGAGCGGGCGCACCGGGTGGTGAGCGAGGGACCGTACCGCATCGTCCGGCATCCGATGTATGCCGGAGTGATTTTCTGGCTGGTGGGCACGCCGCTGCTGCTCGGCTCCTGGTGGGGCCTGGGCGTGGTTCCGCTGATGATCGTCGGCCTGGCGTGCCGGGCGGTCGGCGAGGAGCGGATGCTGCGGCGGGAGCTTGCCGGCTACGATGAGTACGCGCGCGGGGTGCGGTGGCGGCTGATCCCGCGAATCTGGTGAATGCAGGCGTTGCGCAGGGGCGGACTGGTTTTCAGGTCCAGCCTGGAATGGCCGGAACAGGCACTGTCTCGATCTCCGGGAGATCGAAGCCGAAGTACCGGGCGAGCAGCGCACGCAGGGCGCGGCGGTCGGGCAATTCGGATCTGGTCACGCCGGCACCGCCGCGATGCGTGACCTCGCGGTTCATGATGCTCACCCGTCCGTTCGCCGTCGCGGCGCTGGCGAGGATCGAATTCCTGAACAGGGAGGCGGGATGGGTGGCGGTGAAATGGTTCGCCACTTCGAAATCGATGGGATTCTCGATCTCGAGGGTGGACATCCAGGCCGGGATGTCGGTGCCGTCGCGCGTGGCGTGGAGGATCCAGTCGGTGCCCTCGCGGACGAGGCGATGCGTGGGGCATTCCGCAGGGACGGCGGAGCCGTCGAGCGGCAGGGGCAGAGAGGATGCGAAAGGCCCGAATCCCGGATCGACGACGTAGCGGACATTGTCGACGGTGACGCTGAGAAGCATGTGCGTACGGGGTGCTTCGTTGCGAGGCCGGAAGGCGATCACCCGCGCCGCGTGACGGACAGGCGCAAAGCCGAGCGCTTCCAGGACGGCAGCAAAGAGGCTGGCGTGTTCAAAGCAGTAACCGCCGCGCCGGGCGCGAACCAGCTTGGCCTCCAGGGCAGCAAGGTCGAGCCGGATTCCTCGCCCGAGCAGGACATCGAAATTCTCGAACGGAACCTGCGCCAGGTGATGAGACAAGAGGCCGGCGAGTGTCGAATAGGTGGGCGCGGTCGGGCCCTGCCACCGGATGCGGGCGAAATAGCCGTTGAGGTCGACGGAATCTGCCATCGCAGGCTTGGGGCGGCAATCGTCACATGACGGTGGATCGCGGCCGGCCGGTGAAGCGTGGCTGGCGTTTTTCGAGAAACGCCGCAACACCTTCCTGATAGTCGGGGGTGCGGCCGGCCTCGCGCTGAAGATCGCGTTCAAGGTCGAGCTGGGCGTCGAGAGTGTTGGCCTGAGATGCGGCGAGTGCCCGTTTGCAGAGAGCGAGGGCCTGGGTCGGCCGGGTGGCGAGATGGGCGGCCAGAGCCTCGGCCTCCGCAACCAGCTTGTCGTCATCGACGGCCTTCCATATGAGGCCCCAGGAGGCGGCAGTCTCGGCCGGTAATGGCTCGGCGGTCAGCACGAGCCCGCGGGCGCGTGCCTCGCCGACCAGGCGCGGAAGAAAGAATGTGCCGCCGGAATCGGGAACCAGGCCGATCCTTGCGAAGGCCTGGATGAAGCTTGCCGAACGTGCCGCGAGCACGATGTCGCAGGCGAGCGCAATGTTGGCGCCGGCGCCGGCAGCGACACCATTGACCGCGCAGACGATCGGCTTGGGCAGGCTGCGGAGCTTGCGGATCAGCGGGTTGTAGTAGCGATCGATCGAGCGGCCGAGGTCGATGGTCGAAAAATCGCCAGCCCCGCGATCGCTGAGATCCTGCCCGGCGCAGAAGCCGCGGCCTTCACCCGTGAGCAGGAGGGCGCGGCAGTCGAGATCCAGTGCCGCGTCGTCGAGCGCCTGCGAGAGCACCGCATGCATTTCCTCGTTGAAGGCGTTCAGTCTCTCCGGCCGGTTCAGGACGAGCTTGCGCCAGCCTTCGTATCGCTCCAATCGAACTGACTGTGCCATCGCGTTTCCCCATTCGCACAGGGTGCCTCGAAGTGCCCTCTCTGAAGCGGAAAATGCCCCAGCATTTGCGGTCAGGAATAGTAATGGAATTGTTAAGAAATGAGGCGATCGTCCGCACCCTGCGCATCGGCGCCTCGCCGTTCGAGCCGCTTCATGCGGTAGGGCGGCGCAGGCGGGTGGCAGTGCGTTGCTGTACGGCTTCGAAAGAGACGCCAGGAGCGGTCTCGAGGAGAAGAAAGCCTTCGGGTGTGACGTCGATCACGGCAAGGTTCGTGTAAACGCGCAACACAGAGGCCAGTGCGGTGAGCGGAAAGGAGCAGCGCGAGACGAGGCGCGGGGCGCCTTCTTTCGTGGTGTGCTCCATTGCGACCCAGAGCCGCTTCGCGCCGACGGCAAGATCCATGGCGCCGCCGACGGCCGCGGCGGCGTCATTGCGCCCGGTGGTCCAGTTGGCGAGATCACCGTTTTCTGCCACCTCGAATGCGCCGAGTACGCAGAGATCGAGATGCCTGCCGCGAATGATGGCGAAACTGTCGGCGTGATGCACGAAGGCGCCGCCAGGGCGCAGCGTGACCGGTTCCTTGCCGGCATTGATGAGCCAGGGATCGACCGCATCGGGTGCCGGCGCAGGACCGATGCCGAGCACGCCGTTCTCGGAATGGAAGATGACCTCGCGTTCGGGGGGCACGTGATCGGCGATCAGAGTCGGGATGCCGATGCCGAGATTGACGTACCAGCCTTCGGGAATATCTTCGGCGATGCGGCGGGCGATGGCGGAACGAGACAGGCCGGCGGGTGTAGTTCGGGTGTCCGGCATCGGTCTATTCCTTCGCCTGAGCATAGGGAACGTGGAGGACGCGGCTGACGAAAATCCCGGGTGTCACGATCGCTTCCGGTTCGAGCGTGCCGAGTTCGACGAGGTGCTGCGCCTGGACGATGGTGAGGCGGGCGGCCATGGCCATCACCGGATTGAAGTTGCGCGCGGATTCCCGGTAGGTGAGATTGCCGAAACGATCGGCGCGCCAGGCCTCGATCAGGGCCACGTCACCCGGGAGCGCGTGCTCGAGGACGTAGCGGCGGCCGTTGAAGGAACGCTGTTCCTTGTTCTCCGCGAGGCGGGTGCCGGCGGCGGTCGGGGTGAAGAAGGCGGCAATACCGGCGCCGGCGGCGCGAATCCGTTCCGCGAGCGTGCCCTGCGGGACGATTTCGAGCTCGATACGGCCAGCGGAATAGAGCTCTTCGAAGACGACGGAGCCGCGGCTGCGGGGAAAGCTGCAAACGATGCGCCGGACGCGACCGAGTTCCATCAGGCGGGCGAGGCCGGCACGGCCGCGGCCGGCGTTGTTGGCAACGACGGTGAGATTGGAAGCGCCCTGCGCGATCAGGCCCTTGATCAGCGCGTCCGGCTGGCCGACATCGCCGAAGCCGCCGAGCAGGACCACAGAGCCGTCGCGAATGCCGGCCATCGCCTCGGCCATGCTGGCCACGCGCTTGTCGATCATGACGCGATCACCGCGCGGCCGTTGGTGACGACGAGAACATTGCGCTCGAGGGCACGCGCCTGGAAGGCGCCGGTGCGCCAGATTTCCGTGCGGATGGTCTCCCCCGGAAAGACGGGCGCGGAGAAGCGGAGATCGAGCGCGGTGAGACGGGCGGTGTCGTAGTCGGCCAGCGTGGCGAGGAGCGCGTGGCAGACGATGCCGAGGGTGCAGAGCCCGTGCAGGATGGGGCGCGGAAAGCCGGCGCGGGCGGCGACGGCGGGATCGGAGTGGATCGGATTGTCGTCCCCGTTGAGGCGGTAATAGAGGGCCTGCTCGGGGCGTGTTGCAAGATCGTGCGTGATTTCGGGCGGGCCGGAGGGGACCGAATGCACTTCCTTCAGCGGGCCGGCAGGGCCGCCGAAGCCGCCCTGGCCGCGCAGGAAGGTGGTGCTCCGGGTGGTGGCGATGAGGGCGCCGGTGGCTGCCTCGATCACTTCCTTTTCGGTGTAGAGGAGTGCGCCGGCGCCGGCGCCTTTGTCGATGAGGCCGGAGATGCGGGTGCGGCCGATGATGTCGCCCGCGACCGGGAGCGGGCGATGGATGAGCAGGCCTTGCTCGCCGTGCACGAGTTTCACGGCATCGACGGTGGTTTCCGGATTGGCGAGCCAGAAGCCGGGATGGGCGAGTACGACCGCCATGCTCGGCATGGCTTTGAGCGCGCGATGATGATCGACAAAGTCGAGCTGGCGCGGATCGAGCGGGTTCTGGGCAAGGCCGATCGAGAGCGCGTAGAGGATGGTATCGCGTAGAGTGAGATGCTGGCGGATTTCGGGAATCGGGAAGTTGCGCAGCGTTTCGTAGTCGATCGGCATCGGTTCAGCCCTCAAGTTCGATGACGGCATCGGCAGCGTACGCCCCCTCCCCCTCCCCGAGCACGAGGACCGGATTGAGGTCGATGGCGGAGAGGCGCTCGCCGGCGGCGGCGGCAAAGAGGGAGAGGCGGGAGAGCATGGCGGCGAGGGCGGCGACGTCGGCGGGCTGGCGGCCGCGCGCACCGGAGAGGAGGGGCGCGGCGCGGGTGGCGCCGATCATCCTGCGCGCCGTTTCCTCGCCGAACGGACAGCGGTGCAGCACCAGATCCTCGAGAATTTCGACGAAAATGCCGCCAGGACCGAAGAGCGCGACCGGGCCGAAATCCGGATCGCGCTTGATGCCGAGGATGCATTCGATGGCGCCGTCGATCTGGCGCGCCAGGAGGACGCCGTCGAGGCGTGCGGCTGGCGCGGCGGCGACTGCGCGAGCGAGGAGGATGGCGTAAGCCGAGCGCACGGCCGCTTCGTCGGCGAGGCCCAGCAGCACGCCGCCAATCTCGGATTTGTGCAGGATGTCGGGGGAGAGGATCTTCATCACCACCGGATAGCCGAGAGAAGCGGCGGCAGCAGCCGCTTCGTCTGCTGATCTGGCGATGCGCTCGGGAACGATCGCGATGCCGGCTTCGGCGAGCAGGCGCTTGGCTGCCGCCTCGTTCGGCGTTGCCGGCGGAAGGGAGAGCGGGGGAAGCGGCGGCGGGCTGGTGGGGACCGAAGAAAAGGCCGCGCCGATACGGCCCATGGCGTCGAGAGCGGCGACAGCGCGCGCGGGTTCGGGGAAAACGAGGAAGCCGTCCGATTCGTAGGCGCGGACGCGCTCCGGCGAAGCGATGACCGACAGTGCGTAAAGGCGGTCCGGGTAGCGGGCGCGGACGGTGGCGAGTGCAGCACGCAAGGCCGGCGCGAGCGCGGGCGAGCCGCCGGTCTGGCTGAAGAAGGCGAGGACGGAGCGATAGCCGCCCTCGGCGAGCATGGTGTCGGCGAAGCGGCCGATGAGGGCGGGCTCGTTCAGGACCTGGGCGGTACAATCGACCGGGTTGGCGGGCGCGGAGAAGGGCAGTGCCGATTTGAGCGCAGCCTGCGCCGCCGCGGGCAGCGGCGGGAGGGGCAGGCCGAGCGATTCGGCAACGTCCGCGATCAGCACCCCTGCGCCGCCGCTGATCGTGAGCGCACCGAGCGTGTTCGCGGCGGGATAGATGCGTCGCGTGGCAGCATAGGCGAAATCGAGGAGTTGCTCGGCGTGGGCGGCGCGGACGGCGCCATGTTCCTCGAGCACGGCGGAGAAAACGCGATCATCGCCGGCGATCGCGGCGGTATGCGAGCGGGCGGCGCCACTGCCGAGGCGGCTTCGGCCGACCTTGAGCATGATAACGGGCTTGCGGGCGGCGCGGGCGGCGGCGAGGGCGTCGAGGAAGGTGTGGGGCTTGCGGATGCCTTCGGCACACACGGCAATGACGTCGATGCCGGGGTCGGCGGCGAGGAAGCCGATCACCTCGCCGAGAGTGACGTCGGCCTCATTGCCGGTGGCGACGCAGACGGGGGTGCCGAGGCCGCGCTCGGCGGCGACGGAAAAGATGTGGGTGCCGAAGGCTCCGGACTGGCTGGCGATACCGATGCGGCCGGGGAGCGGACGGAAGCTGTCGAGCGAAGCGGTGAAGGTCGGGAACCAGCCGATGCGGGCGTCGAAGAGTCCGAGTGTGTTGGGGCCGAGGATGCGGAGACCTGAGTGTTGCGCGATCGCGGCGAGCCGGGCCTGGGCGGCGGCTCCGGCTTCGTCGACCTCGGCGAAACCGGCGGAGAAGAGGATGACGGCGCGCACGCCGAGGGCGGCGAGTTCGGCGACGGCAGCTTCGGCCAGGGCGGCAGGAATGGCGACGATCGCTGCCTCGGGCACGGCGGGCAGCGCAGAGATGGAGGGCCAGGCGGGGAGGCCCTGCACTTCGGCGCGATTCGGGTTGACCGGCAGCAGCGTGCCCTTGAAGCCCGCGGCGCGCATGGCAGCGATGGGACGGCCGCCGATGCGCGTGGGATCCGCGGAGGCGCCGATCACCGCCACCGACCGCGGAGCGAAGAGTGGGCGGAGGCTCGCAAAAGCGTCTGCCGGGGCGCTGCCTTCGGGCATGCAGGGAAAATTTCCTCGGATGGTACGAGCGGATAGAGACGCGGTGACTGCGGTTCGATGGCAGGCAAGCAGCGGAAGAGCAATCTGGACCATGGCCGGCTTTCGGTCTATCGGCCCGGCCCGTCCTCCAGGAGTCCGAGATGTCCGGTTCCCTGCCCATCCGCCGCGCGCTGATTTCCGTTTCAGACAAGACCGGGGTCATTCCCTTTGCCGCGGCGCTGGCTGCGCGGGGCGTGGAGATTCTCTCGACCGGAGGCACGGCGGCGGCGCTCGCGAAGGCGGGTATCGCGGTGAAGGAAGTTGCGAAGGAGAGCGGTTTTCCGGAAATTCTGGACGGGCGGGTGAAGACGCTGGTGCCGCAAATCCATGGCGGGCTCCTGGCCAGGCGCGACGAGCCGCGGCACGTGAAAGAGATGGCCGAGCACGGGATTGCGCCGATCGATCTCGTTGCGATCGATCTCTATCCGTTCGAGGCGGCGATTGCGCGCGGTGCCCCGTTCGCCGAGTGCATCGAGATGATCGACATCGGCGGGCCGGCGATGCTGCGTGCGGCGGCCAAGAACCATGCGTTCGTGGTGGTGGCGAGCGCGCCCGCGCATTACGAGGCGGTGCTCGCGGAACTCGAGGAGCACGGGGGCACGCGGGCGGAACTGCGGCGGAAGCTTGCGGCGGAAGCGTTCGGGCGGACGGCGGCCTATGACGCGGCGATCGCGCTGTGGTTCCAGGGAGCGGTGGGCGAAACATTTCCGGCGCACTTCAGCTTGACCGGGCGGCTGGCGGAGACCCTGCGCTATGGCGAGAATCCGCATCAACGCGCGGCCTTCTACGTGAGCGATGCGCGGCCGGGTGTGGCAAGCGCGCGGCAGGTGCAAGGGAAGCCGCTTTCCTACAACAACATCAACGATACCGACGCCGCTTATGAGTGCGTGGCCGAGTTCGCGGAGCCGAGCGTTGCCATTGTCAAGCATGCCAATCCCTGCGGGGTAGCGAGTGCGGCGACCCTGGCCGAGGCGTGGGATCTGGCGCTGCGCTCCGACCCGGTCTCGGCCTTCGGAGGAGTGGTGGCCGTCAACCGGCTGCTCGACGCGGAGACGGCGGGGAGAATCGTTGCGATCTTCACCGAGGTGGTGATGGCGCCGGACGCCAGCGCGGAAGCGCAGGAGATTCTGGCGAAGAAGCGGAATGTCCGGTTGCTGCTGGCGGGCAAGGTTCCGGATGCGGAGGAAGCGGGATTTTCATTTCGGAGCGTGGCCGGCGGGTTCCTGGTCCAGACGCGCGATAACGGACGGATCGGGGCGGGCGATCTCAAGGTGGTCACGAAGCGCGCGCCGGGTGCGGCGGAGATCGCGGACCTGCTGTTTGCGTTCCGGGTGGCGAAACATGTGCGCTCGAACACGATCGTCTATGCGAAGGGAAGTGCGACGGTCGGGATCGGGGCGGGGCAGATGAGCCGGGTGGATGCGGCGCGGATCGCGGCCTGGAAGGCAGCGGAGGCGACGCGGGCGGCGGGGCTTTCGACATCGCTCACGGTTGGAAGTGCGGCGGCTTCGGATGCCTTCTTTCCGTTTGCGGACGGGCTCGAGGCGATTGCGGAGGCGGGCGCGACGGCGGTCATCCAGCCGGGCGGCTCGATCCGCGACGAGGAGGTGATCGCGGCCGCGGACCGGGCGGGAATGGCCATGGTTTTCACGGGCATGCGGCATTTCCGGCACTGAGTTTTCCCATCCGCCGCCGATCGAGAGCGGCCGCTCGCGGTCGGCCTGACCGCGGCGATACGCGGCCGGCCCGACCCGCAGCCCGACCGACGACCATCACGGCCATGCCCGTGCGGACTCTCCAAATCAAAGCAGTCGGCCGAGCCGCGCCAGCAGGCCGCCGGCTCCGGAATGCAGAATGTGCTCGAGATCCGATGCGGTCCCGGCGATGTCCGGCGTGGTGCTGGCAAGTGAGGGAATGAGCAGCCGTGCCCGGCCGGTCTTGTCGAAGACGTACACTGCCGAGGAGTGCGTCACCTCGTACGGGTGCGAGGCAGTGGCCGGGGTGACCGAATAGCCGACGTGATAGGCGCGCGCGAGCGCGGCGAGTTGATCAGCCGTTCCGCGCAGGCCGGCGATTTCGGGCGCGAAGAGCCGGGTGTAGCGGCCGAGCACCGGAAGCGTATCGCGGTTCGGATCCACGGTGACAAAGAG
>JASHOF010000184.1 GCA_030041255.1 Acetobacteraceae bacterium
GTGAACTGGTGCTACCAGACCGAGCCCGACCCCAATCTCGACGGCCGGCGCATCTT
Source organism: Acetobacteraceae bacterium (assembly GCA_030041255.1). GTDB lineage: Bacteria > Pseudomonadota > Alphaproteobacteria > Acetobacterales > Acetobacteraceae > JAKAWQ01. Next base: position 57 of record JASHOF010000184.1, read on the forward strand.
CTGGCCGCGGGGAAAGGTGCTCGGCGGCTCCTCCTCCATCAACGGGCTCATTTATATCCGCGGCCAGGCCGAGGATTTCGACCATTGGCGCCAGCTTGGCAACGCGGGCTGGTCGTATGCGGACGTGCTTTCCTATTTCAAGCGCGCGGAAGACCAGGAGCGTGGCGCCGATGCGCTGCACGGCGCCGGCGGCCCGCTCGCGGTTTCCGATCTCAGGGACCGCCATCCACTCTGCGAAGCCTTCATCCAGAGTGCGCTCGCCCTCGGCTTCCCGCGCAATGACGACTTCAACGGCACCACGCAGGAGGGGGTCGGCTACTATCAGCTAACGACGCGGAACGGAAGGCGCTGCTCGACGGCGGTCGGCTACCTGCGCCCGGCCGCGAAGCGGCGGAACCTCCGCATCCTGACCGAAACGCTGGCCGAACGGATCCGCTTCCAAGGCAGGCGCAGCACCGGCGTCGAGGTCACGCGCGGCGGGGAAAAGCTTTTCGTCGGCGCGCGCCGCGAGGTGATTCTCTCCGGCGGAGCCATCAATTCCCCGCAGCTTCTCATGCTTTCGGGCGTCGGGCCGGCCGCGCATCTCGCCGCGTTCGGCATCCCCGTGCTGGCGGACCTGCCCGGCGTCGGGCAGAGCCTGCAGGATCACTACCAGGTGCGGATGGTGCATCGCTGCAAGCTTCCGATCACCGTCAACGACATGATGCTGAGCGTTCCGAAGAAGATCGCAGCCGGGTTGCAATATCTGCTGTTCCGGCGCGGACCGCTGACGATTGCGGCAGGGCAGGCCGGGCTCTTCGTGCGCACGCGCCCCGAACTCGCCACTCCGGACGTGCAGTACCATTTCATCGTTTTTTCCGCCGACCGGCCGGCCGAAGGCCTGCATCGCTTCTCGGGCTTCTCGACCATCATCAACCAACTCCGCCCGGAGAGCCGGGGCGAGATCCGGCTGCGCTCGGCGGAGCCGCGAGAGGCGCCGGCGATCCATCCGAATTATCTCGCAACCGAGCTCGACCGGCGAACCCTGATCGCGGGGGTCAAGCTCGCCCGGCGCGTCGCCGATGGCCGGGAGATGCGGGCCTTCATCGAAAGCGAATATCTGCCCGGTGCTGCGGTCGGCACCGATGACGAGATCCTCGGCTTTGCGAAACAATATGGAAGCACCGTCTTCCACCCGACCAGCACCTGCCGGATGGGCCCCGACCCGATGGCGGTGGTCGATGCCCGGCTTTGCGTGCACGGCCTCGAAGGGCTCAGGGTCGCGGATGCCTCGATCATGCCGACGCTGGTTTCGGGCAACACCAACGCCGCCTCGATCATGATCGGCGAGCGGGTGGCGGATTTCGCCCGCGCACCACAGTAAGATCAGGCCCGGCGCGGAAAGCAGCGCTCATTCAGAGTATCGAATGCCCGCTGGAAGACGGCATCCCGGACGGTTGGAATGAGCACGAGATCGTCATTCGGCGCCGCCGTCCAGTCCGCCGTCCAGACGGCCAGGGTTTCGTTGGTTGCGGTGATCGGATAGAGCGCGACGCCGGCGTGGTAGTCGAGCAGCGGCATGGCGCTTTCCGTCATGCGATAACGGAAGGTGTGGCGGTGGTCGGAGAGGACCGTGAGCTGCTCTTGCAGCGGGTCGTCGCCGACACGGAAATCGCGCGTGCCGCCGACCTTGTCGGGCCGGGCGCCGTCCAGCATGTGCATGTCGTGGATGTCGGGATGCCAGCCGCTCATGCCGGCGAAATCCCTGACCTTTTCCCAGACTGCCGGCAGCGGCCCGTGAATCACGGATGAGCAGAACACCTTGGCGGGACGGGAGCCCTGCCAGCGGGTGGCGCCGTCCGGGCTCTTCCGGCCGGCCGCCCTGGCGGCGAGCGCCGTGAGGCCGCCGGCAAAGACCGCGTTGGAGACGAGGTCGACATAGCGCCCCTTTTCCGAGGGAGGCTCGTCGAATTTGGCTTTCCATGCGGCGAAGGTGACATCGCCGTCGGTGACGGGAATCAGGGTAAAGGTCGCGACATAGTTCTCAACCGGGAAGGCAGGCAGCTCGAAGTTGTAGCGGAAGCGGTAGCGGCAATCGTCGAGTTCGAGCAGGCGCTCGCGCACGCGGGTGCCGTCCGCAAGGGAGAAGGCGCGCACGCAACCGACCGTGTCGGCATCACGGCCATCCTCGATCCGGCTTTCCTGGATGGCGGGATGCCAGGCGGGAAGAGCGTTGAAATCCCGCACAATCTGCCAGACCGCCTCGACCGGGGCGGCGATGATCGCGCTGGCGTAGGCTTTCGCCATGTCTTCCTCCTCCCTGAAGCGTTATTTCCTGATCGCCTTGAAGGCGCGGGCCTGCTCGACGACGGCCCGCTCCGTGGGCAGCCTTTCCATGGAGCTGGCACCATAGAAGCCGTGGCAACGGCGCGCACGGGAGAGCACGAACCGTGCGTCCTCCGGAGCGGCGATCGGCCCGCCATGGCAGAGCACGATGATGTCCTCGCGCACGTCCTGCGCGGCCTCGGCGATCGCGTCGATCCGTTCGACCGATTCCGGCAACGAAAGCGCCGTGCGGGCGCCGATCGCCCCCCCGGTGGTGAGGCCCATGTGGGCGACCAGGATGTCGGCGCCGGCTTTCGCCATTGCGCGTGCATCGTCCGGCGTGAACACGTAGGGCGTCGTCAGCAGATCCTTGCTTCTGGCCAGGCGGATGAGATCGACCTCCAATGCATAGGACATTCCGGTTTCCTCGAGGCCGGCACGGAAAGTGCCGTCGATGAGCCCGACCGTGGGAAAATTCTGGATGCCGGAGAAGCCGAGCGCCTTCAGATCGTCGAGGAAGGGATCGAACAGGCAGAAGGGGTCGGTGCCGTTGACGCCGGCGAGCACGGGCGTGCGGCGGACGGCGGGCAGCACCTCGCGGGCCATTTCGCGCACGATCTCGTTGGCGTTGCCATAGGCAAGCATGCCGGCCAGCGAGCCCCGCCCGGCCATGCGGTAGCGGCCCGAGTTGTAGATGACGATGAGGTCGATGCCACCCGTTTCCTCGCACCTGGCGGAGAGGCCGGTGCCGGCGCCGCCGCCGATAATGGGGATGCCCTGGCGCACCATGTCGTGGAAACGCTGAAGCAGCGCCGTGCGTTCGATGGCGGCCATGTCAGGCTGTTCCGGCGAGCGCGGTGAAGTGCTGAGCCAGAGCCGCGGCGAACGCCTCGTCATTGATGTGCAGGGGCAGGCGGACGAGGCTGCGATTGGCAGTCGGCCGGATACCCGCCTCGAGGCTCGAGAAGAGAGCGGCGTCGGCGCCGGGATCATGAAAGGGCATGCCCGGCGCGTCGAGCGCCGAAACCCCGCGCCCGGGGATCACGATACGGAGCGGTCCCCGGCAACGGTCGAGACGTCCGGCAATCCAGGCGCCGATACGGGCGTTCTCCTCAACGGTCGTGCGCATCAGGGTGACCTGGGGATTGTGACGATAAAGGAGGCGCCGACGGTACGGCTCGGGAACCGTCTCGACGGCGCCGAAATTGACCATGTCGAGCGCGCCGCAGGAAACGACGCAAGGCACCTCCATGCGACGGATGGCGCCGAAGCGGTCTTCGCTGCAGGGGAACACCCCGCCCATGAGAAGGTCGGCGACCTCGGTGGTCGTGACATCGATCACGCCTGCCATCAGGCCGGAATCGACGAGCTTCTCCATCGACTGTCCGCCCGTGCCGGTGGCGTGGAAGACCAGGCAGTCCCAGGTGCTGCCGAGTTCACGGGCGAGGTTGGAGACACAGGGCGTGGTGACGCCGAACATCGTGATGCCGAGGGAGGGCCTGGCCGTATCCCGTTCGTCCACGGAGGCGCTCCTGGCGGCGCGGACCATGCCGGCGATCGCGTGCGCAGCGTTGGCGAGCACGACACGGGAGATGCGGTTGAGGCCGGCGATATCGGTGACGGAATACATCATTGCGATATCGCTTGGCCCGACATAGGGGGCGACGTTGCTGGAGGCGACGGTCGAAACCATCACTTTCGGAACGCCGACCGCAAGCGCCCGCATCGCCGGCGTGATGAGGGCCGTGCCGCCCGACCCGCCGAGCCCGATCAGGCCGCTGACATCGTTACGGCCGAGAATGAAGCGCTCGAAGGCTTCCGCCATGGCGAGGACTGCCGTGCCACGATCACCGGTAAAAACGCTGCCGGCGCCTTTCGGGTGGAACGCGGCGACGGTTGCGGGAGAGATGTCGGCGGCACCGGCGCCGATGCGATCGGGAGAAACGCCGGTGGAAAGATCGATCAGGGAGGCGGCAACGCCATCGGCGAGGATCAGCTCCTTCACGTAGGCGAGCTCGCGTCCCTTGGTATCGCAGGTGCCGGCAACGAAGATCGGCATGGGGCGCTCCCTCGAGGGTAACCTTCAGCGCACGGCCGCCGCGGAAGCCACCAGTGTGCCGACGCCAACGCTCGATACCATAGGATGCATCCTAGCGGTCGGCACACACCTCTTTATTTTCAGTGGCCTGCTGATCCCCTTTCGTTTGCTGCCGGCGGCAGCAAACGTCGGGGGCAGGACACTCGTACCCACTTTTGTTGTTGAGTGATTCACCCTCACCCTATCCCTCTCCCAGAGGGAGAGGGGAATGATGCGAATGGCGTGGGGATATGTGTCACTCAAGTTCGATTCTGGGTACCAGGCGGCGGGGTGGTTCGGCAAGCCTGGCGCCGCCGTGGAACAGAATGGCCCGCTCGAGCGGGCAGACAGCGAACACCTCTGCCCCGATCTCGAGCGTATCCTGGGGCGGATGTGCAGGCGGCGGAACCTTGGCCTTGATGCGGCTGCCGCCGACCGCCAGCGTAACCAGGCGTTGCCCACCGATCGCGATCGCGGTTCGAAGAACGCGCGCAGGGACGCTGTCCGGCACCGGCACGCGGGAGATCTGCACATGCTCAGGGCGGATGCCAAGCCGGATTTCCTCGGGTCCGGCATTCGGGGCGAAGAGGGGGAACGGCAGACCGTCGAACTGGAGGCCGTCTCGGGCGGCGGGTTGCGGGGTCAGGAAGTTCATGCCTGGATTGCCGAGGAACCAGCCTCCGAACTCGCCCGCCGGCTGCTCGTAGAGCTCGCGCGGCGGCGCGCATTGCACGATCTGGCCCTCCTGCATGAGGGCGATCTGATCCGCGAGCGTCATCGCTTCGGTCTGGTCATGGGTGACATAGACGATGGTCTGCCTGACACGGCGGCGCAGCTCCTTGAAGGCACGGATCAGGGCGAGCTTTGCGTGCACCTCGACATTCGTCGTCGGCTCGTCGAACAAGGTGACGGCGGTCCGCCGGGCGATGGCGCGGCCGACGGCGACTTTCTGGCGGTTGCCAAGGTCCAGGCGATCGATGTGCAGGTGGCGGAAGTTGCCAAGCTCGAGGATCTCGAGCACCTCTTCGACCCTTTGGCGGCGCTCGGCGGAGCCGATGGTACGGTCGTTGGCCAGTGGCAGCTCGATGTTTTCGACCACGCTCAGGGTGCGGTACATGACCGGATACTGGAACACCATGGCGACATCGCGCCGGCGGGGAGAGAGGGCGGTCACGTTACGGTCTCCGAACAGGATGGTTCCGGCGTCCGGACGCTCGAGGCCCGCGATCATCCTGAGCAGCGTCGTCTTGCCACAGCCGGATGGCCCGAGCAGGCAGGTTACGGCCTCCTCCGGAAAAACGAAGGAGATATCCTTCACCGCCACCAGCGAGCCGAACTGGCGCCGAAGCCTCTCCACGCGGACGTCAGCCATGCGGGGTCTCTGCGAGCCGCCCGATGCGGCGGCGGGTTGCACGATCGAATACGATCGGGCCGCCGGGGCGGATCATGAAGGGAAACGGATCACCGAGATCGAGCACTGCGTTGGCGCTGGCGGGGATCGTCGTCACCAGGGTGGTGTCTCCGGAGTGGACGTAGATAACGGTTTCGGAGCCGAGATTCTCCAGGAGGGTGACGGTGCCGACGGCGAGCGGCGAAACCCCGGGGACGGCGGGCGCAATGTCTTCGGGCCGGATTGCCAGCATGACCTCGGATGCCGCGCTGCCATCCTCGAGGACGACCTTGAAGCGACCAATGGCGGAGCTGCACACGAGGCCGGCCGCTTCCATGCGTCCGGGCAGGATGTTGCAGCGGGGAAAGCCGACCAGCTCGGCCGTGCGCAGGTTTGCCGGATGATAGTACATAGCATCCACCGGCCCGGCTTCGACGATGTGGCCTCCGTCCATGACGACCAGATGGTCGGCCATCGTCAAGGCCTCGAGCGGATCGGCCGTCAGGTAGAGGAAGGTCGCGCCAATTTCCGCGCGCATGTCCTTCAGGTCTTCCATCAGGCTTTCCCGCAGCTTGAAATCGAGGCCGACGAGAGGATCATCGAGGATGAAGATGTTGGCGTTCTTGAGGATGCCGCGCGCGATCGCGGCGCGCTGCTTCTCGCCTCCGGAGAGCTGGCTCGGCCGTTTGCCGAGCAGCGGCTCGATCCGCAGCATCCGGGCGGCCTGCTGGACCCGTGAGCGGATTTCGGGGCGCGGGGCGCCCTGCAGCGCCAGAGGATAGGCGAGATTGTCGAACACCCTCATGTGCGGAAAAAGCGCAAAGGATTGCGGCACGTAGCCGATCGAGCGGGCCGCGGCCGGCAAGGTTGTGATGTCTTCACCATCGAAGAGGATGCGGCCGGCCGAAGGCGGCTCGAGCCCGATCAGGACCCGCATCAGCACCGACTTGCCGGAGCCGGGCGGTCCGCAGAAGACGGTGAGAGTGGAGGGTTCGACCTCGAGATCGATAGTGTCGAGCGCAACGCTCCCACGATAGGTCTTGCACAGGCCATCGAAACGGATGCGGCTCATTCCTTCACTGCCCCAGGCGTGCCAGACAGGGCACCAGCAAAATGCCGATGATGAACAGCGCCGCCGTCACCGCAAGGATGATGACGATGGCGCCGGCGGCGCGCCAGCCACGGGCAGCGCGTGGCACGTTGCCGACCGCAATGCTGAGGATGGTCGCGCCGATGACGGCGAGAAGGCCGACCTGATAGAGAGTGAAGCTCCATTGCTGACCGATCAGCACGCAGCCGAGCACCATCAGGATGATCAGCGCCAGCTCGGCCTGAAGGAGTACGCGGCCGTGCATGGCGCTAGTGTCCTGCCCCCGGCGTTTGCCGCCGCCGGCAGCAAACGGAAAGGGGACCAGCAGGCGACCGAAAATAAAGAGTAGTGTGCCGACCGCAACAGCGCATCAACCGATACCAGGCATGAGGGGCGGCACGCTAGACCTCGCCGCGAACGGTGCCGAAGGTCATGCCGACGAGAAGGAAGCGCTGGAAAAAATACACGGCAATGATCGGGGGCAGGATATAGACGGTGGTCAGGGATGACAGAAACGTCCAGTCGATGCCGCCTCCGTGGGAGAGGTTGGTGGCGAGAAGAACGGGGATGTTCGCGGTATTGATGCCGCCGATGATGTAATTGAAGAGGAATTCGTTCCAGACGAAGATGAAATTGAAAATCAGGGCGGCGACGACGCCGGGCAGCACCTGTGGGAACGTCAGGCGGGCGATGATGCTCAGCCACGAGGCACCGTTGACGATGCCGGTTTCGTCGAACCGCGGCGAGACGCCGTCGATAAAGCCCTTCAGGATCCAGACCGAGAACGGGATGGAAAACATGGCGTAGAACAAGGTCATCCAGATGTAGCTGTCTTTCCAGCCGAATGCCACATACATCAGATAGACGGGCAGGATCGCCGCCGATCCGGGAAGCATGCGGATCGACAGCAGCAGGAACATCAGGAAGTTGGTGGCGCCCGGGCGGAAGCGCGAAAACGCGAAGGCCGCGAGAAAGGAGACCGCAACCGCGATCAGCACCGCCAGCACCGAAAGCACGACACTGTTGAAGAAGTGATGTTCGAAGGCGGGTTGCGCGAACAGCCTGGCATAGTTGGCGAGCGTCGGACGAAAGACGAGAAGGGGCGGAACGGCAAGAATCTGGCTCGCGGTCTTGAACGAAGAGAGAACGATCCAGAAAACGGGGGCGAAGAAGACAAGCGCGACCAGCCACAGCACCGCATGGTACAGGCCCTGGCTGAGGCGCCCGCTCATGCGAGCGCCGCCTTCCGTTCCCGAAGATAGAGGACGTAGAGGAAGGTGACGGTGAAGGCGATGGAGATCAGGAGGAGGATCACCGCCAGTGCGGAGGAGCTGCCCATGTTGAAGTCTTCGAAGGCGCGGCGGAACAGTGTCATGGCAACCAGCTCGGTCGCCGTGCCGGGGCCGCCATAGGTCATGTCGAAGATCAGGTCCATGGTCTTGAAGGCATCGATCGTGCGCAGCAGGATTCCCAGCATGAGGATGAATTTGCCGTGGTAGAGTATCACCAGGCGGAAACGCTGGAGCCACGTCAGGCGGTCGATCTCGGCGGCTTCGAGTTCGGCCTTCGGCACCGACGCAAGAGCCGCCAACGCCATCAGCACCATGAACGGCGTCCACATCCAGACATCGACGGCGAGGACCGCACTGAAGGCGACATTGGCGTCGCTCAGGAACCGCACGGGCGCGAAGCCGAGCGAGCGGATGAACCAGTCCAGGATGCCGAAGGTCGGATCGTAGATCAGGCGCCAGAACGTGCCCGCGGCGACCGGCGTGACGACCATCGGAGCGAACAGAAGCGTGAGGGCGACGCGCCGGCCGGGAAGACGGTCGCTTCGCCAGAACAGGAGGCCGAGCAGCATGCCCGCGACCGTTTCGATGCCGACCGCCAGCAGGACGAAGATAAAGGTGCGGCTGAGATCGAACCATGTCTCGGCGTCGTTGAGGATGCTCGTGTAGTTGTAGAGGCCGGAAAAAATCGGCGGCCGGCCACTGGTCAGCGAGAAGCGATAGAAGCTGAGGCCAAGCAGCCAGAGGGTCGGGATGGTGTCCCAGACGATGAAGAAGAGCAGGACGGGGCAGATCAGAACCGCCGGCAACACTTCGCGCCGGCCGAAAAAGGCGATCAGTCCAGATCTGTGACGGGACGCGAAAGGGCGGCGGGAGGAGACGGCCAACGACACGCCGGCGCCTCCCGCCATGTGCTTACAGCCGGATCCCCCGGCATACCGCCGTCGGGGCCTTCGCCGCCGTGCCCTCGTCGTAAAGGATCCTCTGCTGCTGGCAGGCGGTCCATTGCAGCGCGTGCAGCGGATCCTTGATCTGCCCCGTGTAGAAGCCGGTGAACGCGTCCTGCTGGTCGGACAGCATCTCCGAGTATTTCGGATCGTGCCAGAAGTCCGAGCTTTTCAGCAGCATGTACTTGTAGGTACGGTTCCAGGGGTTGATGCCGTCGAAATCCGGGCGCGCACAGGTCGCCTTGTCGCAGGGCATGCCACCCTTCATGAGGTACTCGTGCGAGGTCTCGGGCAGGTACCACCATTTCATGAAATCGATCGCGACCTGCATATGCTCGGGATCGTTGAAGGCGTTGATCACCCAGGGCTGGCCGCCGATGATGTAGTTCCGATAGAGGGTTCCGTCCGGCTTCTTGAATCCCGGAGGCGGCACCACCATCACCTTGTCCTTGAACTTGTCCGGGATCATCGTCCGCCCGGTGGCGACCCACTGCCAGCCGGCGAAGATCTTGCCTTGGGTGAAGGCGTCGATCACCTCCGCGATGAAATAGTTGGTGGCGCCCGGCGGCTGATATTTCAGCCACGACTTGTAGAGTTCCATGGCGTGCGCATTGGAGGCGGTGTCGTAGATCCCCTGAACCTGCCCGGTCCTGGGATCCCAGATGTCGCCCCCGAGCGAGCGCATGAAGGACATCGTCGGGCAGCTCGCAGCGTCGTAGTCGCGCGAATATTGGGCGGCGAATCCGTAATAGCCCTTCTCCGGACGATTGAAGAAGGCGATCAGATCGAGCCACTGATCGAAATCCATCTTCTCGAAGTCTTCCCAGGTGACCGGCAGCGGGCGGCCGTACTTGGCCTTGAAGGCGTCGGCCTCGCCGGGCCCTTCGAGAATATCCTTGCGGACGAAGATGCCGATGATGTCCCCGACCTGGGGAAAGCCCCAGAGCTTGTTGGTGCCATCGGGGAACACCTGGTAGCTCGAACGGATCGATGGCGACCACCACTCGATGTTCAGCGACGGATTTTTGGCGATGATGTCGTTGAGCTGGATGATCCAATGCGGCGTTGCCAGGGCGCCGAGCCATTGGCTGTCGCTGATGATGATATTGTATTCCTGGCTGCGGGTAGCGAGCGAGGTCGCCGCCTTCTGGAAGAGCGTGCCGAAGGGAGCGTCGGCGAAGGAGAAGCTCACCTCGTATCCGTATTTGTCCTTCGCGTAGCGCGCGAAGTCGGGCGACATGCCGACCCCGAGCTGGCTCGGCAACCAGCCGGCGATGCCAAGAATTTGCATGTGGATCGACTTGCCCGCGAGCGGGCTGGTCTTCTCGCTCGCCGAGAAAGCGTAGCGCGGGCAGGCGAGTGCCGCCGCCCCGAGGGCGGCAGACCCCTGCAGAAGGCGCCGGCGTGCGAGACCCGCAGGCGCCGGTAGAGCCTCTGTTGGAACAGGATGGCGCAATGACTTTGTGACCTTGGACATGGTCTTCTTCCTCCCTTCGGCCCCTGAGACGGCCGATGCTCGCGGCATCGTCCTCAGCGCGCGGCAGGCTAGCCCAATCCCCGGCTGCCGAGAAGCGCCGATCTCGGCGCGCCGGCGCCGCGGCTCAGCCCAACCGATAGACATGGTGGGCGACATTGCAGAGAATGTCGGCCTGCTCGCGCCCGGAGTAGCCTGCCAGCGCCTCCCGATAGGCGCGGATCAAGGCGGAATGGCTCGTCCACAACTTCTCGATCGGGAAATTGGAGCCGTACATCAGCCGGCCGGCACCGAAGATGGCGATCGTATCGGCGATGATGCGGGCGATTTGAGCGGGGTCGTTGCGGTGGCTGAAGGTGCCGAGCCCGGAGAGCTTGACATAGACGTTCGGCTGCGCGGCAAGCGCGCGAAGGCCGGCCTGCCAGGCGGCAACGGCTTCAGGCGCGGTATCGGTGAGCATGCCGGCGTGGACGAGGACGAAGCGCGTCCCCGGATGCGCCTCGGCGAGGCGCGCGCCGTCCTGCATCTGGCCGGCGAAGAGCTGAAGATCGAAGGCAAAGCCGTACTCGGCAAGCCGGCCGATATTGGCGCTGACCCGCGCATCCGCCACCTGGGCGGCAGAGGGGGCGAAGCGGTATTGCGGATTTTCGTGCCAATGCAACTGCATGCGCACGCCGCGCACGCGCCTGCAGGCGGCGAGCCGATCGAGCTGGGGACGGATGTCGGCGGCGGTCAGATCGACAAAGGCCACGATCGCGTGCGGCCAGCCGGTTTCGCGGGCCACGGAGTCCACCCAGGCCACCTCCTCTTCGGAGCGCTCCGGCGCCCAATTGGTCTGCACATAGACCGCTTTCTCGACCCCGCTGCCGGCCTGGTCGGCGAGGAATTCTTCGATCGGATAGTCGCGGCGGATCGGCTCGTAAGGGCCGAAGATGCGGGGCACCATGGGCCCGTCGAGCCACGGCAGGTCGCGCTGCCGCCAGATGTGGAAGTGGGCGTCAACCAGCTTCTGCGTCATGGATTTCCCACCCGCCGGCGGGTGCACGCCTGGCAAGCGAAAGCAGGAACCCACCCAGCCGCTCCGTCGATGAGCCGTCCACGAGGTCGTCGAGGAAGGGCAGAATGGCGCGCAAGGCCGCGGTTTCGGGGCGAAACCGCGGATCGGCGGCCAGCGGGGTGGCGAGCGAAAGCCGGAACGCCAGGCCGGCGAGGCGCCGGATCGCGCGGACAAATTCGGCCGGATCGCCCCGCTCCAGTGCGTCCGACAGCAGCACCACGCACGCGCCGCGGGCGAGGCCCGCGAAGCGCGGCGTCGCGAGAAAGGCCGAGAGCGTCGGGCCGAGCCGGGTGCCGCCATCCCAGTCCGGCACCAGGCGGGCCGCGCGTTCGAGCGCGGTCGGAGCGTGGCGCGGGGCGAGCGCGGCGGTGATGCGCGTCAGCCGCGTGCCGAGGGTGAAGATCTCGGCATCGTCGCTGCCATGCAGAACCGCGTGCGCCAGCTCGAGCGCGTTCGCAGTCAAGGATTGCATCGAGCCGGAAATGTCGATCAGCAGCACGAGCCGGCGCCGCACCGGGCGGCGGCGCATCAGCACGGGACGCGGAACGTCGCCCTCGTTGCGGACCATGGCGGGAAAGGAGCGACGGAGATCGGGCAGCCCGCGCGAGCGGGCCTTCTCGCGCCGGAAAGAGCGACGCACCGGCAAGGCGCCGCGGAGGGCTCGCTCGAATTCGAGCAACCCCTCCGAGCGTGCCGGGGGGAACCCTCGCTCTCCGAGCAATTCGGCCGTCGCGGCGAATCGGCCCGTCCGTTGCCGGGGCGGCGAATGGCCCTGGTCCCGTTCCGCAGGCGTATCGGCAGACACGATCAGGGTTTCGTTCCCGGCAGGCGGCGGCAGAGCCGGCGCGTCGCCGAAAAACCAGGCCCGAAACAGGCTCTCGAATTCGGCCCGCCGCTCGAGCGGCGGGGCCAGGGTGGCGTATGCCGCCTGCCGGATATCCTCCATCGAGCGCGGGCCCAGGAGATCGATCGCCGCCATGAAGGCGATCACCTGCTCGGGCGCGGCGGCAAAGCCCTCGCGGCGCAGGAGCTGGGCAAAGCCGAGAAAGGGTGCCGCCGCGGGCGGAAGCGGCGTGTTCACGCCAGGGCGCCGGCGACGATACGATCGAGGTCGGGCGCGACGAGGCCGAGATCCTCCTCGCTCTTGATCAGAACCCCGATCGCGCGCCGGAACGCCTCCGGCCACGGGCTGCCGCCGCGCTCGAGCACGGTTGCCGCGTTCGCCCATTCGACCGCTTCGGCAATGCCGGGCGGACGCGCGAGCGGCCGTGCCCTGATGGTGCGCACGGCGGCGGCGACCGCGCGGGCCGTTGCCGCGGCAACATCGCCGGCGCGCAGCATGATGATCTCCGCCTCGCGCCCGGGCTCGGGATAGGCGATCCAGTGATAGACGCAGCGCCGGCGCAAGGCCTCGGCAAGGTGGCGCGTGCGATTGGAGGTGAGGATCACGACGGGAACCGTGCTGGCCTTAAGCGTGCCGCGCTCGGGGATCGAGACCTGGAAGTCGGACAGGAATTCCAGCAGCAGCGCCTCGAACTCGTGATCCGAGCGGTCCAGCTCATCGACCAGGAGCACGCTCTCGCGCGGTGCCGCGAGCACTTCGAGCAGCGGCCGGCGGATCAGGAAGCGGTCGTCGTAGATGTCGATTTCCTGGTGGTCCGCCTGCCGTATGGCCAGCAATTGACGCTGATAGTTCCATTCGTAGAGCGCTTGTGCGGCGTCGATTCCCTCGTAGCATTGCAAGCGCACGAGGCGGCGGGAAAGGGCGGCGGCAAGCGCCTTGCCGGCCTCGGTTTTGCCAACCCCCGGGGCGCCTTCCAGCAGCAACGGCTTCTCGAGCCTCAGCGCGAGAAAAATCGCGGTGGCGAGCCCGTCGTCGGCAAGATAGCGCGCGCCGGAGAGCCCGGCCGCAACGCTCTCCGGCGACTCCGCAAAATGCCCAGAGCGACCCTCTGCCATGGCGAAGGCTTACGCCGCCGCGCGCCGGCTTCTTTCCTGCAGTGCGCGCAGGATCCGCTCGGGCGTGATGGGCAACGTATCGATACGCACGCCGACCGCGTCGAAGATGGCGTTGGCGATCGCCGGGATGTGCGGGTTCGCGCACATTTCGCCGGTGCCCTTGGCACCGTACGGCCCGTCGGGAGCGGGGCGTTCGAGGACGACGGTTTCGATTCGCGGAACATCGCCGGGCCCGGGCATCAGATACATGTTGAAGTCGGTCGGGCCGTGCTCGCGGGAGGGATAATAGGGCTCGGTCGTTTCGTAGAGGGCGTGGCTCATCCCCATCCAGGCGCCGCCGACAAGCTGCTGCTCCACCAGTTTCGGATTGACGGCCCTGCCGACCTCGAACACGTTCTTGAGCGAGAGCACGGCAACTTCGCCGGTCTCGTCATCGACTTCGACCTCGGCCACCGTGCAGGCATGGGCATAGCAGGTGGCCGGCTTCATCGCCCCGGTCGCCGCCTCCGGATAGGAGCGCGGAACCAGGAAAATGCCGCGGCCGGAAATCGCCCGGCCCTGCCTGAAGTGAGCGGCCAGCGCCGCATCCGTGATCGAGATCGCCCGCGCCGGCGCCCCCTTGACCTGGATGTTGCCCTCCCCGTCGGTTTCGAGGTCGCCGGCATCCACCTCGAGCGCCTCGGCGGCAACCTCGAGCATGACCTGCCGGGCCTCGCGGGCGGCCTGGATCACGGCATTGCCGATACGATGCGTGCCGCGCGAGGCGAAGGTGCCCATGCAGAGCGGGCCGGTGTCGGTATCGGCGGCATCGACGATTACCCGCTCGACCGGCACGCCGATGGTCTCGGCGCAGATCTGCGCCACGACCTGCCGCATCCCCTGGCCGAGATCGACGCTGGAGAGCGAGACCATGAAGTTGCCCGTCGGCGTCGAGTGGACGAGCGCATGGGTGGGGTCGCCACCCAGGTTCATGCCGGTCGGATAATTGATCGCCGCCACGCCGCGGCCACGCTTCAGCGCCATGATCAGGCCTCCCGCCGGCGCGAAGACATGGCATAGAAGTGCTGGGCCATCGGCCAGCCGGCGAGGCGCGAGGCTTCCTGCATGCATTCGACCAGCGCCGCGCCTTCGGTCGGCTGGCGGTGCGCCTTCATGTCGCCATCGCGATAGGCGTTGAGGCAGCGGAATTCCAGCGGATGCATGCCGACCAGCCGGGCCAGCTTGTCCATCTGCACTTCGAGCGCGAAATCCCCGATGGTGACGCCGAAGCCGCGCATCGCGCTCGAAGGGGTGCGATTGGTGTAGATGCAATAGCTGTCCACCGCCACGTTGGGGATGGTGTACGGGCCGGGGAAATGGGCCGCAGCCTTCTGCGCTCCGTACGTGGAATGCCGGGAATAGGCGCCGGCATCCAGCCAGGCGGTGACCTGGCGGGCGACGATCCGCCCGTCGCGCAGCACGCCGTCCTTGATGCGAATCCGTTCGGCCCCGCGGGGCGAGGAGACCTGCATCTCCTCGGCGCGGCTGTAGATGAAGGAGACCGGGCGGCCGGTGAGCTTGGCGGCGAGGACGGCGATCGGTTCGACGATCACGTCCACCTTGCCGCCGAAGCCACCGCCGACGGTGCCGCCGACCATGTGCAGCCGGTGTCCCGGCACCTCCAGGATCATCGCCACCACATCGAGGGTGAAGAACATCGCCTGGGTGTTGGTGTAGCAGGTGAAGCGCTCGCCGGGTTCCGGCACCACGATGCAGCCGGTGGTTTCGGTCGGAGCATGCTCGATCGGCGACGATGAGTAGGTCTGATCGAGGATGTGATCGGCGGCCCTGAACCCGGCCTCGACATCGCCGTAGCGGACCTTGCGGCATTCGCCGCTGTCGTAGCGATAGTAGTTCCGGCCGTGATATTCGTTGACGATCGGCGCCTCGGCCTGGAGCGCTGCGTCGATGTCGAGGACCGCGGGCAGCACCTCGTAGTCCACCGCGACCCTGGCAGCCGCCTCGGTCGCGGCGCGCTCGGAGAGGGCGAGCACGGCCGCGACCGCCTCGCCCTGCCAGCGCACCTTGTCGGTGGCCAGCACGTTCTCGTCCTCGGGCCCGACCTGGATCAGGGTCAGGATGGTATAGAGGTTGTGCGGCACATCCCTGGCGGTGAGGATGCGGACAACGCCCGGAAGCCTTTCTGCGGCGGCGGTGTCGATCGCGCGGATGCGCGCATGGTGGTGCGGGCTGCGCACCATCTTCAGGTGCAGCATGCCGGGAAAGTTGCGGTCGGCGAAGAAGCGGCTGGCGCCGGTGACGTGGCCGAGCGCATCGGTGCGGGCCCGCGGCTTGCCGACCTCGACGAGATGATCGTCGCGCTCGTCGGCGAAGTAGCTCTTGCGCAGCTCCATGGTGTCCCCCTTATGCCGCGGTGGAGGTCGCGGCGCGCGAGGCCGCGAGAATCGCCTGGATGATCGGCTCGTAGCCGGTGCAGCGGCAGATGTTGCCGGAAATGGCCTCGATCACATCCTCGCGCGAAGGTGTTGCGTTGTGGTCGAGCAGCGCCTTCGCCGCCATCAGCATGCCGCTGGTACAGAAGCCGCATTGGGTGGCGAAGGTTTCGACGAAAGCGCGCTGGAGGGGATGCAGCAGGCCGCCCCTGGCGAGCGCGGCAACCGTCTCGATGCGGGCATCTTGGCAGCTCTCGGCCAGCGTCAGGCAGGAAAGCTTCAAGGCTCCGTCGATGATCACCGAGCAGGCGCCGCAGGTTCCCTGCAGGCAGCCGCCCTTGACGGAGGTTTCGCCGAGCTTGTCGCGCAGCGCGCCGAGCAGCGTCGTGCCGCTTTCGACAAATTCCGCCGCTTCGCTGCCATTGAGCGTGAACCGGATCGCAACCTTGGGCATGCTCCTTCCCCGTTCAGCCGACGAGCAGCCGGCCGAGATGGACCGGCAGCACTTGGCGCCGGTACCAGGCGCTGGCGATGGCATCCGTTGGCGGCGCGGTGTCGGCGGTCGCGGCGGCGAGCGCCGGGGCGATGCCTTCGCGCGTCAGCTTCCGGCCGAGCAACGCCGCCTCGGCGGCGCGGGCGCGCATCGGCGCCTCCGCCATGCAACCGAGGGCAATAGAAGCAGAGCTGACAACGCCGTCCTGCTCGGCAAGCACGGCGGCGATGGTGAGGACGGCACTGCCCTTCGGCTTGACCCGACTGACCTTGGCGAAGCGAAGGTTGGCGAGGGCGGCGCGCGCAAACGAGACGGCAGTGACGATGCTGCCCGACGGGAGCCGCTGGCGGCGGGTGTAGAATGTCTCGAGGGGGATCTCCTCGCGCCCGGCTCCGGATTCGATGCTGACGCCGGCATCGAGCGCGAGCAATGCCACGCCAAGGTCGCCGTACGGGCTCGGAGCGAACAGGTTGCCGCCCACGCTTGCCATGTTGCGCACCGCCGGCCCGCCGATCGTCTTCGCGGCGCGGGCGAGCGCACCAAGCTCGGATCGGGCGGCGATCGCTGCCATGGGCACGGAAGCGCCGAGCGTGATCCGCCCGGGGCCGAGCGTGATCGCGGCAAGCCCGGGGTCGGTGACGCGGACGAAGGTCTCGATCGAAAGGTCGCCCTCATTGGCGCGGCGCACCAGCAATGTTCCACCACCGATATAATGTGCCCCGCGTGCGGTGCACAAGGCCAGCGCCGCTTTGTGCACACCCTCGAAAGTGGCAAGCGTCAACGACATTGGCGTCCCCCCGGCGGATCGGCAGCCCGCCTCGTGTCATCATGGGCGGCCCGCCGCGCGAGCGTCAAGCGAGGCTCGGATTGGCAGGAAACTCCGCGTGAGGCTGCCGAGACGGGCAGCGCGTTCGGGGCGCGCATCTCTATCGACGACATCGCCCTGCATTCATTCGTCTCCATCAGCCCGGGAAGCAGAATGAGACAGAAGCTGACCAACGATGCGGAGAGCATCATCGACGAAATGGTGGCGGGAATCGTCGCTGCGCATCCGCGGGAGGTCCGGCTGCTTCCTGACAGTCCGCGATCACCGACCGCCGTCGGCCCGCCACTTGCCGAGGCGAGCCGGCCCGGCCAACGTTCGGTGCGCCCTGTCGACCCGGGAGCGGCGTCGGCAGCGTCGTCTTTCTGCGCCTTCGCGGAGGGCGTTGCGGAAGCCTGATCATGGTGGCGGATAGAAGGAGGGAGGAATGCATCTTTCGACGCATAACTGGATGCGGGCGGAGCCGCTGGAGACGACGCTGAAGCGCAACCGGCAGTTCCATATCGAGAGCATCGAGATCAGCGGCGAGCCGGCCCAGTATCCCGCTGCCCAGACGCGACGGCTGCTCGAGGAATCGGGCATCCGGTGCTGGGGCGCGGTGACGCTGCAGCTCGGCGATCGGAACCTGGCGGCGAAGGATCCGGGGCAGCGGGCGCGCTCGGTCGCCTACGTGAAGTCGGTCGTCGAGATGGTGGCTGCCCTCGGCGGGCAGATCGTGACCGTGGTGCCGGCGACGGTGGGCAAGGTGGTGCCGGACGGCAGGCCGGAAGAGGAGTGGCGCTGGGTGGTGGAGGCGCTCAAGGAGGTCTACGAGCTTTCCGAGCGGCTTTCGGTGCAGATCGCGCTCGAGCCGCTCAACCGGTTCGAGACCTACTTTCTCAATCGCGCCGACCAGGCGCTGGCACTGGCCAGGGAGGTCGGACCGCATTGCGGTGTCTGCCTCGACGCGTTCCATCTGAATATCGAAGAGGCGGACATGCTGGCCGCGATCCGGGCTGCCAGGGGACGGCTGTTCGACTTCCACGTCGCGGACAACAACCGCCTGGCCGCCGGCATGGGTGCACTGGACTGGCCACGCATCGTCTGCACCCTTCGCGAGGTCGGCTATGACGGGGCCCTGACCAACGAGTTCGTGGCCTCGGTCGACCGCACCCCGGTCTCTCCCTATCCTGACCAGATCGAGAGGAATCCTGTCGAAATTTCGCCGGAGCAGCGGAAGTTCATCGAGGATCACGGCAGCAGCCTGCTGAGCGAGGCCTTCTATACCCGGCTGGTCGCGAAGACCGCGGAGACGCTGCTGCCTCTGATCCGCAACTGAGAGCAGCCCGGAGGCGGGCTGCAACCGGGGAGAACGGAACGATGCCAAGCAACCTCAAGGGGCCGGCGATCTTTCTCGCGCAGTTTGCGGGCGACGCCGCGCCGTTCAACACCCTCGATGCGATGGCGGCCTGGGCGGCGAGGCTCGGCTATAAGGGAGTGCAGGTTCCGAGCTGGGATGGGCGGCTGTTCGACCTCGCCCGCGCCGCCGAATCGAAGGCCTATTGCGAGGAGGTGCAGGGCATCGTGGCCCGGCACGGCATGGCCGTCACCGAGCTTTCGACACACCTGCAAGGACAGCTCGTTTCGGTTCATCCGGCCTATGACGACGTGTTCGACGCTTTCGCGCCGGCTTCGGTGCATGGCCATCCGCGCGCCCGCCAAGCCTGGGCGGTCAAGCAGATGGAGCTTGCCGCGCGCGCCTCACGCAATCTTGGTCTTTCCACCCACGTTACGTTTACGGGCGCGCTGGCCTGGCCGTACGTGTATCCATGGCCGCCGCGCCCGGCCGGCCTGATCGAAGAGGCGTTTGCCGAGCAGGGCCGGAGGTGGCGGCCGATCCTGGATGCGTTCGACCGGGAGGGGGTCGATGCCTGCTACGAACTGCATCCGGGCGAGGACGTTTTCGACGGGGCGACGTTCGAGATGTTCCTCGAGGCGGTCGGCCAGCACAGGCGGGCGGCGATCAACTACGATCCGTCGCATTTCCTGTTACAGGGGCTCGACTATCTGGCGTTCATCGATATCTACCACGACCGCATCCGGGCTTTTCACGTCAAGGATGCCGAGCTCAGGCCAAATGGCCGGCAGGGCGTCTATTCAGGCTTCCAGCCCTGGATTTCGCGGGCCGGCCGCTTCCGCTCGCCGGGCGACGGGCAGGTGGAGTTCGGTGCGATCTTCTCGAAGATGGCGCAATACGGCTACGATTCCTGGGCGGTGCTGGAATGGGAATGCTGCCTCAAGGATCCGGAGCAGGGTGCCAAGGAGGGGGCCGAATTCATCCGCCGGCACATGATCCGCGTGGCCGAGCGGTCGTTCGAGGAATTCATCGCCCAGTCGGCTGACCGCGCCCGCAATGCGCGCGTGCTCGGGCTTGGCGAGGCGAGGGCCAGGCGGTGACGATCGAAGGGGCCGGGGCGGCGCCTGGCCAGAGGCCGATCCGTCTTGGCATGGTCGGCGGCGGCGAGGGCGCCTTCATCGGCGGCGTGCATCAGATGGCCGCCCGGCTCGACGGGCATTATGAGCTGGTCGCGGGTGCGCTTTCCGCCGCGCCGGAAAAGGCCCATCGCTCGGCGGTCAAGCTCGGGCTCAAGGCGGAGCGCAGCTACGGGAGCTTCGCCGAGATGGCGCGCCGCGAGGCGGAGCGGGGAGATGGGATCGAGGCGGTCGCGATCGTCACCCCCAACCACCTCCACGCCGCGGCAGCAACGGCGTTCCTCGAGGCCGGAATCCATGTGATCTGCGACAAGCCCCTGGCAACGAGCCTGGCCGAGGCGCTGCCGCTCAGGGAGCTTGCGGCGGCCAGGGGGCGGGTGTTCGCGGTCACCTACAATTACACCGGCTATCCGCTGGTGCGGCATGCGCGGGCGCTGGTGGCCGAGGGGGCCCTGGGCGCCATCCGCCTGGTGCAGGTGGAGTATCCGCAGGACTGGCTGACCGAGCCCCTGGAGACCACGGGCCAGAAGCAGGCATCGTGGCGGACCGATCCGGCCCAGGCCGGCCGGGGCGGATGCCTCGGCGACATCGGCACGCACGCTTTCCACCTCGCCGGCTTCGTGAGCGGGATGCAGCCCGCGGAGCTGGCGGCCGACCTGACGACGTTCGTGGCCGGGCGGCGGCTCGATGACAATGTCCATGTCATGCTGCGCTACGCCTCGGGCGCACGCGGCATGCTGTGGGCGAGCCAGGTCGCTCCGGGCAACGAGAACAATCTCCGGCTCAGGGTCTACGGGACGAAGGCGGGCCTCGAGTGGCGGCAGGAGCAGCCGAACGCACTCCGCCTTTCGCGCTTCGGTGGGGCGAGCGAAATCGTCACTCGGGCGACGGCCTCGGTCGGGCCTGCCGGGCAGCGCGTGACCCGCGTTCCTGCCGGCCATCCGGAGGGCTATATCGAGGCGTTTGCGACGATTTATTCGGAGGTCGCCCTGGCCATTCGCGGCCAGGCGGAGGCGGAGGCGACATTTCCCGGCCTCGCGGATGGAATCGCCGGCGTCGCCTTCATCGAGGCGGCAGTCCGTTCCTCCGGGGAGGGAGCGAAATGGGTCGGGCTGTGACGCAGTGCGGGCGCTTGACTTGATCCCGGCCCGATCCTAGTTTCCGCGCCCTCGACCGCCCGGACCGCAAGCGCGGGCCCGGCGTTGTCTGCAAGGATGATCAGGTTTGCGGCGCCGCTGGCGGAATCCCGGCAGCCAAGGCCGCGGGCACGGGCGAACCCCGCTGCGTGGGGCCACTCACGCCGTGGGGGAACTTCGTTGCAGCCGACGTGGGCAGTCGACGGGGAGAGACAGGGTTTTCGGATTGGACGGATGCCGACGATCAACCAGTTGATTGCCAAGGGGCGCGAGCCGCGTTCGGCGCGCAACAAGGTGCCGGCCCTGCAGGGCTGCCCGCAGAAGCGGGGCGTCTGCACGCGCGTCTATACGACGACACCGAAGAAGCCGAATTCGGCGCTGCGGAAAGTCGCCAAGGTCAGGCTGACCAACGGCTACGAGGTGGTGAGCTACATCCCGGGCGAGGGCCACAACCTGCAGGAGCACAGCGTGGTGCTGATCCGCGGCGGGCGGGTCAAGGATCTGCCCGGCGTGCGCTACCACATCCTGCGCGGGGTGCTCGATACCCAGGGCATCGTCAAGCGCCGCCAGCGCCGTTCGCTCTACGGCGCCAAGCGGCCGAAGTGAGAGCGAGATGAGCCGCCGCCGCCGCGCCGTCCGCCGCGAGATCCTGCCCGACGCCAAGTTCGGCGATGCCGTGATCAGCCGCTTCATGAACGCGCTGATGCATGACGGCATGAAATCGGTTGCCGAAGGAATCGTCTATGGGGCGCTGGATCTGCTGAAAAAGCGCGGCCCCTCCTCCGCCGACCCGGTGCGGCTTTTCCACGAGGCGATGGACAACGTGAAGCCGGCCGTCGAGGTACGCTCCCGTCGCGTCGGCGGTGCCACCTATCAGGTTCCTGTCGAGGTGCGCACCGAGCGGCGCCAGGCGTTGGCCATTCGCTGGCTGATCGATGCCGCACGCAAGCGCAAGGGCGAGCACACGATGGTCGAGCGCCTCTGCAACGAGCTGCACGACGCCGTCAACAACCGCGGTGCGGCCGTGAAGAAGCGCGAGGATACCCACCGGATGGCGGAGGCCAACAAGGCCTTCAGCCATTATCGCTGGTAGATCGGGGCAGAAAGCAGGGCCGGAGGCGGCCGAACGGAGAGGACTGAGATGGCCAAGGCGAGATTCGCGCGGACGAAACCGCACTGCAATATCGGCACGATCGGCCACGTCGATCACGGCAAGACCACGCTCACCGCCGCGATCACCCGGGTGCTGGCGAAAACCGGCGGCGCCACCTTCACCGCCTATGACCAGATCGACAAGGCGCCGGAGGAGCGCGCCCGCGGCATCACCATCGCGACCGCACACGTGGAATACGAGACCAAGAAGCGCCATTACGCGCACGTCGATTGCCCGGGCCATGCCGACTATGTGAAGAACATGATCACCGGCGCGGCGCAGATGGACGGCGCGATCCTGGTGGTCTCCGCCAACGACGGACCGATGCCGCAGACCCGCGAGCACATCCTGCTGGCGCGGCAGGTCGGCGTGCCGGCACTCGTGGTCTATCTCAACAAGGTGGACATGGTGGACGACCCCGAGATCCTGGAGCTGGTCGAGCTCGAGGTCAGGGAGCTTCTCAAGAGCTACCAGTTCCCGGGTGACGACATCCCGATCATCAAGGGCTCGGCGTTGTTCGGGCTCGAGGATCGCAACCCGGAACTCGGCGAACAGTCGATCCTCAAGCTGATGGATGCGGTCGATGATTACATCCCGCAGCCGGACCGGCCGAAGGACCGCCCGTTCCTGATGCCGATCGAGGACGTGTTCTCGATCTCCGGGCGCGGCACGGTGGTCACGGGGCGGATCGAGCGCGGGGTGGTGAAGGTGGGCGACGAAGTGGAAATCGTCGGCCTCCGGGCGACCCAGAAGACCGTGGTGACCGGGGTCGAAATGTTCCGCAAGCTGCTCGACCAGGGTGAGGCGGGCGACAATATCGGCGCCCTCCTGCGCGGCACCAAGCGCGAGGAGGTAGAGCGCGGCCAGGTGCTGGCGGCGCCCGGCTCGATCACGCCGCACACGCAGTTCAAGGCCGAGGCCTACATCCTCACCAAGGAGGAAGGCGGCCGGCATACCCCCTTCTTCACCAACTACCGTCCTCAGTTCTACTTCCGTACCACCGACGTCACCGGGGTGGTGAAGTTGCCCGACGGCACGGAAATGGTGATGCCGGGGGACAATGTCTCGATGGATGTCGAGCTGATCGCACCGATCGCGATGGATGACGGGCTGCGCTTCGCAATCCGCGAAGGCGGCCGCACCGTCGGCGCCGGAGTGGTCGCGAAGGTGGTCGCCTGAGGCGGCGGCGGGGCGGCTTGGATCGGACGCGGGCGCGAAGGGCATCCCGATGGACAACCAGAATATCCGCATCCGGCTCAAGGCCTACGACCACCGCGTGCTCGACAACAGCACGAAGGAGATCGTGAACACCGCGAAGCGGACGGGGGCGCGCGTCAGGGGCCCGATCCCCCTGCCGACGCATATCGAACGCTTCACCGTGAACCGCTCTCCGCATATCGACAAGAAGAGCCGCGAGCAGTTCGAGATCCGCACCCATCGCCGGCTCCTCGACATTGTCGAGCCGACGCCGCAGACGGTCGATGCGCTGATGAAGCTCGATCTGGCTGCCGGCGTCGATGTCGAGATCAAGATCTGAGGAGCGTCGCATGCGCACCGGACTCCTGGCCCGCAAGCTCGGGATGACGCGGATTTTCCGCGCCGACGGCGCGCACGTCCCGGTGACGGTGCTGCATCTCGACCAGCTTCAGGTGGTGAGCGTCAGGAGCCGCGAAAAGGATGGTTACGACGCGCTGCAGCTCGGCTGGGGCAGCGCCAGGCCGCAGCGCGTGAGCAAGCCCAATCGCGGTCATTTCGCCAAGAGCAGGATCGAGCCGAAAGCGAAGCTCGCCGAGTTCCGTGTCGCGGCCGAGAGCGTGCTCGAAGTCGGGGCCGTGCTCTCGGCGGCGCATTTCGTCGTCGGCCAGCGGGTCGATGTCACGGCGGAGAGCAAGGGCAAGGGTTTCGCCGGCGCCATGAAGCGCTGGAACTTCGGCGGCCTCGAGGCAAGCCACGGCGTCTCCATCAGCCATCGCAGCCACGGCTCGACCGGCAACCGCCAGGATCCGGGGCGGACCTTCAAGAACAAGAAGATGGCCGGGCATCTCGGGGCCGAGCGGGTGAGCGTGCTCAATCTCGAAGTGGCGGCAGTCGATGCCGAGAAGGGGCTTCTGATGCTGCGGGGCGCGGTGCCCGGGGCCAAGGGAGCCTTCGTCAGGGTGCGCGATGCCGTGAAGCGGAAGCTGCCATCGGAAGCACCGCTTCCGGCAGGCCTGGCAGGCAGTGCGGGGGCGTGATGCAGATCGCGGTGACCACGCTCGACAATACGGAGGCCGGCGAGATCGAGCTTCCCGACGCGCTGTTCGGCGCCGCGCCGCGTTTCGATGTCATGGCGCGGGTGGTGCACTGGCAGTTGGCCAGGCGTCGTGCCGGGACGCACAAGGCGAAGGGGATGAGCGAGGTCTCCGGGACAACGCGGAAGCCTTATCGGCAGAAGGGGACCGGCCGGGCGCGGCAAGGCAGCCTGCGCGCGCCGCAGTTCCGCACCGGCGGGGTGGTGCATGGCCCGGTGCCGCGCTCGCACGCCTATCAGCTTCCGAAGAAGGTGCGGCGGCTCGGGCTGATTTCCGCCCTGTCGCAGAAGCTGGCCGAAGGCAGGCTGGTCGTGCTGGAGGCGGCGATCTCGGAACCGAAGACCAGGGAACTCAGGGGGCGGCTTGCCGCGCTGGGGTGGCATTCCTGCCTGGTGATCGACCGCGACGTGCATGCCGGGTTCCTCCGCGCCTCCCGCAATCTCGCCGGCATCGACGTGCTGCCGACGATCGGCGCCAATGTCTATGACATCCTGAATCACGAGCTTCTGGTGATCACGCGGGCCGGGGTGGCCGGACTTCAGGAGCGGCTGGCATGAGCGCGCCGAGGCTCTCGCGGGAAGCGATGTTCCGGATCATCCTGCGCCCCGTCATCACCGAAAAGGCAACCGCGCTCGGCGAGCGCGGACAGGTGGTCTTTCAGGTCGCGCCGGAGGCCACCAAGCCGGAGATCAAGGCGGCCATCGAAGGGCTGTTCGGGGTCAAGGTCGTGGCCGTGAACACCCTGGTCAGCAAGGGCAAGGTCAAGCGGTTTCGCGGCCGTCCGGGCCGGAGGTCGGATGTGAAGAAGGCGTTCGTCCGGCTCGCCGAGGGCGAGAACATCGACTTCACCTCGAAGCTTGCCTGAGCCGGGAGAGGGGGATGGCACTCAAGACATTCAACCCGATCACGCCGAGCCTGCGCGGCACCGTGCTGGTGAGCCGGGCCGGGCTCTGGAAGGGCAAGCCGGTCAAGGCGCTGACGGTCGGCAAGACGGCGACCGGCGCGCGCAACAATCACGGACGGATCACCAGCCGCTTCCGCGGCGGCGGCCACAAGCGGGCGTACCGGCTGATCGACTTCAAGCGCCGCCGCTTCGATATCGAAGCGGTGGTCGAGCGGCTGGAATACGACCCCAATCGCACCGCGTTCATTGCCTTGATCCGCTACCGGGACGGCGCACTCTCCTACATCCTCGCCCCGCAGCGCCTGGCCGCCGGCGACAGCGTGATTGCCGCGGCCCGGGCCGACATCAAGCCCGGCAACGCGATGCCGCTCTCCGCGATTCCGGTCGGCACGATCGTGCACAATATCGAGATGAAGCCGGGCGCCGGCGGCAAGCTCGCGCGCGCCGCCGGGACCTATGCGCAACTGGTCGGCAAAGACGCCGGCTATGCTCAGCTCAAGCTCGGCTCGGGCGAGCTCCGCATGGTCAGGGCGGAGTGCATGGCGAGCATCGGCGCCGTCTCCAACCCCGACAATTCCAACCAGCATATCGGCAAGGCCGGGCGCAGCCGCTGGCTTGGCCGCCGGCCGCACAACCGCGGCGTGGCGATGAATCCGGTCGATCATCCGCTGGGCGGCGGCGAGGGCAGAAGCTCCGGCGGACGCCACCCGACCACGCCGTGGGGAAAGCCGACCAAGGGCTACAAGACGCGCGCCAACAAGCGGACCGACAAGCTGATCATCCGGCGGCGCAACAAGGGGAAGGGCTGAGGGCATGGCACGCTCGGTCTGGAAGGGTCCGTTCGTCGACGGCTATCTGCTGGCGAAGGCGGATGCTGCGCAGGCGTCCGGGCGCAACGAGATCATCCGCACCTGGTCCCGCCGCTCGACCATCCTGCCTCAGTTCGTGGGCCTGACCTTCGGTGTTTATAACGGCCGCAAATTCCTGCCGGTCCAGGTGACCGAGAACATGGTCGGCCACAAGTTCGGCGAGTTCTCGCCGACCCGGACCTTCACCGGCCACGCCGCCGATCGCAAAGCGAAGCGAGCCTGAGATGGGCAAGCCGAGACAACCGCGCCGGCTCGAGGATAGCGAAGCCGAGGCGATCATCCGCAATCTCAGGGTCAGCCCGCGCAAGCTCAACCTGGTGGCCGGCCTGATCCGCAACCTACCGGCCTCCGAGGCCGTCTCGCGGCTCACCTTCAGCCGCCGGCGCATCGCGCAGGCGGTGCGGAAGGCGCTCGAGAGCGCGATCGCCAATGCCGAGAACAATCACCAGCTCGACGTCGATCGCCTGGTCGTCAAGCACGCCGATGTCGGGCGCGCGACCGTCATGCGGCGCTTCCACGCCCGCGGGCGCGGACGTGCCTCGAGGGTGGAGAAGTGGTTCAGCCATATCCGGATCGTCGTCTCCGAGCGGAGCGAGAGGGCACCCGGAGAGGAGGCCGGCTAGGATGGGGCACAAGGTCAATCCGATCGGGCTTCGGGTCGGCATCAACCGGACCTGGGACAGCCGCTGGTACGCCAATGACGCCGACTATGCGGGGCTGCTGCATGAGGATCTCAGGCTCCGGAAACATCTGCGGAGCCGGCTCACCGGCGCCGGTGTTTCGCGTGTCGTCATCGAGCGGCCGGCCAAGAAGCCGCGGGTCACGATCTATGTCGCGCGCCCCGGCGTGGTGATCGGCAAGAAGGGCCAGGATATCGACGTGCTGCGCAAGAACCTGGCGGCGATGGCGAAGACCGATGTTGCCCTCAACATCGTCGAAATCCGCAAGCCGGAGATCGATGCCACGCTGGTGGCGGAGAATGTCGCCCAGCAGCTCGAGCGGCGGGTCGCCTTCCGCCGTGCGATGAAGCGGGCGGTGCAGTCGGCGATGCGCCTCGGCGCGCAGGGCATCCGCATCCAGTGCGGCGGGCGGCTCGGCGGGGCCGAGATTGCGCGGGTGGAATGGTACCGCGAAGGGAGGGTGCCGCTGCACACCCTGCGTGCCGATGTCGATTTCGGAACCGCCACCGCCAAGACCACCTACGGCACCTGCGGGGTGAAGGTCTGGGTCTTCAAGGGCGAGATCATGGCCCACGATCCGATGGCCCAGGACCGACGCGCCGCCGAGCAGGCGCCGCAGCGCTGAGCGAGGAAGAGCGATGCTATCCCCCAAGCGCAGCAAGTTCCGCAAGGCTCACAAGGGCCGCATCCACGGCCTCGCCAAGGGCGCGAGCAGTCTCGATTTCGGCGCCTACGGCCTCAAGGCGGTGGAACCGGAGCGGGTGACGGCGCGGCAGATCGAAGCGGCGCGGCGCGCCATCACGCGCGCCATGCGGCGCAGCGGCCGGGTGTGGATCCGGATTTTCCCTGACGTGCCGGTCTCGATCAAGCCGGCCGAAGTCAGGATGGGCTCCGGCAAAGGG
Source organism: Acetobacteraceae bacterium (assembly GCA_030041255.1). Classification (GTDB taxonomy): domain Bacteria; phylum Pseudomonadota; class Alphaproteobacteria; order Acetobacterales; family Acetobacteraceae; genus JAKAWQ01. The sequence goes on from JASHOF010000184.1 coordinate 27,799, forward strand.
AGCCCGGAGTTCTGGGTCTGCCGGGTGAAACCGGGCCGTATCCTGTTCGAGCTCGACGGCGTTCCCCCGGCGGTGGCGCGCGAGGCGCTCGCGCTTGGTGCGAACAAGCTGCCGATGAAGACGCGCTTCGTGAGCCGGATCGGTGAGGGCTGAGGCAATGGGCAAGGCGTCCGAGCTGCGCACGAAAACCCCGGATGAGCTTCAGACCATGCTCCTCGATCTCAGAAAGGAGCAGTTCAACCTGCGTTTCCAGCGCGCGACCGGCCAGCAGGGGGGAGTGGCGCGCATTCCGGTGGTGCGCAAGGAGATCGCGCGGGTGAAGACGGTGATGGCGGAGCGCCGGCACTCGGCGCCGGAAGGCTGAAGGAGAGGCCGATGCCGAGGCGGGTGCTGAGCGGCCGCGTGGTGAGCGACCGGATGGAGAAGACGGTGACGGTGCTGGTCGAGCGGCGCGTGATGCACCCGCTCTACAAGAAATTCATCCGCCGCTCGAAGAAATATGCCGCTCACGACGAGGGTAATTCCTGCAAGGTGGGCGATGTCGTGCGCATCGAGGAGTGTCCGCGGATCAGCAAGCGGAAGGCCTGGCTGGTGATCGAGCGCAACGGCGAGCGTTTCGCGCCGGGAGCGGGTGGCTGAGGAGAGGCCGATGATCCATCCTGAGACCAATCTCGACGTGGCGGACAATTCGGGCGCGCGCCGCGTGCAGTGCATCAAGGTGCTGGGCGGCTCGCGGCGCAAGACTGCCTCGGTCGGCGACGTGATCGTGGTTTCGATCAAGGAGGCGATTCCCCGCGGCAAGGTGAAGAAGGGGGACGTGCACCAGGCCGTGATCGTGCGCACCGCGTTTCCGGTCAGGCGCGCCGACGGCAGCGCGATCCGCTTCGATCGCAACGCCGCGGTGCTGATCACCAAGCAGCAGGAACCGATCGGCACCCGCATCTTCGGGCCGGTGGTGCGCGAGCTGCGCGCCAAGCGGTTCATGAAGATCATCAGCCTGGCCCCGGAGGTGCTGTAGCGACATGGCGGCCAGGATCCGCAAGGGCGACCAGGTGCAGGTGATCAGCGGCGTCGAAAAGGGCAAGCGCGGCGAGGTGGTGCGCGTACTTCCCAAGGAGGGCCGCGCCGTGGTGCAAGGGGTGAAGCGCGCGACGCGCCATCAGAAGCCCCGCGGTGTCGGCCAGCCGGGCGGCATCATCGAGCGGGAGGCGCCCATCCATCTCTCGAAGCTGGCGCTGATCGACCCCTCGACGGATCAGCCGACGCGGGTCGGATTCCGGCGCCTGGAGGACGGGCGGAAGGTGCGCTTCGCCCGCAAGAGCGGCCAGGCGATCGAGCGGTGAGGAGCGCCCGACATGAGTGAAACGGCCGTCAGAGAGGCCCGGGAGATGCCGCGCCTGCAGCGCCGCTACCAGGAGGTGCTGCGCGAGGCGCTGCGGAAAGAGTTCGGTTACCGCAACGTGATGCAGGTGCCGAGGCTCGAGAAGATCGTCGTCAACATGGGAGTGGGCGAGGCGGCCTCGGATCAGAAGAAGCTCGATTCGGCACTTGCCGAACTGGCGCTGATCGCCGGCCAGAAGCCGGTGAAGACCCTGGCGAAGAAGGCGATCGCCGCGTTCAAAATTCGCAAGGGCCTCGCCATCGGCTGCAAGGTGACGCTGCGCAAGGCGCGGATGTGGGAGTTCCTGGACCGGCTGGTGAATATCGCCTTGCCGCGGGTGCGCGATTTCCGCGGCATCGGCGAGAAGGGTTTCGACGGGCGAGGCAATTTCGCGCTCGGCCTCAAGGAGCAGATCGTGTTTCCCGAGATCAATTACGACAAGGTGGATGCCATTCGCGGCATGGACATCGTCTTCGTGACCACGGCGAAAACGGACCGGGAGGCGAAGGCGCTGTTGCGCGGCTTCGACCTGCCGTTCGCGAGTTGAGGGGCGGAGGTGGACTAAGAGAATGGCGAAGATCTCCCAGGTCAACCGCAATCACAAGCGCCAGCGCATGGCGGCGCGGGATGCCGCCAAGCGGGGGGCGCTGAAGAAGATGGTCATGGACCGCAAAGCCGCGGTGGAAAAGCGCTTCGAGGCCTCGATCAGGCTGGCGGCGATGCCGCGCAACGCGGCGAAGGTGCGCATCCGGCTGCGCTGCGAACTCACGGGGCGCTCGCGCGGCAATTATCGCAAGTTCCGGCTCTGCCGCATCGCGCTGCGCGAGCTTGCCGGTGCCGGGCAGATTCCCGGATTGGTCAAGGCGAGTTGGTGAGGGAGGGGTCCGGTGGCGGTTTCAGATCCTCTCGGTGACATGCTGAGCCGCATCCGCAACGCCCAGCGGGCGGGGCAGACCGTGTGCGTGGCGCCGGCTTCGCGCTTGCAGGCGAACGTGCTCGAGGTCCTGAAGCGGGAGGGATTCATCCGCGGCTTCTCGGCCGAGGAGCTGCGGCCCGGAGTGGCGCGGCTCAGGATCGAGCTGAAGTACAGCGAAGGCGAGCCGGTGATCAAGGAGATCACCCGGGTTTCCAAGCCGGGCCGGCGTGTCTATTCGAAGATCCGCGAACTGCCGCGGGTCTATGCCGGCCTCGGGGTGTCCATCCTTTCCACCCCGCGCGGGGTGATGAGCGATGCGGAAGCACGCGCCGCCAATGTCGGCGGCGAGGTGCTCTGCCGTGTGTTCTGAGGAAACGGAAGATGTCACGCGTCGGCAAATATCCGGTCGACATTCCGGCCGGCGTCGAGGTCGCGCTCGCCGGGCGGATGCTGACGGCAAAGGGCAGGCTCGGCTCTCTCTCGCTCGAGCTCGGGCCGGATGTCGATGCACGAATCGAGGCCCGACGGGTGGTGATCGCCCCTACGGGCAAGGAACGGCGTGCGCGCATGATGTGGGGCACGACGCGCGCGCTGGTTGCCAACATGGTGCGCGGGGTTTCGGCCGGGTACACGAAGGCGATGGAGATCAGCGGCACCGGCTACCGGGCGCAGGTGCAGGGCAAGAACCTGGTGCTCAACCTCGGCTACTCGCACGAGATCAGCTACCCGGTGCCGGACGGCATTCGCGTCACCTGCGAGAAGCCGACGGCGATCCGGGTGGAAGGGGCGGACAAGCGGCTGGTGGGACAGGTGGCGGCGGAGATCCGCGGCTTCCGTCGGCCCGAACCCTACAAGGGCAAGGGCGTGAAGTACGAGGCCGAAGTGATCCGCCGCAAGGAAGGCAAGAAGAAGTAGCATGAGCGCGATGGGGGATCTGCGCGCGCGCCGGCGGGCGCGGCTGCGCTTCCGGCTCCGCCAGAAAGGGGGCGGGCGGCCTCGGCTGTCGGTGTTCCGCTCGGGGCGGCATATCTATGCGCAGGTGATCGACGATGCGGCGGGGCGAACGCTGGCGGCCGCCTCCAGCCTCGAGGCGGCGCTCAGGTCCTCGCTCGAAAGCGGCGCCGACCGCGCCGCCGCGGCGGCCGTCGGCCGGCTGATCGCGGAACGCGCGCTCGCGGCGGGAATCAAGGACGTGGTGTTCGATCGCGGGGCCTATCTCTATCACGGCCGGGTGCAGGCACTCGCCGACGCGGCCCGCGAGGGCGGGCTCGCCTTCTGAGGACGTAACGATCATGGCACGGGAACCGAGGGAAGGCCGCGGCCGCGAGCGCGATGCGGGCGACGAGCTGGTGGACAAGCTGGTCAGCATCAACCGTGTCGCCAAGGTGGTGAAGGGCGGCCGGCGCTTCGCTTTCGCGGCGCTGGTCGTGGTGGGCGATCAGAAGGGCCGCGTCGGCTACGGCGCCGGCAAGGCGCGCGAGGTGCCGGAAGCGATCCGCAAGGCCACCGACCGGGCGAAAAGGGCGATGATCCGCGTGCCGATGCGCGAGGGTCGCACCCTGCATTACGATGTCGAGGGGCGATACGGCGCCGGGCGGGTGGTGCTGCGCGCGGCACCGGCGGGCACCGGGATCATCGCCGGCGGGGCCATGCGCGCGGTGTTCGAATCGCTCGGCATCGGCGATGTGGTTGCCAAGTGCGTCGGCAGCCGCAATCCGCACAACATGGTGAAGGCGACGTTTGCCGCGCTCGGGCGCTCGGCGGCGCCGCGGATGGTGGCGCAGCGCCGTGGCAGGAAGGTCTCCGACCTCTTGGGCCGGCGCGAGGGCCAGGGGCAGCCGGAGGCGCCGGCCGATGCCTGAAACGAAGCAGGTGCGGGTGACACAGATCGCCTCCGCCGCCGGTCGCAAGCCCGGCCAGCGGGAGACGCTGATCGGGCTCGGCCTCAACCGGCTGGGCCGGAGCCGTGTCCTGGCGGCGACCCCGGCGGTGCGCGGCATGCTGCGCAAGGTGGCGCACCTGCTGCGGGTTGAAGAGCTGTCATGAGAGGCGGGAAGTGCCGATGAAGCTCAACGAACTGACCGACCGGGCGGGGGCGCGGCACGCTGCGAAGCGGCTTGGGCGCGGCATCGGCTCGGGCAAGGGCAAGACCTGCGGGCGCGGGGTGAAGGGGCAGAAGGCGCGCACCGGCGTGGCGCTGAACGGCTTCGAAGGCGGACAGATGCCGATCTACCGCCGGCTGCCGAAGCGTGGTTTCAGGAATCCGTTCCGCACCATCTACGCGCCGGTCAATCTGGGCGCCCTCGCCGGCGCCATCGCCGCCGGGCGGCTCGACCCGGCGCAGCCGATCGGCGAGCAGGCACTCCGCGATGCCGGGCTGATCGGCAAGGGCAGGCAGTGGGCGGGCGTCAGCCTGCTCGGAGGAGGCCGCCTCGAGCAGGCGATCCGGATCACGGTCGCCCGTGCCTCGAAGTCTGCGATCGCCGCTGTCGAGGCGGCGGGCGGCAGCGTGGCGCTGCCGGCAGAGCCGGCGGCAGAGAGCTAGCGTGCCAGAACCGGCCGCGCGTTGCCGATCTTGCGGAGTGCCGTCGGCAGCAGCAGATTGATTGCCTGGCGTTGCGGCCTCGCGAGGCACCCGTGAGTGTGGCGGCGCCGGTTTTCTGAAGCCGAGGATCCCGAATGGCATCGGTCGCCGAACAACTTGCTGCGAACTTCAATATCGGCGTGTTCGCGAAGGCGACCGACCTCAAGAAGCGCATCTGGTTTACGCTCGGCGCGCTGGTCGTCTATCGCCTGGGCACGTACATTCCGCTGCCCGGGGTCAATCCTGCGGTGATGGCCGAACTGATGCAGCGCTCGAGCGGCGGCATCCTCGGCATGTTCAACATGTTCACGGGCGGCGCGCTGGGGCGGATGACGATCTTCGCCCTCAACATCATGCCCTATATCACCGCCAGCATCATCATTCAGATGATGGCGGCGGCGGTTCCCTCGCTCGAGGCGCTGCGCAAGGAGGGCGAAAGCGGACGCAAGACCCTGAACCAGTATACGCGCTACCTGACGGTGGTGATTGCCCTCTTCCAGTCCTACGGGATCGCAGTCGGGCTGGAGAGCGTGCGCGGCAGCATGGGCGCTGCGGTCGCCGATCCGGGATGGTTCTTCCGGATCTCGGCCACCATCATCCTGGTGGGCGGCACCATGTTCCTGACCTGGATCGGCGAGCAGATCACCGACCGCGGCGTGGGCAACGGCTCCAGCCTCATCATCATGGCCGGCATCATCGCCAACATGCCGCAGGCGCTGATCTCGCTTCTCGAGCTCGGCCGGACCGGTGCGCTCTCGACCGTCTTCATCATTTTCTTCCTGGTGTTTGCCATTGCCGTGATCGCCTTCATCGTGTTCATCGAGCGGGCGTACCGCCGGGTCATGGTGCAATATCCGAAGCGCCAGGTCGGCAACCGGATGTTCGGCGGCGATTCGACGCATATGCCGCTCAAGGTGAATACATCCGGGGTCATTCCGCCGATCTTCGCGAGTTCCATCCTGCTGATCCCGGCGACCGTCAGCGGCTTTTCCCAGGGCAGCGGGAATTCCCTCCTGCTCCGCATCTCGACCCTGCTCGGCCAGGGCCAGCCGCTCTTCCTCGTGCTCTACGCGGCGATGATCCTCTTCTTCACGTTCTTCTACACCGCGGTGGTGTTCAACCCGGAGGAGACGGCCGACAATCTGAAGAAGTATGGCGGCTTCATCCCGGGCATCCGGCCCGGCAGCGCGACGGCGAGTTATTTCGATTATGTGCTGACCCGCATCACCGTGCTGGCCGCACTCTACCTGGTGGCGGTTTGCCTGCTGCCGCAGATCCTGATCAGCTATTACGCGGTGCCGTTCTATTTCGGCGGCACCAGCCTGATCATCATCGTCGTGGTCTGCATGGACACGGTCACCCAGATCCAGTCGCACCTCCTGGCCCATCAGTACGAAGGGTTGATACGGAAGGCCCGGATCAAGGGGCGAGGTCGATGATCCTGATCCTGCTCGGCCCCCCCGGTGCCGGAAAGGGCACCCAGGCCGAGCGGCTGGTGAGCCGGCACGGCTTCCGGCAGATCTCGACCGGCGACATGCTGCGGGCGGAGGTGGCGAGCGGCAGCGCGATCGGCCGTGAGGCCAAGGCGATCATGGATCGCGGCGACCTGGTGCCGGATAACGTGATCGTCCGGATGCTGGACCGGCGGCTCGCTGCGGAGAATGGCCACGACCTGATCCTGGACGGCTTTCCCCGCACCGTGCCCCAGGCCGAGGCCCTCGATCGCCTGCTCGCCGAGCGGGATCTCGAGCTTTCGGGGGTCATCGTGGTGGAGGTGGACGAAGAGGCGCTCACCGAGCGGATCGTCGGGCGGTTCAGTTGTGCGGCATGCGGGGCGAGCTATCATGATACGTTTCGCCCGACCCGGATCGATGGTGTCTGCGACCGCTGCGGCGGCCGCGAATTCGTGCGCCGCGCGGACGACACGAGAGAGACGGTCCTGGCGCGGCTGGCTGCCTATCACGCCCAGACCGCGCCGCTCCTGCCCTACTACCGGAGGATGGGCAGGCTTTACCCCGTGGACGGAATGGCCGGGATCGAGGCGGTTACCACGGCGATCGAAGGGATCCTTTCCGGATTTGCGCGAGGCGGAGTTCACGCAAAAGTGATGCGGGCCGATTGACTCGCCCGGACCCTGGCTTATTTTAGGCCAAGAACCTGACCCCTGCGGCACCTGAGGCCCGGGGTGTGGTTCGTTTTGGCATGGTGAGGCGGAAAACGGGGTGCGGATGCCGGCAAGTGGGCATCCGTTCGGGGCAGGAGCAAGAACGGCGTGGCGCGAATTGCCGGCGTGAATATCCCGACCAACAAGCGGGTGACGATCGGATTGAGATATATCTACGGAATCGGCCCGACGAAGGCTGACGAAATCTGCCGCCAGCTTGCCATTCCGGAGGCGAAGCGGGTGAATCAGCTCTCCGACGAGGAGGTGCTGCGCATCCGCGAGCTGATCGACAAGGACTACCGGGTAGAAGGCGACCTGCGCCGGGAAGTCGCGATGAACATCAAGCGGCTGATGGATCTCGGCTGCTACCGGGGGCTCCGCCACCGGCGCGGGCTGCCGGTCCGCGGCCAGCGCACCCACACCAATGCCCGCACCCGCAAGGGCAAGGCAGTGCCGATCGCCGGGAAGAAGAAGGTCACGAAGTAAGGAAGCTGCCTTCCCGGTGAGAAGAGCCGCGCCGCTTCGCCGCGCGTGGCGGATCAGGATCAAAGGAACCGAACGACATGGCGAAGCCGGCCACCGCTGCCCGTCCACGGAAGAAGGAGCGGAAGAACATCACCGCTGGCGTGGCGCATGTCGCCGCCACCTTCAACAACACGGTGGTGACGATCACCGATGCCCAGGGCAACACGATCGCCTGGTCCTCCGCCGGCAGCCAGGGCTTCAAGGGGAGCCGCAAATCGACCCCGTATGCGGCGCAGGTGGCCGCCGAGGATGCCGGACGGAAGGCGCGGGAGCATGGCATGGAGACGCTGGAGATCGAGGTCAGCGGCCCGGGCTCCGGGCGGGAAAGCGCGCTCCGTGCACTGCAAGCGGTCGGCTTCTCGATCACGGCCATCCGGGACATGACGCCGATCCCGCACAATGGCTGCCGGCCGTGCAAGCGCCGGAGAGTCTAGCCTAAAGAATCCACCCGGAGCATCGGGCCGGAGAGCGTGGCCGCCCGGCCGACCGACCGACTGACTGAATGAGGCAAGCGTGATCATCCAACGGAACTGGCAATCGCTGATTCGGCCGGAGAAGCTCGCCGTCGAACCCGGCGCGGATCCGAAGCGCACCGCAACCGTGATCGCCGAGCCGCTGGAGCGCGGCTTCGGCATGACGCTCGGCAACGCGATCCGCCGCATCCTGCTCTCCTCCTTGCAGGGCGCGGCCGTCACGGCCGTGCAGATCGATGGCGTGCTGCACGAATTCAGCTCGATCCCCGGAGTGCGCGAGGACGTCACCGATATCGTGCTGAACGTGAAACAGCTCGCGCTTAGGATGCACGGCGAGGGGCCGAAGCGCATGGTGCTGACCGCGAGCGGCCCGGGCGAGGTGAAGGCGGCGCAAATCCAGACCGGCCACGATATCGAGATCCTCAATCCGGAGCTCGTGCTGTGCACGCTGGACGACGGGGTGAAGCTCGGGATGGAGTTCACGGTCAACAGCGGCAAGGGCTACGTCCCGGCGGTCGCGAACCGCTCGGAGGATGCGCCGATCGGCCTCATTCCGGTCGATTCCGTCTATTCCCCGGTGCGGCGGGTCTCCTACCGCGTCGAGCCGACGCGCGTGCAGCAGGTCACCGACTACGACAAGCTCCTGTTGACCGTGGAAACCAACGGCACGGTGACCCCGGAGGACGCGGTCGCGCTGGCGGCGCGAATCCTGCAGGACCAGCTTCAGCTCTTCATCAATTTCGACGAGCCGAGGGAGCTCCGCCACGAGGAGCCGACCGAGGATCTGCCGTTCAACCGCAACCTGCTGCGCAAGGTGGACGATCTCGAGCTGTCGGTGCGCAGTGCGAACTGCCTGAAGAACGACAACATCGTCTACATTGGCGATCTGGTGCAGAAGACCGAGCAGGAAATGCTGCGGACGCCGAACTTCGGTCGCAAGTCCCTGAACGAGATCAAGGAAGTGCTGGCGGCGATGGGGCTTTCGCTGGGCATGACGGTACCGGGCTGGCCGCCGGAAAACATCGAGGGCCTGACCAAGCAGCTCGAAGAGCCGTTCTGAACCAGCGGACGAGAGGGGAGAAGCTTCCATGCGTCACGGTCTGGCCGGCCGCAAGCTCGGCGTCACCTCGAGCCATCGCCGGGCGATGTTCCGCAACCTCGCGGCGGCACTGTTGAAGCACGAGCAGATCACGACCACCCTGCCCAAGGCGAAGGAGCTGCGCCCGGTGGCCGAGCGGCTGATCACCCTCGGCAAGCGAGGCGGTCTCGCCGCCCGCCGCCGGGCCATCGCCGCGCTGGGCGACGAAAAGGTCGTGGCCAAGCTTCTGGGACCGCTTGCCGAGCGCTACCGGACCCGCCCTGGTGGCTATACGCGCGTCCTGAAGGCGGGCGTGCGCTATGGCGATGCCGCGGACATGGCGGTGATCGAGCTCGTCGATCGCGATCCCGCCGCCAAGGGGCAGGACAGCGGCCCGAAGCAGAAGCCCGACGAGGAAGAAGAAGCCAAGGAAGAATGACCGGATCGCGCGTTCAGGCCAGGCTCGAGTAGCCGCCGTCCACGACGATGCCGGCGCCGGTCACGAAGTCGGACGCCGGCGCGGCCAGGAACACGGCGATGCCCGCGAAATCGGCGGGCGTTCCCCACCTTCCGGCCGGCGTGCGGGCGAGCACACGCTCATGGAGGCCGGGCACCTGGCTCCTCGCCGTCGCGGTCAGTTCGGTGTCGATCCATCCGGGCAGCACGGCGTTGACCTGGATGTTGTCCTTCGCCCAGGCGGTGGCGAGCGCACGCGTCGCCTGCAGGATGCCGCCCTTGCTCGCCGCATAGGGCGCCGAATAGGGCGCTGCGAACAGCGACATCATCGAGCCGATATTGATGATCTTGCCGCCGCCCCGCGCGCGCATCCCGCCATAGGCAGCCTGCGCGCACCAGAAGGCACTGTTGAGATTGACGTCGATGACCAGGCGCCATTCTTCCGGCGTATATTCCTCCGGCCGCTTGCGGATCGACATGCCGGCGTTGTTCACCAGGATGTCGAGCCGGCCGAACCGGGCGCCGACCGTTTCGATCATCGCGCGGCAGGAATCGGTTTTCGCCGCGTCGAAGTCGATAAAGCCGGATCTGACGCCGAGACTCTCGAGTTCGGCGACGGCAGCAATGGCCTTTTCGGCATTGCGTGCCGCGATCGCGACGCTCGCCCCGGCCCGGGCAAGGCCCTTGGCCATGCCGAGCCCGATGCCGCCATTGCCGCCGGTGACGACCGCGACCTTGCCGCGGAGGTCGAAGAGATCCATGCGCCCATTCCTTTCCCGTTCCGGCACTGCCCGGCCGGTTCGGCTATGATGCGAACCTGACGGCCTCGCAAGACCCGTTGACCGACCTCTTCGGCGCGCCCCCGCTGCCCGAGCATCTGCCGCGCGAGGAGATCGCGCATCACCCAGATGCGGTGCGCCCCGGCTGCGGCGGCATCCGCTTCTCCCGGGTCGGCGAGGACGTCACCGAGGTACTGGAGAAGGTCCCGACGCGCTTGAAGGTGATCTGCCATATCCGACCGAAGCTGAGCTGCCGGTCGTGCGAGCGGATAGGCCCGCTGCCCAATCCGCGGGCAAACAGCCGCATAGCCAGTCACACAATCAACGTCCGTCGAACCCCGATTGGCGATGATCGTGGGACTGAGCGGGCTTGCCACCTCGCCGCGGGGTGTGTTTCCTGAGGCCGCATGACTCGATTCGCGGTTGCCGCCGAACTGAAGCCCTACCAGCAGGGCTTACCTCTCCCGGATGCCGCGCGGAATCCGCTCACCGCCCCCCGCGCGATGCCGGCCGAAGCGGTAGAACACCGCGCCATCCATATCTCGCACTACGAGCGGGAGGGACGCGATTTCTATGCCACCCCGAGCTGGGTCACCGAGGCGTTGCTGCGGCACGTTCGCTTTCGCGGGCCAGTGTGGGAACCATGCTGTGGCACCGGGGCAATGTCCGCTGTGCTTGCGGCACACCGCTACGAGGTGATCTCAACAGACATTGTCGACCATGGCTTCGGGACGCCGGGGATCGACTTTCTCGCATGCCGCAGCACGCCGCCGCGCTGCCGCAGCATCGTGACCAATCCTCCCTACGGGGACACCGGTTCCCACAAGGGACAAGCAAAGTCATCGGCGGCGATGCTCGACTTCGTCGCTCATGCTTTGACCCTGACTGCAATGGTTCGGGGGCAACTCGCGTTGCTGGTCCGTCTACAGTGGATGGCAGGGCAACGAGCTGCCGCGCTGCTGACCAGCGGGCCGTTCGCGGCCACGATCATCCTGACCCGACGCATCCAGTGGTTCGACATGGGTGAGCAGACCAACACGGCTCAGCATCATCATGCCTGGGTGGTATTCGACCATGACCACCCTCGGGGATCGCCGCCAACGCTGCTTTACTCATGACCCCAGCGGCGAGGTTTCCTCTCGTCGAAGCCATGAATGGGGTCAGACAGCGATCAAAAATCCCGATCAGATCATCCTCAAAGTGACAGATCAGCTTGCCTTCCCGGCTGGGAGCTGCGGTCAGGGGTATGATTTTTTCATACCATACGTCATGCTTCGGGTCCTGGAGGACGCCATGGCCGGCGTCGAGAAACGCACCGTCAGCCTGCCCGCAGAGCAGGCCAGCTATATCGATGCCCAGGTCGCCAAGGGGGCCTACGCCTCGGCGAGCGAGGTGGTGCGGGCCGGGCTGCGCGCTCTGCAAGAGCGCGACGCCGCCATCGAGCGCTGGCTGCGCGAGGAGGTCGCCCCGACCTGGGACGCCATGCAGGCCGATCCGTCGCGCGCGATTCCGGCCACCCGGGTCTTGCAAAACCTTCGTAGCCATCACGCGAAACGGCTGAAAGCCAGGCGTGGCGTGTAGCGTCGTCCTGGCACCGGAGGCCGAGGCCAACCTGGTCGAGCTCTACGACTCCATTGCCCGGCATGGTGGCCCGGACCGGGCGTCACGAAACCATCGGTGAGGGAGGCAATCAGCGCCCGGTCGTGCCGGCCGCGGAGGGTGCCGATCGAGGTGCTGTCGACCGGTCGGCGCCACTCGGCCCCCGCACTGCCCGGCCGGTTCGGCTATGATGCGAACATGACGGCCCCGCAAGACCGGTTGACCGACCTCTTCGGCGCGCCCCCGCCCGCAACGCCTCCGGAGCGGCCGGGCACGAAACGGCCGCTCGCTGACCGCCTGCGGCCGCGCACCCTTGAGGAGATCGTCGGGCAGGATCACCTGCTGGGCCCGGATGGCATGCTCACGCGCATGCTGGCCCAGGGCTCGCTGGCCAGCCTTATCCTGTGGGGACCGCCAGGCTCGGGCAAGACCACGATCGCCCGCCTGCTGGCGGCGCGCTCCGGCCTTACCTTCGTGCAGCTTTCGGCGGTTTTCTCAGGGGTCGCAGACCTCAAGCGGGCGTTCGAGGAAGCAGCACGAAGGCGCCGGCAGGGCGACGGCACGCTTCTTTTCGTGGACGAGATCCATCGCTTCAACCGCGCCCAGCAGGATGGGTTTCTTCCCGTGGTCGAGGACGGCACGATCGTGCTGGTGGGCGCGACGACCGAGAATCCCTCTTTTGCGCTTATCGGCGCCCTCCTTTCGCGCTGCCAGGTGCTGGTGCTGCGCAGGCTCGACGACGCGGCGCTGGAAACGCTGCTCTCCCGTGCCGAGGCTGAGACGCGCGCGCTGCCGCTGACAGGGGATGCCCGCGCGGCCCTCCGCGCCATGGCCGATGGCGATGGGCGCGCGCTTCTCAACATGGTCGAGCAACTCCTGGCCCGGCCGCCTGAAAGCGCACCGTTCGAGGCCGCGGAACTGCCGCAGGTCCTGGCGCGGCGGGCTCCTCTCTACGACAAGGACCGGGAAGAGCACTACAACCTCATTTCGGCGCTGCATAAGGCGCTCCGGGGCTCGGACCCCGACGCGGCGCTGTACTGGCTGGCGCGCATGCTCGCCGGCGGCGAAGACCCGCGCTACGTCGCCCGCCGCCTGGTCCGCTTCGCCACCGAAGACATCGGCATGGCCGATCCGGACGCGCTCGTGCAGGCGCTGGCAGCATGGGAGGCTTATGAGCGTCTCGGCACGCCGGAAGGCGAGCTCGCCATCGCCCAGGCCGTGATCTATCTCGGAGCCGCGCCGAAATCCAACGCGGTCTATCGCGCTCTCGATGCGGCGCGGGAAGCGGCGAAGTCCACGGGCAGCCTGATGCCGCCGGCGCATATTCTGAATGCGCCGACGAAGCTGATGCGCGATCTCGGCTACGGCGCCGGATACGCCTATGACCACTCTCAGGAAGATGCCTTTTCCGGGCAGGATTATTTTCCGCCGGGCATGCCTCGCCGGACATTCTATCAGCCCTCGGGGCGCGGGCTCGAGCAGGAGATCGGCAAGCGGCTCGCCGCATGGGAGCGGTTGCGCGCGGAGCGGCGGAAGTGAAGATCGACCACCGGCTGGTCGCCGCGGACGAGGCGGAAATTCGTCTCGATCGCTGGTTTCGCCGCCATTTCCCCGGCGTGACGCAGGGTACCATCGAGCGGCTCTGCCGCACCGGCCAAGTGCGCGTGAACGGCCGGCGCGCGCAGGGGGCAACGCGCCTGGCGCCCGGCCAGGCGGTGCGCGTTCCGTGCATCCTGCCCACCACATCAGCGCCTCCGCCTCCCGTGCCCGATCCGGCAGCGGCACGGGAACTCGCCGGGCGCGTCCTTTACCGCGACGATACTCTTCTCGTGCTGGACAAGCCGGCCGGCCTGCCGGTGCAAGGCGGACCAGGGATCAAGCGCCATCTCGACGGCATGCTCGAGGCACTGCGTTTTGGCGCGGCGGAAAGGCCGCGGCTGGTGCATCGGCTGGACCGGGATACGGCGGGGGTCCTGGTGCTGGCGCGGAGCGCGGCGGCAGCAGCGAAGCTCGCCAAGGCATTCCGCGGAAGGGAGGTCGAGAAGCGCTATTGGGCCGTCGTCGTGGGATTTCCCCCATCGCCTGAGGGAACGATCGACCTGCCGCTGCTCCGCACCCGCGATCACGGTTTCGGTCTCACAACGGTTGCGGCGGCGGGAGAAGGCGCGCGCGCGGTCACCGGGTACGTCACGCGCGATCACGCAGGGCGGCGTTTTTCCTGGCTCGAACTCTCGCCGCTGACCGGCCGGACGCATCAGCTCCGCGTGCATTGCGCGGCGCTCGGAACCCCGATCCTCGGTGATGCAACCTACGGGGGAAGAGAATCGACACCGCAAGGACTGCCCGACATTCTGCACCTGCTTGCCCGCACGCTTTCCTTGCCGCATCCCGAGGGCGGGGACATCACCGTCGAAGCGTCGCTGCCGGCACACATGGCCGAAACCTTCGACCTGCTCGGCTTTCGTGCACCGCCACCCCGGCCGCCACGCGGAGCGGAGGGTGGGCCGGCTTGACCATCGGCGGCGGCCCGGCCCAAACTTGTACGATCATGCGATGGCGCGAACACTGCCGATGGAGGGGGAGACGATGCCGCAAGTAGCCCTGACGGTGAACGGGAAGAAGGTGACGGTCGATGTCGAAGGCCGGACGCTGCTCGTCGAGCTCTTGCGAGAGAAACTCGGCCTGACGGGAACCCATGTCGGCTGCGACACGAGCCAGTGCGGCGCCTGCGTGGTCCATCTCGATGGGACCTCGGTGAAATCCTGCACGATGCTCGCCTTGCAGGCGGCGGGCCGATCGGTCATCACGATCGAGGGGCTGGCGAAGCCGGACGGGACGCTGCACCCGATGCAGGAGATGTTCCGCGAGCATCACGCGCTGCAATGCGGTTTCTGCACTCCGGGCATGGTGATGAGCGCGATCGACCTCGTGCAGTCGCACCCGGAGGGACTCTCCGAGCAACAGATCCGGCACGGGCTCGAGGGCAATCTCTGCCGATGCACCGGCTATCACAACATCGTCAAGGCGATCGCCGCTGCCTGGCCGTTGATGCACGGCAAGGCGATGCCGGCGGCTGCGGAATAAGGAAGGGCGCGGAAAAGGAACCGAAGAAGGCAGGGAGGGTGTGGAGATGGCTTTCGAGGGAATCGGGGCCTCGGTCCGGCGCACGGAGGATCAGCGCTTCCTGAGCGGGCGCGGCAATTATACCGACGACATCAATCGCCACGGCCAGCTTTACGCCATCATCCGCCGTTCCGACCGGCCGCACGCGCGGATCGTCTCCATCGACACGAAAGCGGCAGCGGAGATGCCCGGCGTGGTCGCCGTCTATACCGGCACAGATCTGCAGGCCGACAGCGTGGGCGGACTGCCCTGCGGCTGGCTGATCAAGAACAAGGACGGCACGCCGATGGCGGAGCCGCCGCATCCGGTGCTGGCGGTCGGCAAGGTCAGGCATGTCGGCGACCCGGTCGCGGTGGTGATCGCCGAAACGCGTCAGCAGGCGAAGGACGCGGCCGAGAAGCTAGCGATCGAATGGCAGGACCTGCCGAGCATCAGCTCGACGCAGGATGCGATCGCACCCGGTGCGGCGCTCGTGCACGACGATGTTGCCGGCAACGTCTGCTATGACTGGCACCTCGGTGACAAGGAGGCCGTTGACGCAGCCTTCGCCAAGGCGGCTCGCGTCGTGCGGCTGGACCTGACCAACAGCCGGCTCATTCCGAACGCCATGGAGCCGCGCGCGGCGATCGGCGATTTCGACCGTGCGACCGGCGAGCATACGCTCTTCACGACCAGCCAGAATCCGCATGTGATTCGCCTTCTGATGGGCGCCTTCGTGCTGCACATTCCGGAGAGTCGCCTGCGCGTCGTGGCACCCGATGTCGGTGGCGGATTCGGATCCAAGATCTATCACTATGCCGAGGAGGCGATCGTCACCTGGGCGGCCGGCAAGCTGGCGCGGCCGGTGAAGTGGACGGCGGAACGGACCGAAAGCTTCATCTCGGACGCGCACGGCCGCGACCATGTCACCACTGCCGAGATGGCGCTCGACAAGGACGGCAACTATCTGGCGCTGCGCGTCCAGACGCTCGCCAACATGGGCGCCTATCTCTCCACCTTTGCAACCTCCATTCCAACCTATCTCTACGCGACGCTGCTCGCCGGCGTGTACAAGACGCCCGCCATCTATGCAGAGGTGAAGGCGGTTTTCACCAACACCGTTCCGGTCGACGCCTATCGCGGGGCCGGCCGGCCGGAGGCGGCCTATCTTCTGGAGCGCCTGACCGACGTCATCGCGCACGATACCGGGCTGGATCGGGTCGCGTTGCGGCGGCAGAATCTCATTCCCGCCAACGCTTTTCCCTACCAGACGCCGGTCGCCCTGCAATACGACAGCGGCAACTACCAGGCGACGCTCGAGGCCGCGCTCACGGCAGCCGACTGGAACGGATTTCCGGCGCGCCGGACGGCGGCGGCGGCAAAAGGAAAGCTGCGCGGGATCGGCATCTCGACCTATATCGAAGCCTGCGGCATCGCGCCCTCGGCGGTGGCCGGCGCGCTCGGCGCGCGGGCGGGACTCTACGAGGCCGCCAACATCCGCGTCCACCCGACCGGCAGTGTCAGCGTCTTCACCGGCTCGCACAGTCACGGCCAGGGGCACGAAACGACCTTCGCGCAGCTCGTCGCCGACCAGCTCGGCATACCGTTCAACCAGGTGGAGATCGTGCACGGGGATACGGAGAAAATCCCCTTCGGGATGGGAACCTACGGCAGCCGCAGCCTGGCGGTCGGCGGTTCCGCGATGGTCAAGGCGATGGACAAGATCATTGCCAAGGGCAAGCGCATCGCCGCCCACCTGATGGAGGCCTCGGTCGCCGACATCGAGTTCAAGAACGGCAGCTTCTCCGTGGCCGGCACCGACAAGTCGAAATCGTTCGGCGAAATCGCGCTCACTGCCTACGTGCCGCACAATTATCCGATCGACGAGCTGGAACCGGGGCTGGAAGAAAACGCGTTCTACGATCCCAAGAACTTCACCTTCCCGGCCGGCTGCATGGTCGCCGAAGTGGAGATCGATCGCGATACGGGCGTGCCTTCGGTCGTGAGCTTCGTCGCCGTGGACGATGTCGGCCGCCTGATCAACCCGATGATCGTCGAAGGCCAGGTGCATGGTGGCGTGGCGCAGGGTATCGGCCAGGCGCTGCTGGAAAGCGCGGCTTATGACGTCTCGGGGCAGATCGTGACCGGATCGTTCATGGACTATACGATGCCGCGCTCGGACGATCTTCCTTCGTTCAAGACCGGCAACGAGGTCACGCTCTGCACGCACAATCCCCTGGGCGTGAAAGGCTGCGGCGAACTGGGTACGATCGGCAGCCCGCCGGCGATCGTGAATGCGGTCATCGATGCGCTGTCCGAGTACGACGTGCGGCACATCGACATGCCGCTCAGCCCGCAGAAGATCTGGTCGATCATCGCCGCCGGGCCGAAGCGCAGGGCCGCCGAATAGGCGCATCCGTCAGCAACGAGGAAAGCACGATGTACGATTTCACCTACCAGAAGCCGGCCAGCGTCGCGGATGCGGTGAAGCTGCTTGGCGCCGATCCCGAGGCCAAGGCGCTGGCGGGCGGCATGACGCTGATCCCGGTCCTGAAGCAGCGGCTCAACAAGCCTTCGGCGCTGGTCGATCTTGCCGGCGCCGGACTTGCGGGCATCAGCGTGGCGGGCGGCACAGTCAGGATCGGCGCCATGACCACGCACGCAACGGTCGCCAACTCTGCCGACGTGAAGAAGGCCATCCCGGCATTGGCGAAGCTTGCCGGCGGTATCGGTGACAAGGAGGTCAGGCATCGCGGCACCATCGGCGGCTCGCTCGCCAATGACGACCCCACGGCCGATTATCCGGCGGCGGTGCTTGCCCTCGGCGCCACCGTGGAGACGAACAAGCGCACGATCAATGCGGATGATTTCTTCCAGGGCATGTTCACGACCGCACTCGAGTCGGGCGAACTGATCACCGCAATCTCCTTCCCGGTGCCGGAGAAGGCGGCCTACATGAAGTTCCCGAACCCTGCCTCTCGCTACGCACTCGTCGGCGTGTTCGTCGCCAAGGGTCCGGCAGGAGTGCGCGTGACGGTGACGGGAGCCGGCCAGAACGGCGTTTTCAGGCACCGGGCGATGGAAGCGGCGCTGCAAAAATCCTTTTCCCAGGCGGCGATTGCGGATATTGCAACGCCCGCCGACGGGCTGAACAGCGACATCCACGCCGGCGCCGAATATCGGGCCCACCTGGTCGGTGTCATGGCCCGGCGCGCCGTCGCCGCCGCCGGCTGAGAGGGGAGTCTCACCAGCCTCGTGGGTGAGGCGCCGGCTTCGCACTCTGTGGTGGTGATCGGCGCCGGGATCGTGGGCGCCGCGGTGGCCGCGGAACTGCTGAACGACGGGCATCGCGTCAGCATCATCGAGCCGGGAGCCCCCGGCGGAGAGCAGCAGGCCAGCTACGGCAACGGTTGCTGGCTGAACCCCGGCTCGGTGGTGCCGATGTCGGTACCCGGATTGTGGCGCAAGGTTCCGGGCTTTCTTGCCGACCCGCTCGGGCCACTCGCGATACGCTGGCATTACCTGCCGCGGCTTGCGCCCTGGCTTGTCCGCTACGTGCGCGCCGGCGGATCAGTGGGCAAGGTGGAGGCGATTGCGCGGGCGCTCCGCCCGCTTCTTGCCGATGCACCGCAACGCCACCTTCGACTGGCGGCAGCGGCGGGAGTTGCCGATCTGATCGAGCGGAAGGGACTTCTGTCTGTCTTTCCGGGCCGCGCCGATTTCGAGGCCGATGCTCTGGCGTGGCGCTTGCGAAGAGAGAACGGGATCCGCTGGATCGAGATCCCGGAGGAGGAACTTCGCCAGCACGAGCCTCAACTCGACCGGCGCTACCGCTTCGGCGTCCTCATCGAGGAAGGCGGGCATTGCACCGATCCCGGCGGCTACGTGGCCGCGCTGGTGGAGCATGCCGTTGCGCGTGGCGCGCAGCTTCATCGCACACGCGCAACGGGCTTCGCCCTCGAAGGGCGGCGGCTGGCTGCCGTCCGGACCGAGGCGGGCGAAATCCGTTGCGACAAGGCGGTGATCGCCGCCGGCGCGTTCTCGAGGCCGCTCGCCGCGGCGGCGGGAGACGAAGTGAGCCTGGAGACGGAACGCGGCTATCACGCGATTTTCCTCGGCGCAGAAAGCGGGCCGCGCACGCCGCTGATGCCGAGCGACGGGCGGATGTCGCATGTGATGACGCCGCGCGGCCTCCGGATCGCCGGACAGGTGGAACTCGCCGGCCTCGCCGCCGCGCCGAACTGGAAGCGCGCGGAAATTCTCAGGGACTTCGCGCTGAAAACCTATCCGGGCCTGCCACGTTCTCTTGCGCCCGAGCGCGTGCGTTTCTGGATGGGCCATCGCCCGGCGACGCCGGACAGCCTGCCCTGCATCGGGCCCGCCTCGGCAACTCCCGATATCGTGCACGCCTACGGCCACGGCCATGTCGGCCTAGCAGCCGGGGCGGCCACCGGCCGGCTGGTTGCCGACCTGATCGGCGGCAGACGGCCGGAGATCGACCCTCAACCCTATTCTCCGCAGCGTTTCGGCTAGCCCAACTCGCCCGCGGCCTCTTCGAGCAGGCGCCAGACATAGGAAGCGAACGAGCGCGAGACCTCGACGCGAAAGCAAAGCGGCATCGTCCGCCAAAGTACGATCTCTGCCTTGGCCAGGACCGTTCGTGTACACATTCCAACCGGAAATGCACCCGGATCGAGATCGAGCGGGCAGCCTGCGTTGAGTATCGCCTCGGCATTGGGCCCGGAGACCTCGATCGCGACCTGCCGGTGCGACACGTCCACCAGGGAATGCGCCTCCCCTGCCATCGCCCGCTCGAGCGCCGCGCCGAGTTCCGCGCCTTCGGATTCAGGCGCCAGCAGCAGCCACTCATCCGGGCCGAGCCAGAGCGCGGCACGATCGGCCGCGACAGCGGCCCGGCACGCAAGCCCAGGCAAGCCGACGCCGAACGCGTTGCCCGCCGCGGTGACGGCTGCCGGCTTTCCCCGCAGGATGAAGCGTGATGCCGGCGGCAGCCTTGCCAAAGCGGCACGGTCAGGCGGCATCGAGGCGCGTTCCCTCCGGATTATAGAATACGGGCGAGGCCACCCTGGCCGGTGCGGGCCGTTCCGCGGTCGTCACATAGAGCGTCTCGCCCATCCGGTCGCGGCCGCCGGCGATCATCGCCAGCGCGATCGTCCGGCCGAGCGTGGCGCTGCGATAGGACGAGGTGACATGGCCGAGCGGCTTCGTCGGCGGCTTCTCGTTCGGGGCCGCAAGGATCTGCGCACCCTCCTCCGGCAGGAAGTGCGGATTTTCGGCCAGTAGCCCGACGAGCTGCTTTCTTCCCGGCGCACGCATGGCCGAGCGCGCCAGCGAGCGTTTGCCGATGAAATCCGGCTTCGTTTTTCCGACCGCCCAGGCCAGGCCGACATCGTCCGGCGTTGTCGTGCCGTCCGTTTCCTGCCCGACGACGATGTAGCCCTTCTCCGCGCGCAGCACATGCATGGTTTCGGTGCCGTAGGGCGTGATGCCGTGCGCCTGGCCGGCCGCGAAAATCTGTT
>JASHOF010000185.1 GCA_030041255.1 Acetobacteraceae bacterium
GTGAAATGGTTCAATGCAACCAAGGGTTATGGATTCATCGTGCCGCAGGATGGCGGCAAGGACGTGTTCGTGCACATCACGGCCGTCCAGACCGCCGGGCTCAAGGGACTGAATGAGGGCCAGCGGGTCAGCTACGAAATCAGCATGGAGCGCGGCAAGGCGTCGGCCACCAACCTGCGCGCGCTGTGAACGAAGGCAGGAAAGTTTCCCGCCGCCGGAGGGCGAGTTTCCCACATCTCGCGCGGCGTTCTGTTCCCGCTGGCTGAACTGGAATCAGCCGCCGCGCTGATCCACCGGTTCTTTTCCCCGACGCCCGCGCGGACCTGGCCATTGCTTTCGGCAGCGGCCGGCTGCGAGGTGTGGGTCAAGCACGAGAACGCCACACCGATCGGCGCCTTCAAGGTGCGCGGCGGGCTGGTGCATCTGGACCGGCTGCGGCGCGGCACTCCCGGCCTGCGGGGAGTGATCTCGGCCACGCGCGGCAATCATGGCCAGTCGGTCGGGTATGCCGGGCAGGCGATGGGTATTCCGGTCACGATTGTCGTTCCGGAGGGCAACAGCGCCGAAAAGAACCGCCTGATGGAGGGCTTCGGCGCCAACCTCGTCGTGCATGGCGCCGATTTCGAGGCGGCGCGCGACGAGGCCTTTCGTCTGGCGGCAAGGGATGGGCTGACCTTCGTTCCCTCCTTCCACCCGGATCTGGTGCTCGGCGTGGCGAGTTGGGCGCTCGAGCTGTTCCGGGCGGCGCCGCCGCTTTCCAGCCTCTATGTACCGGTCGGGCTCGGATCAGGGATTTGCGGGGCGATCGGGGTCAGGGATCTGCTCGGGCTCAAGACCGAGATCATCGGCGTGCAAAGCCAGGGCGCGGACCCTTATGCGCGCTCGCTGGCGGCTGGTCGTGCCGTCGTGCTGGACCGTGCCGATACCCTGGCCGACGGAATCGCCGTGCGCATCCCCGATCCGGCAGCACTCGAGATCATCCGCGGCGGTGCGGCGCGCATCGTCACCGTTACGGATGCGGAAATAGCCGCTGCCATCAGGACCTGCTGGAAGGCGACCCACAACCTGGCGGAGGGTGCCGGGGCCGCCGCGCTGGCGGCATTGATGAAGGAGAAGGGGGCTGAGGCCGGACGGCGGGTCGGGGTGGTGCTCAGCGGCGGCAACATCGACCTCGAGCTGTTTCGCCGCTGGGTGCTGGGGTGACGCCGGATCCCTCACCCCCGGCCCCCACCCCCGGCCCAAGGGAAGAGGAGAGAAGCTGGCATCGGGATCAGTGGACAGGATGGCTGGCAGGCAAGCCGGCGAGGCGAAGGCCCTCGGCAATGTGCTCGGTATCGGCGGGCCGGTCGAACGGGCTCGTGGCGAGGAAGCCGGCAATCGTCAGGCCGGGAGCGATCCCCATCAGCCGCCGCATGACGAGCGCGGCTTCCTGGCGCCGGCCGAGATGGCCGAGTGCGGAAAGGGTGAACTTCAGCATCGGGCGGAAGCCGGAATTGAGTTCGCTCGCCTGGCGGCCGAGCACGGCGGCGCGGGCATGGTCGTGCCGCAGCAGGGCGGCGGTGACACACCCGAGATCGAGCAAGCCGGCATACGGGTCGAGGGGCGAAAGCGCCTTGTAGCGATCGAGTTGCCGCTCCGCCTCGTTCAACTCGCCGAGGCAGGTCAGCGCAAAGCCGGAGAGCGCCCAGGCCATGGCAAGACTCGGGTTGCGGGCCAGCGAGCGATCGAACAACGCGAGCGCCTCGCGGGACCGGCGCCTCATTCCGGCCTGGACCTGGCCGGCGATCGCCAGAACCCGGGCATCGCTGGGGTCGAGCCGGACCGCGCGTTCTGCCAGCCCGCCGGCCCGGGCCGCCGCCGCAAGCGGATCCGTCGCCCAGCCTTGCACAACCAGGAACGTGTGCCACAACGCATACCAGGCGTGCGCCGCAGCATTGGCGGGCTCGCGCTCCCGCGCCGCTTGCAGAAGCCGGCCTGCCTCCAGGAAGGAGTTGCGTTCCAGGCGCAGCATCGTCGGGACGGCGTGGAGCAGCAGTTCGGACGCAGGCTGCTCCGACGAGTCGCGTTGGACGAGGCGGCGTGCCTCGATCAGTGTGATGAAGCTGTCGAGCTCGGCGGCAGTGCCGGCGGCGATCTCGTCCTGCAGGGCGAGCGGATCGTCCGCCTGATCGTCGAAGCGGCGAGTCCACACCACGTGGTCGCCGGCACGCAGATCGAGGAGACGCAGCAAGACCCGCAGGTGCCGGCCACGGCGTTGCAGAGTGCCCTCGATCAAAAGGTCGGTGCCGAGGCGACGGCGGGCCGAGTGGTTCTCGCGCGGCAGGTTGGGTTCGGCGGTGGGCGGCGGCGGGGCAAGCAGGCAGAGACCATTGACGCGCGCCAGCGCGCCCGTGATCTCCTCGGCGATCGCGATCCCGAGTTCGGCATCGGCGCTGCCGATCGGCTGCAGCGGCAGCACCGCGATCCGTGGCCCTGCCGCGCCCACCGAAGATACGGCCGCCTCGACCGCGTATCCGGCTTGCCCGGTGGAGCGGCGAAGTTCGGCCAGCAGCGCTTCGGTCTCGGCCGACGGGGTTGCATCGCGGACGGCGGCGAGCGCGGCCCGGCAGCGTTCGTAGGCCTCGATGGCCATGCCGCGTTCGCCGCGCGCGGCATGGGCGCGCATCAGGGCACGCCAGGCGCCTTCGTGCGCCCGCTCGATCGCCAGCAACTGGCGAGCCGCCGCGATGACGGCCTGTGCTTCAACCTGGGCGCCGAGACGGAGTTCGGCCAGGCCGCGGACGTGATCGCCCAGCCGTTCGCGCTCGGTGCGCAACCAGGCGTCGAAGGCGGAGTCGACCCCGTCCAGACCATCGAGCAATGTCCCGTTCATCAGGGCCAGCACCGCCGGATCGCCGGCGCTGGCCTCACGCAGTTCGCCGACGTCGGTCCAGACCAGACCCGGCCAGAGCGCGAGATGATCGCGGGTGACGTGCAGCACTTCGATGCCGAGCGGCTCCAGCGCCTCGCTCAGGCGATGAATTTCCTGGCGGAGGGACGCCCGTGCCTGCAGCTCCGGACGGCGGCCCCACAGCAGATCGGCCAGCCTGGCTCGCGAGACCGGACGCGGCGCCGAGAGCGCCACCACCGCGAGCAGTCCCCTGGTCTTGCGGCCGGGCGGCAGGACGGAAGCTCCGCCGGGCGCCGAGGCTTCCATGGTTCCGATCAGTCGTAACCGGAGTACCGCGGGACGCGGCGCGCTGACGGGGCGTGCCGACAAGTCGTGGCGCGGGAGGCTCGCAACTTCCATGCCAGCATTCAGCCTTATTTTGGTTGCATCCGCAAGACGTCCTGCTACGTATGCGTGTGCTTCGTTATCAGACTTTCGCTTCCCGAAAGATAGGCCGGACATCTCCTTTCCACGTCGAATGGAAGCGGCCGAGCCAGCGCTCCGCCTCGGTCGGCCCGCCTGCGGCCATCGCCTCCAGCGGCGCGAGATAGATCCGTTCATCCTCCCCGGCAGGATTGAGCTGGCGGCGCGCGGCGAGCCCGTCGGCAGCGATGGCGAGAACGTCCCGCGCCAGGTCGCGGAGCGTGCCGCGCCCGAAGCGCGTCGCCAGCGCCGTCCTCGGCACCTGGTCGCGAAGGGCCGCGAACTCCTGCCAGGGATGGCAGGCGATCAGTGAGGCGGCCGCTGCGAGCGCGGCGTCGTCGTAGAAAAGCCCGGCCCAGATTGCAGATTGCGCGAGCATCAAGCTGATGCCGCCGGCATCCGCGCCGCGCATTTCGAGATATCGTTTCAATCGCACATCGGTGAAGATCGTCGTCACGTGATCCGCGAAATCCCCGATCGTCGGCGTTTCCCCCGCCGCTTCGGGAACCCGCCCGGCCAGGAAATCGCGGAAGCTCCGCCCGGCGAGATCGCGATAGGAGCCGTGGCGACGGATGAAGTACATCGGCACGTCGAGCACCCATTCGACATAGCGCGCGAATCCGAAGCCGGGTTCGAAGACGACCGCCGGGATCCCGGTGCGATCGGGATCGGTGTCGCGCCAGACCTCGGCGCGGGTTGACAGGAGGCCGTTCGGCCGTCCTTCACAAAAAGGTGAATTGGCGAAGAGTGCCGTCGCGAGTGGTTGAAGACAGAGGGCAACCCGGAACTTCTGCACCATGTCCGCTTCCGACTCGAAATCGAGGTTGGCCTGCACCGTGCAGGTGCGGAGCATCATGTCGAGGCCGCGCCGCCCGACCTTCGGCATGTACGCGCGCATGATGGCGTAGCGGCTCTTCGGCATCCAGGGCATCGCCTCGCGGCTTGCCAGCGGATGAAACCCGAGCGGCGCGCAACCGAGGCCGAGCCGCTCGGCGATGGTGCTCACCTCGGCGAAATGCTGTTCGAGCTCCCTCTTCGTTTCGTGCAGCGTCGCCAGCGGCGCGCCGGAAAGCTCGACCTGCCCGCCCGGCTCGAGCGAAATCGCAAGCTCGCCGCGCGCGAGCCCGATCGGCTGGCCGCGGTCGAGGATCGGCTCCCCGCCCCCGGCCGCAAGCGCCTCGAGGAGCGCGCGGATGCCGTCCGGGGCATAGGGTGGTGGCGCACAATCGCTCAGGCGGAAACCGAATTTTTCGTGCTCGGTGCCGATCCGGAACTGCTGGCGCGCCTTGCAGCCGGCAGCGATGTAGGCTGCCAGTTCGGCGGCCGAGGTGATGGGCGTGGCATTGTCTGCTCCAGGATTGGACATATTTTTCCCGAGCGGGGTTGCGTTCAGGTCAGGCCGCCGGCCGGCGCTGCAATGAGCGCGAGGCCGGCGATGGCAGCGGTTTCCGCGCGCAGGATGCGCGGTCCGAGTGAGACCGGCCGAACAAACGGGGTCCGCGCCAGGAGGTCAAGCTCCCCCTCGGTAAAGCCGCCCTCCGGACCGACGAGGAGGCCGCACGGCGAACCGCCTTTCGGGAACGGCAAGGGGCGGCGTTCGATGGCGGCGAAAAGCCTGCGCTCGACGGGCCACGCCGCGATGAGATCGGGCAGATGAACGGCGGGTGCGATCTCCGGGCAGGTCAGCCTCTCACTCTGCTCGGCGGCCTCCTTTGCGATCGCGGCGAGACGGGCGACATTCGCTGCCGCGGCGAGGGAACGCTCGGTGCGGACTGGCAGCAGCCGCTCCACGCCGAGTTCGGTTGCCTTCTGCACGACAAGCTCGGATGCCGGGCGCTTGAGATGCGCGAAGGCGAGCCACGGGCCCGGCTCCGGTTTCTGCCCGCAAAGCTGCTCGACCGGCAGGGCACCGCCGCCGCGGGGGCTGAGCGCGGTGATCCGTGCCTGCCATGCGCCGTCGCGGCCATTGAACAGCACGATCGCGGCACCGATTCGCTGGCGCATCACGTGCAGCAGGTAATGCGCCTCCTGCCGATCGAGGAGCGCTTCTCTGCCCGCTGCGAGCGGGCCTGTAACGAAGAGACGGATTGACCCGGGCATGGCGGCGGAGAGACTAGTATCTTGCCCTCTCCCTCTGGGAGAGGGTCGCGCGCAGCGCGGGGTGAGGGGGCCTGTGCCACCCAAGCGTGATTCCGGGTACTAGTGTGCCGACTCCAACGCTTGATACCGTAGGATGCACTCTAGCGGTCGGCACACACCTCTTTATTTTCAGTGGCCTCTCATCCCCTTTCGGTTGCTGCCGCCGGCAGCAAACGTCGGGGGCAGGACACTAGCAGCGATGGCGGGGCATACGGATATCGCGGCACAGGGCTGGATTTTCCGCCTGCCGGCGGCGTGGCAGCCATATGCGCTGCTGGCGCGACTGGATCGGCCGATCGGCGCCTGGCTCCTGTTCCTGCCCGCACTCGGGGGAATCCTGCTGGCAGGGGCGCCGCCGTGGCTCCGGTCGGTCCGCCTGATCGTCCTGTTTGCGGTGGGCAGCGTGGTGATGCGGGCGGCAGGCTGCGTCGTCAATGATATGTGGGATCGCGATCTGGATCGGCGGGTCACCCGCACCGCCGGCCGTCCGCTCGCGGCCGGCACGATTTCGATGCCGGAGGCGGCGGCATTCCTGTTCGTCCTGTTGGCGATCGGGCTTGCCATCCTGCTCGCGCTCGGTCCGCTGGCGCGACTGCTCGGGGTGGCTTCGCTGTTGCTGGTGGCGCTCTATCCGCTGGCCAAGCGGGTGACGTGGTGGCCGCAGATCGTGCTCGGCTTCACCTTCGGCTGGGGCGCGCCGATGGGCTATGCCGCGGCGGCGGGCCGGCTGGATGGCGCGGCGGTCGCGTTCTATGCCGCCTCCGTTTTCTGGATCCTGGGCTACGACACGATCTACGCGCATCAGGACCGGGAAGACGACGCCCTGATCGGGGTGAAATCGACGGCCCGGCTGTTCGGAAGCGACAGCCGGCCGTTTCTCGCCGGCTGCTACGCGGCGACGATGATTCTGCTCGCGATCGCAGGCCCGCTGGCCGGCCTCGCGGTTTGCTACCTGGCCGCGCTGGTGCTGCCCGCTCTGTTGCTGGCGCGCCAGGTGATCGCACTCGAGATCGACGATCCGGCGCGCTGCCTCGCTCTTTTCAAGGCCAACCGCGAGGTCGGGCTGGCGATCGCCCTGGCGCTCGTGCTCGGACGGTTTTAGAGCGGATCGCGCTTGCGGAGGTTGTCCGTCAGCGGCTCATCAGGATCGGCAGGCGAGCGTGCTCGAGCACATGCCGGGTGACGCCGCCCAGGATGAGCTGGCGGAGCCGTGAGTGGGAATAGGCGCCCATGGTGAGAAGGTCGGCGCCGAACTCCTCGGCGGCGGCGAGAATGCCGGCACCGATCACGCCGCCGACC
>JASHOF010000186.1 GCA_030041255.1 Acetobacteraceae bacterium
AGTGTGTTCCTGAGCCGGCTCAGGAGCTGGAGCAGGGGAGCCGCCGCCGCCAGCAGGGCCGAGCCACCGACCACAACCCTCTCCGGCCCCGAGGCCGCCGGCTGCGGCGCCGGTGTTGCCTGCGGCGGCGCCGGGCCCGCCGGCCCGGCAGGCGGGGGTTTGCCGCCGGGTACCGGCCGGATGACTGTGCGGTCGGAGTCGTCAGGCTCCGAAAAGGGATTGTCGCTCACCGTGGGATCTCCTCCCTCAGCCGCGAATTGCCCAAAGCTCGACCCTGAGATTTGGGAAATCGCCCGACACGTGGATCGCAAATCCACCCGAGCTCTGCATCTGCTGCCAGTGCGGCGAGTTCCGATCGAGCTCGAAATAGCTGGCGCCGGCATAAAAGGGGATCTGCCGCGGCGCCACGGGCAGCGGCCGGATCGCGATCCCCGGCATCGCCACATTGACCAGCTCGCGGATTTGCTCGACCGCACCGATCTTGACCTGGGCGGGGAACAGCCGGCGCAAGGTTTCGGTCGGCATGTCGGACTGCACGGCCAGCACGAAGCTCGCCGCGCGCAGGATGTTGCGATCGACGATCGGGCCGACCCTGACGCCGTGGCGGCGTTCCTGCAACGGGATGGCCACCGCGGTCTGCTCGATCACCGCCGAAAGCGAGCGGCGGAGATCCGCGATCACCGGGGCAAAGCTCCGCTGCAAGTCCTCGTGACGGTAGGCGGGATAGGTGTTGGGCCGCCGGCCGGACTCGGTGAAGGTCGCGAATTCGCCTGCCATCTGCACCAGCGTCGCATACAGCTCCTCGGGATGGACGTGGCCCGAATCCGCCCAGTGCGAGAGCAGCTTCTGCCAGCGATTGACCGACTGTAAGAGCAGGAAGTCGGCCACCTCTGCCACGCCGCGCGCCCCTGGCTGGGTCAGCCGCCCGGCCAGCGCCTCGCCACGCTGGTTCAGCATGCCGGCAAGCTCGGTGATGAAGCCGGAGAGGGGTGCCGCGGCCGAGCAGGCGAGTGCCGGCGGGATCCAGCGTTCATCGAGGCTCACCTTGCGGTCGGCCGCGACCTCGAGCACCCGTGCCAGCCCGATGCAGCTATAGCCGGACCGCTCGTCGGTCTCGAGCAGGTAGCGCAGGCCGAGCCGCGCCACCCTGAGGCCCGCCGGTTGGGGCGAGGCGGAGTGGGTATCGTAGGCCTCGAACTCCTTGGCCTCGTAACGGGCCGACAGCGCGTCCGGCCCGCGGATTTCGATGGCTCCCGGCTGGCGCAGCGGCACGGCCAGAAAAACCAGTGCATTGCGTGTTCCCTCCGCCAGTTCGAGCGGCGGGGGATGGTCGGTCTCGCCGGGCAACTGGAAGGGCGTTCCGTCATCGAAAACGCCGGCTGCCGCCGACAGGGCGAACCGCCCGGTGGCGAGAAGATCGCGGTCGATCGACACTTCCGCGAGCCCCCACGGGTGTGCCCTGAGGCCGGCTACCCGCTCGCGCAAAAAAGCTTCGAGCCATCGGTCCTGCTGCTGAAAATGCTGGGCGCGCAGGAACATCCCCTCCTCCCACACGACCCGGTTGGTCCACGTCATGGCGCCCCCGACACCTTACAGAATCTCAACCGGCACGTGATAGGCGACTCTGCTGAAATCGGTTCGCTGGCTGCTCCAACCGCACCGCATCCTTGCCCTGCCGCCGATCAGACACAGCCGCTCAAGGCTATCGGTATCACCTCGCCCTCGCAAGTCCACTGACCGGGCACAAAGCTCCCAAAAACCAAAAGCGGGTGGTCCGGCCCCGACGTTTGGCGAGCGCGATCGGCTCCAGGATCGGAAGACGCGCATCGAATCTGCCGACAGAGTTGGCCGCGCGCCACCCGGCCCGCCCGCTCTCTACCCGGTCATTCCGCCGGCAACGCAACCGGCCGCAAACGCCGCCCTCCGCGTGCCGCCGCCGCGACCAGCAGGCTCGCCGCCATGACCGCCGCGATCAGCAGGAGCACCATGGCGGGATATCCGGCACCGATCAGGAAGCCGAACGGCACCGGGGTCAAGGCGGAACCGAGCGGCAGGCCGGCGGAGACGAAGCCGAACACGGTACCGACCTGCCCGGGAGGAGACGCCGCCTTCACCATCATGTCTCGCGGGGTGCGGCTGGTGCCGAACAGCATCCCGGCGGCAAACATGCAAAGAAAGTCAAGCGCAGCCGGCAGCGGCAGCGATGCCACGGCAAAGAACAGCAACGAGGCCGGAACGGTCAGCACGGCCACGAGGCGGAAATGGTGCGCGGTCCGGTCCGATATCCACCCGCCGACCAAGACGCCTCCGCTCACTCCGACGAGGTAGGTGGTGAGCACCGAGGAGGCGAGTGCGACGTCCATCCTGCGGGCCTGGTGCAGGACCGTGATCAGCCACGCCTGGACCCCCGTGCTTGCCATCGAGGTCATCGCGTAGAAGAGCAGGAACAGCAGCATCGCGTGCGTCAACAGCAGCGCCCGGCCGGAGAGCTTGGGCGGGATCCCGGCCGGCGCTTCCTGCGGCCGGTCGAGCAGGATCTTGCTCTGCCAGAGGATCGAGGCGACGAGCGGCAGGCCCGCCAACCCGACCACCGCCAGCGCCCCGCGCCAGCCGAGCAGGAGGGTGAGCCCGATGGTGACCGGCGGGCCGGCAGCGAAACCGACATTGCCGGCAAAGGTATGCAAGGAGAAGGCGCGGCCGATGCGATGACCGCTCACCGAGGCGCTGAGGATCGCATAGTCGCAGGGGTGGATGACCGCATTGCCGATGCCGGAGAGAACGGCCAAAGCGAGAATCTGCCAATACTCGGTAGCGGCCGACATGGCCGCGATGGAGAGCGCCATCAGCGCCGCGCCGCCGATCAGGAAGCGGCGTGCTCCATGGCGGTCGACCAGGAAGCCGACCGGGGTCTGCAGCACCGCCGTGGCGGCCGAGAGCAGCGCCACCGCCAGCCCGAGCGCGGCATAGCTCACGTGGAAACTCTGCTGCCATGCAATGAAGAGGGGCGGCAGGCAGAGCAGGTAAAAGTGGGACAGGAAATGTCCCGTCGCGATCAGTAAGTTCACCCGCGTATCGGGCAGGCGCGCCATCGACTAGCAGACCCCATTGCCGGCGGGTCAGCTTCCGGCCGGGCGGGGGCGGCGTCAACCGAGAGGCCGGTTGGCGGCCGGCGGTTTTCCACAGCTTTCCGCGTCATCCAGGCATTGCGTCGTTGAGCCACTCGCCTAGAAGGGATACTCTATGTTGTGGCCGAACTGGGCTGGAGACCACGAGATGGAGTGGACCGAGGAGCTGATCATCCATTTGCGGGGGCTTTGGGAGGAGGGCCGATCGACCGCCGAAATCGGCCGCGTGATCGGGATGTCGAAAAACGCAGTGGTCGGCAAGGCGCATCGCCTCAACCTTCCGCCGCGCCCCTCCCCGATCCGCCGCGAGCCTGGAGCGCCGGCATATCGTCCGCGGCCGGTCTCGCGCGGGCCGACGCTGCCGCCGCTGGCGGCGATCCGGATGGATCAAGGCCCGGAGCCGCCGGCACCGAGAATGGCCCCTCCGCCCAAACTGCCGCTCGATCAGGGAGCCGGCGTCGATGCCGGTGTGTCCGCCGCGGTGGTGCGGCAGCTGGCGCCGGAACGGCCGGTACGGGGGCGCGAAATGGCCTGCTGCTGGCCGCTCGGCGAGCCCGGCACGGCGGGCTTTCGTTTTTGCGATGCGGTAGCGGCGCCCGGGAAGCCATACTGCACGGCGCATGCCCAGCTTGCCTATGTTCGTGTCCGCGACCGCCGCGAGGACGCCGCCTGAGAGGGGGTGCCAACCATCCGTTGCGGTGGCCGGTGCTGCGGCGTATCGTCCGGGCCGGAGGCTGGCCGGTCTCATCGAGAAGGACCGGCAGAGTGGGGAGCGGGCGGCTGATCCTCCGTTGGTACCCGGGTTCACAAGGCAGACGGCTTGCCGCGTGGCGGCCTCGGCCAGGAAAAGCGGAAAGGTTGCGGAGCGATGCCGAAGGGCACCGTCAAATGGTTCAATCCCACAAAGGGTTACGGCTTTATCGCCCCGGACACCGGCGGCAAGGATGTGTTCGTACATATCAGTGCCGTGCAGAAGGCCGGAATGCGGAGCTTGAGCGAAGGACAAAAGGTCGGCTTCGAGATCGAGCAGCAGCAGAACGGCCGTACGGCCGCGGTGAATCTCTCCAAGACCGACTAGACTCTGTTGGGCTGGCGGCCCGGTGCCCGGGCCGGATCCGCCGGGCGCTGCTGGCGCGGGCGCTGTGGGGCGCCCCGAGGCAAGGCCGCGGCCCGCATCGCTCCTTGAGCGTGTTCAGCTTGACTGGACACGCACTCTCCTGTCTGACCTGTCTGACCGAGCGGATTCACGGGCTTGCCTCTCCCCCTGGGAATCGCGGCGCGATTCCGGTCAGGCACGATCCGCTCCTGGCATTTGGCCCGAGGTGTGAGGGGCGTTGGCCATGAGAGATGCGTTGAATTCCGGCTCCGAACTCGGATCGCCCCGTGCGACGCCGCGCGCAGCGCTGGACAGGGAGGCCGTCCTGGCAGCCTACCGGCGGTGGGCGGAGACGTATGACTGGGTATTCGGCGCCGTCTCCGCGTCGGCAAGGCGGCGGACGGTTGCGCTCGTCAACCGGCTGCCCGGCCGGCGCGTGCTGGAGGTCGGAGTCGGTACCGGTCTGGCGCTGCCGTTCTACATTCCGGACAAGCGCGTGACCGGGATCGACCTCTCTCCGGAGATGCTCGGCCGGGCCAGAAAGCGTGTCGCCGGGCAGCAGCTTGGCAGCGTCGAAATGCTGGCTGAGATGGACGCCGAGGCGATGAGCTTCAGTGACGCTTCCTTCGACATTGCGGTTGCCATGTTCGTCGCCTCGGTGGTGCCGCATCCGCGCCGCCTGGTTGCCGAGATGCGCCGCGTGGTGGTGCCGGGCGGGCCGCTTCTGTTCATCAATCACTTCGCCGCGGAACACGGGCCCCGATGGTGGATCGAGCGGGCGATGGCACCGGCCAGCCGTGCGCTCGGCTGGCATCCCGATTTCGCGATCGAAGCCCTGCTCGCGGCAGGCGAACGGGCGCGCGCCCGGCTGACGGCGGCACCGCCGGGCGGCCTGTTCACACTGGTGGAACTGGCGAACAACTGACCCCGCCGGGGCCCGGAAAAGAAAGATCCATTATCTTTGTAATCCGGCCCCGCCGTATTGTCCATCGCCACTTGATCTCGGCGAACCTGTGCGTTAGGCCAAGCACCGAGGCAGGCCGATGGAGCCCGCCGCGATTTTCGTCAGATGGATCGGCCGATGCAGCTTCTGCGCCGCTGTGCTGCTTTTCTCCCAGGCTGGTACCGCGCCCTCGCCCTGCTCGTTCTTCTGGCTCCGCACGCCTGGGCAAACGGCGCCGGCGGCGTGGTCGCCCGGCCACTCCCATGGCAGCTCGATTTGCAGCCAGGCTACAGCCCGACGATGCGGGATCTGATTTGGCTCAATGACTGGATAGTGACGCCGATCATCGTCTTCATCGTCGCACTGGTGGCGATCCTCGTCGGCTACGCGTTGTGGCGCTTCAACGAGAAGCGCAATCCGGTGCCGAGTCGGATCACCCACAATCCGCCGCTCGAAATCGCCTGGACCGTGATCCCGGCACTGATCCTGATCGGGATGGCGATTCCATCCTTCCGCCTGGTGTTCTTCCAGAACCGCACCAGCGATCCGTACATGACCATCGATGTCACGGGTCATCAATGGTACTGGGAGTACAAATATCCGGGCCAGGGAAATCTTGACTTCATCAGCAGCATCATTCCCGCAAACCAGCTCAAGCCCGGACAATTCCGTCTCCTTTCAGTCAATCATCCGTTGGTGCTGCCGGTCGGCAAGGATATCCGCGTCCTGCAGACCAGCGGCGACGTGATCCACAGCTTCTTCGTCCCGAGCCTCGGCATGCAGCGCTACGCCATTCCGGGGCAGACGATCGAGACCTGGGTCCGGATCGACCAGCCGGGCACGTTCTATGGCGAATGCAACCAGATTTGCGGGCTGAACCATCACGAAATGCCGATCGAGGTGCAGGCGGTTCCGCTGCCCCAGTTTCTTGCCTGGGCCAAGCTTGCCGCGAAGGAGCAGGCGGAGAACGGCACGGTGCCGCCGGTTTCGGCGGTTGCCTCGGTCGGCGCAACCGGAAGAGCGGCGCTCAGCAAGGTTGCGGAAGTAACGCATCGCCCGGTGGTGAGCCCGGGCAAAGGAGACTGAGAGGATGTCTACGTCGGCCGCCTATCAGGGTCATGCCGAACATGTCGGGTACGGGCACGGGCATGCGCCCGGCTTCTTCCGGCGCTGGCTCTGCAGCACCAACCACAAGGACATCGGCACCCTTTATCTGATCTTCTCGGTGTGCGGCGGGTTCGTCGCCGGGACGCTCTCGCTCCTGATGCGCTGGCAGTTGATCGTCCCGGACCATCACACCTTCATCGCCAATGGCCAGACCTGGAATTCGGTGATCACGGCGCATGGCCTCCTGATGATCTTCTTCACCGTGATGCCGGGCCTGATCGGCGGCTTCGGCAACTGGTTCGTGCCGCTGATGATCGGGGCGCCGGACATGGCCTTCCCCCGCCTCAACAACATCAGCTTCTGGTTGCTGCCGTTCGCGTTCTGCCTGATCATGCTGGGCCTTTTGGTTCCACCCGGCGCCGGCGTCGGCTGGACGCTCTATCCGCCGCTCTCCGAGGCGACGTACCAGCCCGGGCTGCCGATGGACTTCACGCTATTCGCGCTGCATCTCGCCGGCATCAGTTCGCTCCTGGGCGCCATCAACTTCATCACCACGATCTTCAACATGCGCGCCCCCGGCATGACGCTGCACAAGATGCCGCTGTTCGTCTGGTCCATCCTCGTCACCGCCTTCCTGCTGCTGCTCTCGATCCCGGTGCTGGCGGGCGCGGTCACCATGCTGATCACCGACCGCCTGTTCGGCACCGCGTTCTTCAATCCGGTCGGCGGCGGCGACCCGGTGCTGTGGCAGCACCTGTTCTGGTTCTTCGGCCATCCTGAAGTCTATATCATGATCCTGCCGGCATTCGGGATCGTGAGCCATGTGATCTCGACCTTCAGCCGCAAGCCGATCTTCGGCTATATCGGCATGGTCTATGCCATGGTCGCGATCGGCGTGATCGCCTTCGCGGTCTGGGCGCACCACATGTTCATCTCCGGCATCAGCGTCGATACGCGCGCCTATTTCATGGCCGCGACGCTGGTCATCGCCGTGCCGACCGGGGTCAAGGTGTTCTCCTGGATCGCCACGATGTGGGGCGGTTCGATCGAGATGAAGACGCCGATGCTGTTCGCGGTCGGCTTCATCTTCCTGTTCGTGATCGGTGGCGTGACCGGTGTCGTGCTCGCCAATGCCAGCATCGACCAGGTGCTGCACAACACCTACTATGTGGTGGCGCATTTCCACTACGTGCTCTCGCTCGGCTCGGTGTTCGGCCTGTTCGCCGGCTTCTATTACTGGATCGGCAAGATGTCCGGGCGGCAGTATCCGGAGTTCTGGGGCAAGCTGCATTTCTGGATGATGTTCGTCGGAGTCAATCTCACCTTCTTCCCGATGCACTTCCTCGGCCTGGCCGGAATGCCGCGCCGCTATCCCGACTATCCGGATGCCTTCGCCGGCTGGAATTTCGTTGCCTCCTGCGGTGCGTTCATCTCCGGTGCCTCGCTGATCATCTTCCTCTACGTCGTCTATCGCACCTTCACCTCGCACGAGGCAGTGGCGGACAATTACTGGGGCGAGGGCGCGACGACGCTCGAGTGGGCGGTGAGTTCG
Organism: Acetobacteraceae bacterium; assembly: GCA_030041255.1. Classification (GTDB taxonomy): domain Bacteria; phylum Pseudomonadota; class Alphaproteobacteria; order Acetobacterales; family Acetobacteraceae; genus JAKAWQ01. The sequence goes on from JASHOF010000186.1 coordinate 7,824, forward strand.
CCGCCGCCGTTCCATACGTTCGAGGAACTGCCGCGGGTCGGCTAGTGTGCCGACTCCAACGCTTGATACCGTATGATGCACCCTAGTGGTCGGCACACACCTCTTTATTTTCAGTGGCCTGCTGATCCCCTTTCGTTTGCTGCCGGCGGCAGCAAACGTTGGGGGCAGGACACTAGGGAAGTGAGGGTGCGTTCTCTGCGATCGGTGCGATGACCGCCTCTGCGGCGGCGGAAACGACCGGTGAGGCGGCGCGGGCCGAAGTACCGCTCGCAGAGAGTCCGTCCGTCTCCACCGAGCTCTCCGACTGGATCACGCTTCTCAAGCCGCGCGTTCTGCTGCTGGTCGTGTTCACCGGCGCGGTCGGGCTTTTGGTGGCGCCCGGGCACCTCGAGCCGTTCCTGGCCCTGGTGGCGGTGCTTGCGATCGCCATGGGAGCCGGCGCATCGGGCGCGATCAATATGTGGTACGATCGCGATATCGATGCCCTGATGCGGCGCACCCAGCGCCGGCCGATTCCGGCCGGAAGGATCAGCGCCGAGGCCGCGCTTTCGTACGGCGTCGTGCTCGGCATGACCTCGGTCATGCTGATGCTGCTCGCCGCCAACGTGCTGGCGGCCGCACTGCTCGCGGTCTCGATTCTTTTCTATGTCTTCGTCTATACCGTCTGGCTGAAACGCCGCACGCCGCAGAACATCGTGATCGGCGGCGCGGCCGGCGCCTTTCCGCCGGTGATCGGCTGGGCTGCGGTCAGTGGTTCGGTGGCGGCGTTGCCGCTCCTCTTGTTCGCGATCGTCTTTCTGTGGACGCCGCCGCATTTCTGGGCACTTTCGCTGTTCGCGCACGAGGACTATCGCCGCGCCGGCGTGCCCATGCTGCCGGTGGTGAAGGGAGCACGCGAGACCAGATGGCAGATCTTGCTCTATACGCTGGCGCTGCTGCCGCTTTCGCTGCTGCCGGTGGCGCTCGGCCTCGCCGGCCGGGTCTATGGTGCGGCGGCGCTGCTGCTCGGCCTCGGGTTCATCTGGCACGCCGTGCAGGTGCTGCGTGACGCCCAGGACGAGAGAGGGATCAGCCGCACCCGCGATGCTCCTGCCAAGGCTGCATTCCGATTTTCGATCTACTACCTGTTCCTGCTCTTCGCTGCGATTGTCGCGGACAGGCTGCTCGGTTGATCCGGGAAATGGCAGACGGCGGCTCCGCCCCGCCTCCTTCCGCCGGGAAGCTGGCCGCGAGGCAAAGGCGAATCCGCAACTGGGCCCTGCTCGTGGCGTTGCTGGTGCTGGCGGGCCTCGTCTATGGCGTCGCCGTGGTGCGCATGATCCACCAGCACCAACTGCCGCATTTCTTCTGAACGGCGCGGGCCGAACGTAATCTGCCTATGCCGGCGTCTCTGTCGGCAACGCCGCCAGAACTCCTGCACCTATCGTCGCGGCGTTCTTGAGCGGTTCGGCGCCGACGCCGATCAGCCGGAAAGCCGTTTTCCCGTCGGCCTCGCGGGCCAGCAAGGCACTCGCCGCCGAGAGCAGGCGTTCCGGGGCCGCGGTCGGAACCGGCAGGCTCAGATGGCGCGAGCGGGTGCTGAAGTCAGCCGTTCGCAGCTTGAGCACCACGCCGGCTGCGGCGAGATGCCGATCCTGCAACCGCTCTGCCAGGCGCTCCGTGAGGGTGCCGAGGGAGCGGGCCAAAATCTCCGGGTCTGCCAGGTCATGCTCGAAGGTTCGCTCGGTGCTGATCGAGCGCATCTCCTGATCCGCGGTCACTTTCCGGCCGTCCTCGCCGGCGGCGCGGCGCACCAGTGACGGTCCCTCCCGGCCGAGCGATCGCGCGGCGGTCGGGGTGAGGCTCTGAAGGTCGGCCAGGCGCGTGATCCCGCGCGCCGCCAGCCGGCGCTCCGTCACCGGGCCTACTCCGGGCAGCACCCTGACGGGGAGGGGGGCGAGGGCAGCCGCCGCCTCGGCGGCGCCGATCACGGCGAAGCCGCGCGGCTTGTCCTGCTCGGCGGCGAGCTTGGCCAACAACCGGTTGGGCGCCAGGCCGATCGAAACCGTGAGGCCGAGTTCGGATTCCACTTTCCTGGCAAGGCCGGCGAGCAGCACCGCCGGAGGCGCGCCATGGCGGGCCTCGGCATCCGTGAGATCGAGCGCCGCCTCGTCGATCGAAAGCGGCTGCACGAGCGGCGTCAGTTTCCGCATATGGGCGCGGATCGCCCGCGCCGTGGCCGAATACTTGGCGAAGTCCGGCCGGATCACCACCGCATCGGGGCAGCGGGCGAGGGCCTGGAACATCGGCATCGCGCTCCGCACCCCGGACAGGCGCGCGACATAGCAGGCCGCGGCGACCACGCCGCGCGCCCCGCCGCCGACGATCACCGGCTGCTCGGCAAGCTCGGGCCGGTCTCGCTTTTCGATGCTGGCGAAGAAGGCATCGCAGTCGATGTGGGCGATGGCGAGGCGGAACAGCTCCCGGTGCCGGACGATGCGCAGGCCGCCGCAGCCAGGACAGGCGTAAGGAAGGCCGGCCTCTCTGCGAGAAGATCGAGGCGCAGCAAGGCAGTCCCGGCAGAGGCTGGGGAGGGGGGCCGCCGTCATGGCGGCCACAGCCAGGCCGCTCCGCGCACGCCGGAGGCGTCACCGTGCGCATTGCGCACGATCGGCGTGTTCGGGATGTCCGTGAAGATATAACGGCGGATGCGTTCGGGCACATCGGTGGTCAGGTGGGCCATGTTGGAGAGCCCGCCGCCGAGCACGATCACGTCGGGATCGACGATGTTGACAATGACCGCGAGGCCACGTGCCATCCGATCCGTATGCCGGGCCAGTGCGGCCGCCGCGCGGGCGTCACCGGCGGCGGCGCGGACTGGCAGGCCCGAGGCATCGCGCGCTCCCGGGCCGTCGCAATCGGCCGCCAGGCCAGGGCCGGACAGCATCGTCTCGAGACAGCCGTGGAGCCCGCACCAGCAGAGCGGCCCGGGAACCTCTTCCGGTGCCGGCCAGGGCAACGGGGTATGTCCCCATTCGCCGGCAATGCGGTTGCGGCCGTCCAGCACCTTGCCGTCGATCACGATGCCCCCGCCGCAGCCGGTGCCGATGATGACGCCGAAGACGACATGCGCGCCTTTCCCGGCACCGTCCACGGATTCGCTGAGCGCAAAACAGTTGGCGTCGTTGGCAACCCGGACCTCGCGCCCGAGCATGGCACTGATATCCCGATCGAACGTGTGGCCGTTCAGCGCGATCGAGTTGGCGTTTTTGACGAGTCCGGTTGCCGGGCTGATGACCCCCGGAATCCCGATGCCCACGCTTGCACCGGTGCCGATCTGGGCTTCCACCTCCCGCACCAGCGAGGCGATGCCGGCAAGCGTGGCATCGTAGCCCGGGGGCGTCGGGATCCGGTGGCGGATCGGCATGCCGCCGTCACGGTCGAGAGCGGCGATCTCGATCTTGGTGCCGCCGAGATCGACCCCGATGCGATACGTCCCCATGCTGCTCATTCTGCGGGCTAAACCTCGCTTGCTCAAGCATGCCGAGCCGCCGCAGGATGGCGCGCCATGTCCGAAACACTGCTCGATCTCAAGGGTCTTCGCTGCCCGCTGCCGGTTCTCCGGGCGAATCGGGCGCTCCGCCAGATGCCCCCCGGAGCGCGCCTTCGGGTGCTGGCAACCGACCGGGCGGCGATCGCCGACTTCCAGGCATTCTGCCGCGAGAGCGGACATGCGCTGTTGGCCTGGAGCGATGATGCCGGCGTGCTGAGCTTCCTGATCCGCCGCCGCGCCGATCCGCCGCCCGAGGGGAAACCCGCCGACCAGCCGGCGGATGGCCCATGACGGTCGCGCTGATCACGCACGAGGCATGCCTCGGCCATGATCCCGGGCCACTCCATCCGGAATGTCCCGATCGCCTGCGGGCGGTTCTCTCGGCGCTGGCTGCCGAAGAGTTCAGCCCGCTCGTGCGTGAAAGCGCACCACGAGCCGGTCGCGAGGCGCTGAGAGGCGTCCACCCCGACTTTTATATCGATGAGATTCTCGCCGTCAGGCCGAAAGCCGGCGAATACCATGCTCTCGACCCCGACACGGTGATGAGCGCCGGCAGCATCGAGGCGGCGTTGCGGGCGGCCGGAGGTGCGATCGCCGGCGTCGATGCCGTGATGGAGGGCCGGGCGCAGGCTAGTTTCGTTGCCGTCCGCCCGCCCGGCCATCACGCCGAGCCGGCGCGGCCGATGGGGTTCTGCCTGTTCAGCAATGTTGCCGTCGCCGCGCTCCATGCACGCGCGCGCTGGGGCCTGCAACGAATTGCCATCGTCGATTTCGACGTTCATCATGGCAACGGGACGCAAGCCGTCTGCTTCGGCGATGCCGGTCTCTTCTACGGCTCGAGCCATCAAAGCCCCTGTTATCCAGGCACCGGATCGGCCGCGGAACGCGGTGTTGCCGGCAACGTGGTGAACGTGCCGCTTCCGCCCGGCAGCTCCGGGCGGGCCTTCCGGCAAGCGTGGGAGAGTGTGATCCTGCCGGCCCTTGCGCGGTTCGCACCCGAATTCCTGCTGGTTTCCGCCGGCTTCGATGCCCACGAGGCGGATCCTCTCGCCGAGCTCTGCCTGCAGGAGGCAGACTTCGCATGGCTCACCGCGGAGCTGGTTCGCTTCGCAGGCGCCTCGGCAGAGGGACGGATCGTTTCAGTACTGGAAGGCGGCTATGACCTTGCGGCGCTGGCTGCGAGTGCCGCGGCCCATGTGCGCGGGCTGATAGGCGCGGATTGACTGCAATCCGAGATCTCCCCGCTGGCGGGAGGCCACGACAGGAGAATGCGATGCCGGACGCGAAAGAGCCCACCGACATTGCCGGGCTTTCGTTCGAAGAGGCGCTGGCCGAGCTGGAGCGGATCGTCAAGGGCCTGGAAGGCGGGCAGCTCAAGCTCGAGGAGGCGATCGGCGCCTATGAGCGGGGAAGCCTGCTGCGCCGGCATTGCGAGGCGAAGCTCGCGGAGGCGGAAGCGCGCGTTGCAGCCATCGTCGAGCGCGCGGACGGCACACTCGGGTTGCGGGAAAGCGAGTGATGGCGACCGTCGTCGCGGTTGCGGATTCGGCGCTCGAGCAGGCGCGCGAAGACGCCGCCACAGCGGTCGAGGCGGCGCTCGATGTGCTGTTGCCGGGGTCGGACGGACCGGAGGCGCGGCTGGACGAGGCGATGCGTTACGCAGCACTCGGCGGCGGCAAGCGGTTGCGTGCCTTCCTGGTGATGCAGAGCGCCGCTCTGTTCGCGGTCAGCCCCACCTGCGCGGCGCGGGTCGCCGCGGCAGTGGAAATGCTGCATGCCTATTCTCTCGTGCATGACGATCTGCCGTCCATGGACAACGACGATCTTCGCCGCGGCAGGCCGAGCACGCACAGGGCGTTCGATGAGGCAACGGCGATCCTGGCCGGCGATGCCCTGCAGGCGCGCGCCTTCGAGGTGCTCGCCGAGCCCGATACCCATGCGGACCCGCAGGCAAGGGCCGAGCTGGTGCAGGCCTTTGCCGCGGCGGTCGGGCCCCGCGGCATGGTGGGCGGGCAGATGATCGATATGCTGGCGGAAGGCAAGGAACTGACGGCGCCGGAAGTGACGCGCCTGCAGTCGATGAAGACCGGACGGCTGATCGAGTTCAGCGCCGAAGCGGGGGCCATTCTCGGCCGCGCGCCGCTGCCGCGGCGCCAGGCCCTGTTCCGCTACGGGCGCGAACTCGGGGCCGCTTTCCAGATTGCCGATGATCTTCTCGATGCCGAATCGAGCACGGCAGAGATGGGCAAGACCGCCGGCAAGGACGCTGCCGCCGGCAAGGCGACGCTGGTCGCGCTGCTGGGGCCGGTGCGAGCCCGGGAGCAGGCGCAGCTCCTGGCCGCGCAGGCGGCAGCCCACCTCGAGCCGTTCGCCGAACGGGCCGATCTCTTACGCGCGCTCGCCCGTTACGTGGTGGCGCGCCGCGCCTGACGGTTGTGGTGGCAAAGGCGCGCGCCGACCTTCTTCTCGTGGAACGCGGCCTGGCCGAAAGCCGCGCCCGTGCCCAGGCGCTGATCCTGGCGGGACTTGTCTATTGCGGCGAACGGCGCGTGGAAAAGCCGGGCCAGACCCTGGCTTCCGGGGCAACCATTTCGGTGCGCGGGCGGGATCATCCCTGGGTGTCGCGCGGCGGTGTCAAGCTCGCGCATGCCATCTCGCATTTCGGGCTCTCTCCCGGCGGACGAATCTGCCTCGACATCGGCGCCTCCACCGGCGGCTTCGTCGATGTGCTGCTTGCGCACGGGGCGGCGCGCGTCCACGCAGTCGATGTCGGGCACGGACAGCTTGCATGGAAGCTGCGCAACGATCCGCGCGTCGTCCTCCACGAACGGATCAATGCGCGCTACCTCTCGAAGGAGGAGATTTCCGAATCGGTCGGGGCGGTCACCTGCGATACGAGCTTCATCGGGCTCATGAACCTGCTTCCCGCGCCGCTTGCGCTGGCCGCGGAGGACGCATGGGCGATCGCGCTCATCAAGCCGCAGTTCGAGGTCGGGCCCAGCGCTGTCGGGCGGGGCGGCGTGGTGCGCGATCCGGCGGCGCATGAGCGGGTGTGCGAGCGGATTGCAGAATGGTGGGCCGCACTTCCCGGCTGGCGCGTGCTCGGCATGACCGAAAGCCCGATCACCGGCCCGGCCGGAAACCGCGAGTTCCTGATCGCCGCGCGCCGTTCGGACTCCTGAGCGCCAGGGCTCTGCTTGCCAGCGCCGGGGGATCGGCCGAGCATCGGCGATCCGGGCCAACGGAGCCATCATGGAAGAGAGGGCATCGCCGCACCTCACCCAGCACTGGGTGATCGCCAAGCCCGCCGCACGAGGGCGTCGCGGCGTCGTTGCCGCCCAGGCACGAGCGGCGGCAGAAGCGGGCGTTGCCGTGCTGGACGCGGGGGGCAATGCAGCCGACGCAGCGGTGGCAACCGCCTTTGCGCTCGCCGCGATCGAACCGTGGAACTCGGGCCTCGGCGGCACCGGCTTTGCGCTCATTCACACGGCCGGCAGCGCTCGCGCGGAGGTGGTGGATTTCGGCCCCGTCGCGCCGCGCGCCCTGGAGCCGGGCCGCTTCCACCTGACCGGGCGGATGAAGCAGGATCTCTTTGCCTGGCCCGAGGTCGAGAACGACGCCAACATCCACGGGCCGCTTTCGTTCGTCATTCCCTCTGCGGTCGCCGGCTATGCGGCGCTGCATGAGCGCTGGGGAAGGCTGCCACTGGCCGACGTGATGGCGCCATCCGTTGCGCTGGCAAAGCGCGGCCTGCCCGCGGACTGGCTGACGACGCTCAAGATCGCCAATTCCGCAGCCACGCTCAGGCTTTATTCCGAAAGCGCGCGCCTCTACCTGCCCCAGGGCCTGCCGCCGGTCCCACCCTATCAGGGAACGCCCGGCTTCCTTGCGCTCGGCAATCTGCCGCAGACACTCGATCGCCTCCGCCACGCGGGGCTTCGTGACTTCTACGAGGGCGAAGTCGCCGCCGGCATCGTTGCGGATATCAAGGCCATCGGCGGCCTCGTCGATGCGGAGGATTTGCGCTCCTGCGCGCCGCGCCTGCGTCCGGCGATGGAAGTGGCCTGGGGAGGCGGCCGGACGCTGCAATTGCCGGGCGGCCTCAATGCCTCGCCGACCTTCGCGCGCGTGCTCGAACTCCTGCACGCGAGGCCGGCACCGAAGACGCCGGATGCCCAGTGGTACGCGCTTCTCGCCCGGTCGCTGCAGGCGGCTTATGCAGAGCGCCTGGCTGGAATCGGTGATGCAGAGCCGAAAGCGGCCGAGAGTTGCACCACGCATCTGACGGTGTGCGATGCCGAGGGCGGCATGGCGGCCGTTACCAGCACGCTTCTTTCCTCCATGGGAAGCCGCGTGGTGCTGCCGACCTCCGGCGTGCTGATGAACAACGGCGTGATGTGGTTCGACCCGCGGCCGGGCCAGCCGAACTCGATGGCACCGGGCAAGCGGCCGCTTTGCAACATGTGCCCGAGCATCATCCGCGAGGATTCGCGGCCATGGCTTGCCGGAGGCGCTTCGGGCGGCCGGCGCATCCTCGCCGCGATGGTGCAGATGTTCTGCTTCATCGCGGATTTCGGAATGGACGCAGAGGCTGCGGCGCATCATCCGCGCATCGATGTCTCCGGGCCAGACGAGATCACCGCCGACCGCCGCCTGGCGCCGGAGATCCGGGACGCCCTGGCGAAAGAGGGCCCCGTGGAGCTCGCCGAACACGGTGTTCTGCCCGTCAATTTCGCCTGTCCGAACCTGATCGAAAGCCGCGCCGATGGCACGCGCGTCGGGATCAGCGACGTGATGTCACCCTGGTCGGCGGCACTCGCGCAGCAGTGACAACGCGATCGTGCGATCGGGTATCAGCCCTGCTCCTTGCACCAGCGCGCGACCTGCTCGTGGGTCGCGAACCAGCAACCGCCCTTTGCCTTCATGTGCGTAACAAGCCGCGCCAGGAGCGGCAGGCGTGAGCGATGGCCGATGATGTGCGGGTGCATGGTGAGGATGCAGAGACCGCGCTCGTCCCAGGCGCCATCGAATTCGGCGCGGAAGATTTCTTCGACCGCCGAGGGCGGCGTGTAGGGGCGGAGCGGGCTGAAACGCAGCATATTGAAATAGACCGCGTCGTCACGGATCCACTCCGGCGGCAACTCGACGATGCCGGTCGGCTCGCCGCCATCCGTGAGTTCGTATGGATCATCGTCGGCCATCAGGCTGGAATCGTAGAGGAGCCCGATCTCGCGGACAATGGCGAGCGTGTCCGGGGAAAAATCCCAGCTTGCGGTGCGCATGCCGACCGGCGGCTTGCCGGCCAGCCTGGCCAGCACGTCGGCTGCGCGGCGCGTCAGATCCCGTTCTGCCTCCGGCGGCAGCGTCGTGTTGAGTTCATGGATCCAGGAGTGGATGCCGATCTCATGGCCGTCGGCCGCAAGTGCCTCTACCTCGTCCGGATAGAGCAGCGCCGATACCGCCGGGTAGAAGAAGGTCGCAGGAATCTGCTCGCGTTCGAGGAACCGGCGGATACGCGGAATGGCCTGGCGTGAACCGTACTGGCCCTGGCTGATGCGCATCGGGCTTTGATCGGCGTCGCGCAGCGGAATCGTTTCGTGGTCGGCATCGAAGGAAAGTGCCACGGCTGCCCGTGCGCCACCCGGCCAGGTTCGCGGCTTCAGGCTGCGCCCGGCGCGCGCGTGCCCCACGATCGCCCGCCATTTCTCTTCCGGCCATTGCCAGGGTTCGTTCTCCGGGCGGTTGCCGCTCTGATCCATTCCGGGGGTTTCCTCATCACGCCCGCATGCCCATGCTGCCCTTCTTCACCCGAGCGCGGAAGAGGAGCCCATGCGCGATCCCGCTTTGATGAGTGCGGAGGAACTTCTGGAACAGTACGCGCGGCAGCGCCTGAACCCGGTCGAGGCGCTGGCGGCGATCACCGAGCGGATCGCCCACTACAACCCCGCGCTCAACGCCTTCGTCGTGCTGAACCCGAATGCCGAGGCGGCGGCCGAGGAAAGTGCCAGGCGTTGGCGCGCGGGCCGGCCGCTCGGGCTGCTCGACGGGGTGCCCTGCACGGTCAAGGACCTCGTCGATCTGGCCGGCTTCCCGACGCGGCGCGGCAGCCTCCTCACCAGCGACCAACCGGTGGCCGAGGACGCACCTTCCGTGCTCGGCCTCAAGGCCGCGGGCGCGGTCATTCTCGGCAAGACGACGACCACGGAGTTCGGCTGGAAGTCGCCGGGGGATTGCCCGCTCACCGGCATCACCCGCAATCCCTGGAATCCAGGGCGCACGCCTGGCGGCTCTTCGGCCGGTGCGGGGGCGGCCTCTGCTGCCGGCTTTGGCCCGCTTCATCTCGGGACCGACGGCGGCGGGTCGATCCGCATTCCTGCCGCCTGGTCGGGAGCCGTCGGCCTCAAGCCGAGTTTCGGGCGCGTGCCGCAATGGCCGGCCGGAGCCTTCGCAACGGTTTCGGTCGCCGGCCCGATGACGCGGACGGTGCGCGACGCGGCGCTGATGCTCTCGGCGATCGCCCGCTTCGACGATCGCGACCCTTACGCATTGCCGGATGATCCGCGCGACTGGCGCCAAGGGATCGAGGCGGGTGTGGCCGGCCTCAGCGTGGCGGTGCTGAAGAATCACGGCTTCGCGGCCGGGCTCGATCCGGCGGGGAAGGAAGCGTTGGAGGAGGCGGCGCAACGGTTCCGCGTGGCGGGTGCGACGGTCGAGGAGGTCGATCCGCACCTGCCGGACACGCACGCCATCTTCGGGCGAATCTGGAGCACCGCGCTGGCGCGACTGGTCGCATCTATTCCTGATTCAAAACGAAAAGCTCTCGATCCCGGGCTCATCGAAGTGGCGGCCTCGGAACATGGCGTGGCCGCCTCGGAATTCCTGGATGCGGAGGTGTTGCGACTCGCGACGGCGCACCGCCTGGCGGCGCTGCACCGGCAATATGAACTCCTGCTCTGCCCGACCGTGCCCAACCCGCCGCCGCTGGCGGATATGCCCACCAAAGATCCGGTCTCGGCGCTCTGGCGGGAGTGGGCGCCCTGGACCTTCACCTTCAACCTGAGCCGCCAGCCGGCGATCAGCGTGCCGATGGCGCTGGACGATGCCGGCCTGCCGCGCTCGGTGCAGATTGCAGCCGCACTCTACCGTGACGATCTCGTGCTCAGGGCGGCGCGGACGCTGGAGCGCGCGGGTGATATTCTCGGCTGTGCCGGCATGGCATGGCCGACGCTAGGCCAATGACGCCCGGCCTCGAGGGTGAGAGAGAAATCGTGAGTCCTGCGGAAAGCGCAACGAAGCACATCGACTGGATGCAGCACATCGACTGGATCCGGGCCCGGCAGCCGGCGATGCTCGCCCTGCTCGGGGACATCGTTTCGATCGACAGCGGCAGCAGCAACAAGCCCGGCATCGACGCCGTGGGTGCGGCCATTCGCCGTTTCCTGGAAAGCGAGGGCATCGCGGTCGAGATTTTGCCGCAGCCGATGCACGACGATTGCCTGCGTGCGCTGGTGCCGGGCGAAACCGGAGGCGCCAATGTGGGGCGTAACATCCTGCTGATGGGCCATCGCGACACCGTCTATCCCGATGGCGAGGTGGCGCGGCGGCCGTTCACGGTTGCGGACGGCATCGCCACCGGCCCGGGGGTTGCGGACATGAAAGCGGGCCTCGTGATGAACTGTTTCGTTCTGGCCGCCTTCGCGCGCTTCGGCGGCGCGCCGGGGCCGCTGGTCGGCCTCTTCACCGGCGATGAGGAAGTCGGCAGCCCGGAAGGCCGGCCTGTGATCGAGGCCGAGGCGCGCCAGGCGCGCGTCGTTTTCAACAGCGAGCCTGGCCGGCTTTCGGGCAACGTGGTGAGCGGGCGCAAGGGCGGCGTCTTCTCGGCGATGCGCATCACCGGCAAGGCCGCGCACTCGGGCGGCAATTTCGCCGAGGGCATCAGCGCGATCGAGGAACTGGCACGCAAGATCCAGGCGATTCATGCGCTGACCGACCTGGCGCGCGGGATCACCCTGAATGTCGGGCTGGTTTCCGGCGGGCAAAGCGTCAACACGGTGGCGCCTTGGGCCGAAGGGCAGATCGATCTGCGCTATGTAGAGCGCGCGGATCGTGACGCGGTGGTGGCGCAACTGGCGGCGATCGTCGCGCGAAGCGATGTGCCCGGAACCAGGGCGGAACTCGACATCAAGGGCGAGTTCCTGCCTTTGACCGAAACCGAGGCGGCGAGGCGGCTGTTCGAGATCTACCGCAAGGCGGCCTCCGCCAGCGGATTTGCAACCAATGGTGAATTCGCCGGCGGCTGCGCCGATTCCGGCTTCACCGCCGCACTCGGCGTGCCGACCATCTGCGCGGTCGGCCCGGTCGGCGGCAAGGCGCACAGCCCGGAGGAATTCCTTCGCATCGACAGCCTCGTGCCGCGGGCCGAGGCCCTGCTGCGCACGATCCTCGATCTGCCGGCGGGTGAGCTGTAGCAGCAGCCGGAAAATCGGTGTCGGTCGACAGGATCCATCGGTTCGCCGGGTTGGATCGCCGCAACAGAGCGCGCACATTGACAGAAGCTGGCCCCAAGACCCATCATCCCGGCATCAGAGCACAGTGCGGTACTATGCCGTACTCGACGTCCCGTCAAAGCCGTAAGGGAGGAAATCATGACATCGAACCCGACTCGATCGCTCCGCCGCCGTCCGTTGCTGATCGGCGCCGGAGCGGCCGCGCTCAGCGTGCCATCCGTCGTGCGTGCCGCTGCCGGCAAGCATGTATCGTATCTGACGCCGGGTCTCGATCTGCCGTTCTGGCGCATCCTCGCCAATGGCATCGACAGCGTTGCCCGCGCGAACGGTGGCAGCTCCACTGCCTACGACAGCCACAACAACGCGCAGACGCAAATCCAGAATGCGCAGGATGCGATCGCCCGCAAGACGGACGGCATCCTGATCTCGCCGACCGACAGCTCCACTTGCCCCTCCGTGCTGGCGCTCGCCAAGAAGGCCGGCATTCCCGCGGTGATCGCCGATATCGGCACCGATTCGGGTGACTATCTCTCGTTCATCATCTCGAACAACTACGAAGGCGCCTACGGCACCGGCAAGGTGCTGGCCAAGGTGATGACCGACAAGGGCTGGAACAAGGGCACGGTCGGGCTGGTCACGATCTCGCTCGCCCGGCTCAACGGTCAGGCCCGCACCAAGGGCTTCATGAAGGCGATGACCGAGGGGGGCATCAAGCAGGGCGCGCTCTCGCAGATGCAGACCTATACGTCGGACGAGACCTTCAAGTTCGTCCAGGACATGCTGACCGCGCACCCGGAGATGCGTGGGCTCTTCATCGAGACCGATCAGCCGACGCTCGGCGCCTTGCGCGCGCTCCATTCGGCGCGGCGGGAGAACGATGTCGCCGTTGCCGCATTCGACGGCATCCCGGAATTCGTGCCCCTGATCCAGAGCGGCAGGCTGGTCGCGGTCGGGATGCAGCAGCCCTATTTGATGGGTGTGCGCTCGGCGCAGTCGGTGTTCAGCTATTTCGCCGGCAAGACACCGCCGAAGCACGTTCTGGTGCCGATCATGGTGGTCACCCCCGACAACATCGGAAGCCTGCTTGCCACCATCAAGAAGAACGTGTTCGGCACGGCCTGAGGTTCTCTGCCGGGCGCCTGCGCCGCGATGGCGCTCCTTTCGCTTTCGGAAATCGGCAAGCGCTTCGGGGCGACCGTCGCGCTTGCCGGTGCGTCCTTCACCCTCGAAGCCGGGGAGGTGCATGCCCTCGTCGGCGCCAACGGTGCCGGCAAATCCACCCTCTCGCGGGTCGTCTCCGGGCATATCCAGCCGGATTCCGGCACCATCTCGCTCGACGGCCGCTTGGTGCGGTTTGCCGGTGCGCGCGAGGCGATTCGTGCCGGGATCGCCATGGTCACGCAGGAGACCTCGCTCGCGCCCGATCTCTCGGTGCTCGAGAACATCATGTTGCCCCGGCTCGGCATGCCGGGCCGGCTCGACTGGCGGGCGATGCGGCGGGACGCCGAGCGCCTGATTGCCCGCCTCGGGGCGGAGGCGGGTGTTGCGGTCGGAGCCCGGGTCCGTGACCTCGCCATCGGCCAGCGGCAGATCGTGGAAATCCTCAAGGCGCTGGCGCTGAACTCCCGCCTCATCATCTTCGATGAGCCGACCGCGCCCCTTTCCCCGCACGAAACGAAGCTTCTGTTCGGGATCATCCGTACCCTTGCCGCGGGCGGCCATGGGCTGGTCTTCGTCTCGCACCGGCTGGAGGAGATCTTCGCGCTTTCGAACCGCGTCACCGTGCTCAGGGAGGGCCGGGTGGTGGCGGGTGCAGTGCCGACGCGCGAGCTGACGCAGGGCGAGCTGATCCGGCTCATGGTCGGCCGCGAGCTGACCGACATCTATGCCCGCGCCGGCAAGACGGCGCGCCCGCCGCACGGCGCGCCGGTCTTGAGTGTCCGGCATCTCTTTGCTCCGCCGCGCGTGCGGGACGTCTCCTTCACGGTGCACGCGGGCGAAATCCTGGGTCTCGCCGGCTTGGTCGGGGCCGGCCGTTCGGAGACCCTGGAGACGATTTTCGGCCTTCGCCCGGCACGCGGCGGCCGCATCGAACTCGACGGCAAGCCGTTCCCGGCCGCTTCGCCGCGGCAGGCGATCCGCGCCGGCCTTGGCCTCATTCCCGAAGACCGCCGCACCCAGGGCACGGTGCCGGATTTCTCGGTACGCGAAAATCTCCTGCTCGCCCATCTCGGCGCGCATCACGGGTTTGGTCTTGCCTACCGGAGGCGCGATTCCGCCGTGCGGCGGCTGTTGGCGCTGCTCGGCCTGCCCGAGCAGCGCCTGCTCGATGCCAACCTTCTCACGTTCAGCGGCGGAATGCAGCAGAAGGTGATCCTGGCCCGCTGGCTGGTGCTTTCCCCCCGCCTCCTTTTGCTCGACGAGCCGACCCGCGGCGTGGATATCGCGACGCGCAGCAGCATCTATGCGCTGCTGCGCCACGTCGCCGCCGAGGGCGTGGCCTCTGTCGTCGTCAGTTCCGACTTCGAAGAGGTGATCGGGCTTGCCGACCGCATCGTGGTATTGAGCGATGGCGTCGACGTGACATCCATTCCAAGCGACATGATCGATATCGAGAAGCTCGGCATGTTTGCCGCCCCGCGCAGCTCGGCCGAACGCACCCATACCATCCTGGAGCGGCTCGCCGAACGTTACGGCGGCAGGGCGTTCTGGATCAGCATCGAAGGCGGGCGGGTGTTCTGTTTCGATCGCGTCGGGACCGCACCCGCCGCCGATCCCGGCTTTGCGGGAGGCAGCTTTCCCGAGATCGCCGGGACGCGCATTCCCGAGGCGCTGGCGCGCCGCGCGGCGGGGTTCGTCACCGAGGCGGGGAGCGGCCTCACCACGCTCCTGATCCCGATCCCGAGCGAAAGCGGGCACGATTTCGGCCTGATCGGCCTTACCCTCGCGCAACCGCCAACCCATCTCGACGCCGAGGCGCTGGCAAAGAGCGTCACCCACGAGCTCGAGCCCGAGGCGGAACGCGAGGCGGCATGAGCGAAACCGCCGGAGCCTCCGGACCGGCCGCGGTGCGCCGCGGGCTCGGCAGCCGCCTCTTGCATCTGCTCGCGACTCAACTCGAACTCAGGATGCTCCTGGTGATCATCGTCGTCATGGCGGTGCTCTCCTTGATATCGCCGTATTTTCTCACCCCCAAGAACCTGCTCAACGTGATGGACCAGTCGGTCATCGCCGGGATGGTGGCACTCGGCCAGACCCTGGTGATCCTGATCGGCGGCATCGATCTCTCGGTCGGTTCGCTGATCGGGGTCTCGGCGGTCGCGCTCGGCCTCGTCTTTCCCAAGTTCGGCGTGCCGTTGGGGGTCGTCGCCTGCCTCGCCACGGGCACGGCACTCGGGCTCGTCAACGGCGTCATCATCAGCGCCGGCAAGGTTGCACCGTTCGTGGTCACGCTCGGCATGATGTCGGTCGGCCGCAGCATGGCGTACGTGCTGAGCGGAGCCAGCTCGATCGGCAACATCCCCGACTCGCTCGGCAACCTGACGGAGGATTCCCTATTCGGCATCCCGATCGACTTTATGTGCCTGATCGTGGCCTACGCGATCGCCTGGTATTTTCTCACCTTTGCCAAGGGTGGGCGGACGCTCTATGCCATCGGCTCCAATGTCGAGGCGGCGCGGATCGCCGGCCTCTCGATCAATCTCTGGAGCATTGCCGCCTACGTGATCGCCGGATTGATGAGTGCCGTGGCGGCCGTTTTCCTGACCTCGAAGGTCCTCTCGATCGACCCGATCGGCGGCGCCGGCGCGGAACTCAACTCGATCGCCGCCGTCGTGATCGGCGGGGCGAGCCTGTTCGGCGGCCGCGGTTCCATCATCGGCACGCTGGGCGGCGTGTTCATCATGGTGTTCATCAGTAACGGGCTCAACCTGCTCAATGTCTCTCCCTACTGGCAGGGCACGGCCATCGGTTCGATCATCATCGCCGCGGTGCTGATCGAGCGCCTGCTGTCGGGTGGCCGGAGCGGGGCATAGAGAGATGCCGCCCGTTATCCGTGTTCGGGCGGGTCAAGCCTGATCAACCGGGCCGGCAGCTCAGGTGCTGCTGGTAGCCGCCGGTGCTCGAGGCGCGGGTGATCGTGAGTTCGCCACTCGCCCGGTCGAGCGAATAGAATCCCTGGTCTTTTCGGTCATGCCACGAAATCTGCCGGGAGGTGATGGCAGCGGGCCAGGAATCGACCGTTTTGTGTGCGAAATCGATGCCGATCGTCCAGCGCGCTCCGCTCGCCGGGTTGGTGCAGGTGAAGGCCGCGGGCGACCCGTCCGCCGCCGCGAGTGGCCTCGCCGCAAGGAGGCAAGCCGCCATCGCCGCGGCCGCCGCGAGCAGGGCCAGGCCGCGCTGCAGCCTGCCGGCAATGAGATGCTCCGCCCGCCATTTTGCCATCGCCACGCGCATCTTTTCAACGCGCTCGTGCGCGGAGCGTTCTCTGCCCATCGTTCACGGCCCTCCGGCCGAGCGGTCGGCACACTACACTTTATTCAGTGGCCCGCTGATTCCCTTTTCGTTTGCTGCCGGCGGCAGCGAACGTCGGGGCGGGATGCTCGTGTGGCGGGAGGCGGCCCCACCGTCAGCGTTGATTTCGACCCGATCGAATGACGGATCGGGTGCGTTACGTGGTTGTAACGCACCGCCCCCGGTAAGGCGGGGTTCGGCCACAATCCTGACCCGCCGAATGCCAAACTGGCGGGCTGGTGCAGTCGGGGAGTCTCGCGATGGCCAGGCATCCTGGTTCCGGCTTGGCGGTTCTCGGAGCCGCATTGGCAATTCTTCCGGCAGCGGCAGTTGCGCAGATCGCCGCACCGGCGGGCGGCGGAGCGCCTCCGGCCGTCGTCGGCTGGCTCGCGCAACCAAGCGGCACTGTCTGGGTGGCGCCCGGCGCCGGCCAGCCCTGGCAGCCGGCACTCGCCAACCAGCCGCTGCAAAGCGGTGAGGTCGTCGCCACTGCACCCGACGGAGAGACGACCCTCGGCGTGATGGCGATGCGGGCCGTTCTTGGGCCATCGAGCGAGTTTGCGATCGACGATCTTGGCGCCGGCGGTGTTTCGGCGACCGAGACTTCCGGCGAGGTCGCACTGGATCTCTCG
Organism: Acetobacteraceae bacterium; assembly: GCA_030041255.1. GTDB lineage: Bacteria > Pseudomonadota > Alphaproteobacteria > Acetobacterales > Acetobacteraceae > JAKAWQ01. The sequence goes on from JASHOF010000186.1 coordinate 25,007, forward strand.
CAGCTTCCCCCGGGCGCGCGCGTCGATGTCGCAACCCCGCGCGGCACGGTCGAGATTGCCGAGCCCGGCCACTACGAAATCGCAGCCGGCGCGGAGGACCAGCCGACCATCGTGACGGCGCTCGGCGGCGCGGCGAGCATCGTCAACGGCGCTGCGGTCGAGAATGTCGGCCCCGGCCAGACCGCCACTCTCTCGAACGATCCGAACGGGACGATTGCCGTTGCCGTCTCTGCCGCCACGCCCGATCCGCTGCTCCGCTCGGTGATCGCCAGCAGCGCGCCGCGGCCGCAAGTCGCACCGCCGCCGGAGGTCGCGCAAATGACCGGCGGGGTAAATCTCGCCGCCTACGGTACCTGGTCCGCCGTTCCCGCCTACGGAACTGTTTGGTTCCCGAATGTCGCGGTCGGCTGGGTCCCGTATCGTGACGGACGCTGGGTCTATGTCGCACCGTGGGGCTGGACCTGGGTCGATGCCGATCCATGGGGCTTCGCCCCGTTCCATTACGGCCGCTGGGTTCAAGTTGGTCCGCGTTGGGGATGGGTGCCGGTGGCGCCGGGAATCCAGGTCTCGTTCGGCATCCCGGTCTATGCCCCGGCGCTGGTGAATTTCTTCGCCGCCGGTTCGATCGGCGGGATCGGGGTCACCGTCACGGCCGGCGCGCTCGCCGCCGGCCTTGTCGGCTGGGTGCCGCTCGGCCCGGGCGAAATCTACCGCCCGCCCTTCGCCGTGAGCCCGGCCTATATCCGCCAAGTCAACGTCTACAACGTGCGGAACATCAACACGATCAAACTCGACCAGGTCGTCAACAACCGGATCACGATCAATCACTTCGTCAACCATGATGCGCTGACCACCGTCCCCGCCACGGTGCTGGCAGAAGGAAGACCTGTCCTGCCGGCCTATCGCCGCCCGCCAGCCGAAACCCTCGCTGCATTCCGGGCCCTGCCGGACGGCGCTCCGGTCCACCCCGGGGCGCATCCGGTGGGGGCGGCGCCTGAGCGGCCGGTATCGGTCCCTGCGCCAATGTCGCCCGAACCGCCACCTCCGACAGCCGTTCATCCGCCCGCCGTGCAACCTGCGCATCCCCCTGTCGAACCGCAGCGGACCGTCGCCATTCATCCGCCGGCGCCGCCCCGACAGCCAGAGCCCTATCGTCCGGAGGTCGTGCATCCACCGGCGCCGCAGCCCGCTCACCCGCCTGCCGAGCCACCGCGCCCCACCTACGTCCGGCCGCCAGAGCCGCCCCGGCCGCCCGAGTCTGCCCGACCGGCAGATGTCCGCATGCCGGTGCGCCCGCCGGCACCGCCCGACCATCAGCAGCACCCGGAGCGCCAGGACCAGCGCCAGAACTGACCGGCCGCCGCAACCTCGGGTTGCTCGAGGGACCGGATGGTGGAAAGATTGCAGCCTTCCTGCCCTTTCGATTCGGCTCGCCGGGCAAGCGGAGAAGCGGCAACCTGCCCGTGATGCGTGGCTCGAACGCCGCAAGCGAAGGATCATGGCGGAGGCGCAAAAACCGGAACTGCCGGCAACCGGAACGACCGATTGGCGGGCGCTCGCGGCCCGGCTGGCGGCCCTCGGCAGCATTGCCGGCGAGGTCGCGCATCGCTTCAACAATCTCCGGGCAGTGATCGAAGGCACGCTCGAACTGCTCGCCGCCGAGCCGGCCGGGCCGCGCCTGGCGCAGCGCCTGGAGCGGATCAGGGAGGCAGCTTCGCGCGCCCAGGCGCTCGCGGAAGGCCTGGTCGCGGCTGCGAACCGCAAGCAGACCGCCGAGAGCCGGATCGATCTCGGGGCCTGGCTCAGCGCTGCACGGCCATGGCTGCTCGATCTCCTGGGGGAGGGAAGGGGGCTCTCGATCGAGGTCCCCGCGGCACCGGTGCCGTTCCTCTGTGATCCGGCAGAGTTGCGCCCTGCGCTCACGGCGCTGGTGCTGAATGCGGCTCTTTCCCTCGGGCCGGCGGGCAAGGTGTGCATCCGGCTCGAACCTCCGCCGAGGGACGGTCACGGTGCAATCCTTCTCTCGGTTGCCGACGATGGTGCCGGGATGCCGCCGGGAGTGGCCGCCTGCGCGCGCGAACCCTTCTTCACGACGCGGGCCGGGGCCGCCGGGCTTGGCCTGACCGCCGCCGAAGCCTTTGCCAGCCGCAACGGCGGGCGGCTCGAGCTTTCCAGCAGCCCCGGCCACGGCACGGTCGTTTCGCTCTGGCTGGTGCAGGCGGCCGAGGCCGCGCCGCCCTGACGCGGCGCCCGGCGATTTCACCGGCCATCGATCTGAATTAAGAGCGGCCACGAGCCGGATCCTGGCGCAGGGAGTGGGTGCTTCGCATGAACGACAGGGAGCGCGGGGTAAGCCCACCTCGGCGCGCAACGCGGCCGGCGGCGCCGTGGCCGCGCCGCCGCCCGCTCCGCTTCACGCACCGGAAAGGCTGGCTGCATCGCCGCCATCTCCTGATGTTCATTCTCGCCGCCCTCACGGTCGGTTTCATCGCCGCGGTCTTCAGCATCGGCATTCAATGGGCCACGGCCGCCTTCCAGCGGATCGAAAATGCGCGTCCGTGGCTTCCCTTCGCCGTGTGCCCGGCCGGATTGGGCATCATCGTGTTCCTCACCCGCAAGGTCTTCCCCGGCGCGCAGGGCAGCGGCATTCCGCAGGCGATGGCCGGCCTCAGAATGCCGAACCCGCACCAGGTGGACCGGCTGCTCTCCTGGCGCATCGCCATCGGCAAGCTCAGCCTCACGATGGCCGGCTTCCTCTGCGGCGCCTCGATCGGCAAGGAAGGGCCGATCGTGCAGATCGGTTGCTCGGTGATGAACAATATCGGGCGGATCGGGATGCCGCGCACGGCGGGCTTGCAGCGGCTTCTGATTGTCGCCGGCGGTGCCGCCGGTATTGCCAGCGCCTTCAATGCTCCGCTCGCCGGCGCGGTGTTCGCGATCGAGGAGATGGCGCATCATTACGACGGTGTTACGGGCCGCTCGGTCCTGGCCGCCGCGATGCTGAGCGGATTGATGCTTTTCGCAGTGTTCGGCGCGGATTTCTATTTCGGCTCGGCCGGGGCGGCACTTCCCTTCGGCCCGGCATGGCTCCTGATTCCGATTGCCGGCGTCGCGGGCGGGCTCGCGGGCGGATTGTTCGCCCAGATCCTGGTCAGTCCCATGCGCTTCCTGCCGGGCGCGGTCAGCCGGTTCGCGCATCGCCATCCGCTCCTGTTTGCAGTCGGCTGCGGCTTCGTTGTGGCCATGCTCGGCTGGCTCTCCGGCGGGCGCGTCTTCGACGCCAGCTATGCCGAGGCGCGGGCGGCGGTGCATGGCACTGCCCTCCTGCCGATGTCCTTTGCACCGCTCAAATGGGCGGCAACGACCGTCTCCTACCTGAGCGGCATACCGGGCGGCATCTTCTCCCCCTCCCTCGCGGTCGGTGCCGGCGTGGGCTCTGCCCTCTCGCGCCTCGTCATTCTGACGCACCTCCTGCCGGGGATACCGATCGGCGCCATCGCCATGATCGGCATGGCGGGCTATTTCGCGGGCGTCGTGCAGTCGCCGATCACGGCGGCGGTGATCGTGGTGGAAATGACCAACGACCCGGCGATGACCGTTGCCGTCGGTCTCGCCGCCGGGATCGGCGCCATCAGTTCGAAGCTCGTCTGCCCGGTGCCGGTCTATGAGGCGATGGCGCG
>JASHOF010000187.1 GCA_030041255.1 Acetobacteraceae bacterium
CGGAACTCAACCCGATGGAGAACATCTGGGATTATCTCCGCGGCAACAAGCTGAGCCGGCGAGTTTGGGCGAGCTACGAAGCCATCCTCGCAGCCTGCAAAGATGCCTGGCTGTTCCTCATCGACGATCCGAAACGCATCGATACGATCTCGCATCGATCATGGGCATCGGTCAATCTTTGAGTCGGCTGGTATTAGACGTTCACTTGCCGATTCGAGTCAGGCTCTGAGGCCATTCATAAGAATCTGATGCACTTGGGATATCTGGCCGAAAAAAAGGGGTGACGGTCGGGCATTCCGGAACATTGGGTCCTTCAGCGTCATGCGGAACCGCTACATGCCGCAAGATATATTCAATGTTTGTGTGGCCACTATTGTCAGGCTTCACCTTGGGTTGGGGGAATCGTTACGCGACGGGGCCGCAGCCATCGCGAGGGGTTATCGAGACGACTTCGTCGACGATGGCTTTCAGGCTGATCTTCTTGGGGCCGCTCAAACCTTGCTTGGACTTATTCAGTGTGGCAAACCGCGCTTCAAAGGGGACACGCCACACTTTCAGTTGCGTCACATGCAGTACTTTTTTTCTAATTATGATTTGAAAGGAAACAAGCTAAGATGGAGGTTGTCGAGGATACGCTTGTTTTGTGGGCTTCGAGAGCCGGTAAAGGACCGTCAGTCACGATTCGCTAGTGTCCTGCCCCCGACGTTTGCTGCCGGCGGCAGCAACCGAAAGGGGATGAGAGGCCACTGAAAATAAAGAGGTGTGTGCCGACCGCTAGAGTGCATCCTACGGTATCAAGCGTTGGAGTCGGCACACTAGTGCTTATGTGTCGTTCCTCTTCTTGACGATCACAGGGAGGGTGCCCTTCCCGCCGGCGGGTTGGCGCCTGTGACGTTCATTTTAGGTGCAGTCAAGATTTAATCTGACGGTCGGTGTTGGTTTTCGCAGACCGGACCCGGCGGGCGAGGCGCGGTACGGCTGGCACTATCCAGGCGGGAGGAGTAGAACGGCCGCAACCTGACTGAGGGAAGCAGGATGCGCATCCTCGAACTCGACCGGCTTGCAGCGGAGATTCCGGCGGCGGCGATGGTTGCGATCCCGCCGGACAATTCGGCGACCTGTGCGGCCTTTGTCCGGGCGCTGGTCCGTCAGGGGGCGCGGGAGCTGAGGCTCGTCGGCGTCCCGGTCTCCGGCTATGCGACGGACCTCCTGATCGGCGCCGGGTGCGTGGCCGAGGTGCAATCGAGCGCGGTGACGCTCGACGAGGCAGGGCTGGCCCCCTGCTTCACGCGCGCCGTCAAGGCAGGGCAAATCCGGATGCTGGATGCCACCTGCCCTGCCATGCATGCGATGCTGGAGGCGGCCGGCAGAGGCATTCCCTTCATCCCGATCCGCGGCATCCTGGGCAGCGATGTTCTCCGGCATCGGCCGGACTGGCGGGTGATCGACAACCCGTTTCAAGAGGGCGATCCGATTTTGCTGCTGCCGGCGCTGGCGCCCGATTTCGCCGTTTTCCATGCGGCGGCGGCGGACCGGCAAGGCAATGTCTGGGTCGGGCGGCACCATGAGCTGGCATCGATGGCGCACGCGGCGAAGCGGACACTGGTGACGGTGGAGCGGATCGTCGAGGGGAACCTGATCGATGACGAGCGGATGGCGCCGGGGGTGATCGGCAGCGTCTATATCGAAGCGGTGGCGGTGGCGGAGCGCGGCGCCTGGCCGGGCGGGCTGCTCGACGAATATCCCGACGACGCCGGGCATTTCCTCGAATACGCGCGGCTGGCGCGGAGCGAGGAAGGATTCCGCGCCTATCTCGCGCGCTATGTGCTGAGAGTGACGGCCGCGGCTGCGGAATGAGAGACGTTCTGCCCGAGGAGCGGCTGATCGGCGCCATCACGCGGCTGATCCTCGACCCCGGGAAGAGGCGGGCACGGCAGGTGGCGATCGGCGCCGCCAGCCCGATTCCGGCAGCGGCTTCGTATCTGGCGCGCGAGATCACCGGCGAGGTCCGGATATCGGTGCTCAACCAGCGGCGCGGGAATCCGTTCACGAACGGCACCGGCGAGCTGTTCGATCTGACCGCGGAAGGGCGGATCGACCTGTTCTTCCTCGGCGGCGGCGAGATCGACGGGGCGGGGAACCTCAACCTGATCGGCGTCGGCGAGTGGCCGGGCAGCGTGGCCCGGTTTCCGGGCAGCTTCGGCTCGGCCTTCATGTACATGATGGTGCCGCGCGTCATTCTTTATCGGTTCGAGCATTCGCGCCGGGTCCTGGTTCCGCGGGTGGCCTATGTCTCCGCGCCGGGCACATCGCCTGCGGGCGTGTTCCGTCGCGGCCATGGGGAAGCGCTGGTGACCGGCAAGGCGGTGTTTTCCTTCTCGCCGGAGCAGGCGCGCTTCAGGCTGGTTTCGGTGCATCCCGGCGAGAGTGCGGAAAGCGTGCGAAGGGCGACGGGATTCGATTACGACATGGCGCAACCGCTGGCGGAGACGGCCGACCCGGTGCCCGAATGGCTTCGCCTTTTGCGGGGGCCGGTCGCGGCGGCGATGGCGCCGACCTACCCGGCTTTCGTGCAACGCATCTGGCCGGCAGCGGAAAGGACGAGGAGCGCCTGATGGAGGGAACCGCCGCAGCCGGTGTGGCGGCCTCCGCCGGTGCGCTCGCCGGCCTCAAGGTGATCGACCTTTCGCGCGTGCTGGGCGGGCCGTTCGGCACCATGATCCTGGCCGATCACGGCGCCGACGTGATCAAGCTCGAACCGCCGCAGGGCGATGAGACGCGCGACTGGGGCCCCCCGTTCACGGAGGAGGGGGGCGCGCGCACGGCGAGCTATTTCATCGGCGTCAACCGCAACAAGCGCTCGGTCGCGCTCGATCTCGGCCAGCCGGAAGGGCGGGCGGTGCTGCTGGCGCTGCTCGAAGGTGCCGACGTGCTGATCGAGAATTTCAAGCCGGGCGCGATGGAACGCTGGGGGCTCGGCTACGAGGCCGATCTTGCGCCGCGCTTTCCCCGCCTGGTCCATTGCCGCATCTCGGGCTTCGGGGCCACGGGGCCGCTGGGCGGGATGCCCGGTTACGACGCGATCGTGCAGGCGATGACCGGGCTGATGAGCGTGAACGGCGATCCGGCGACGGGACCGCTCCGTCTCGGCACGCCGGTAGTCGATCTGGCCACGGGACTCTTTTCGGTGGTCGGCATCCTGATGGCGCTCTTCGAGCGCGCGCAATCGGGGCGCGGGCAATTTCTCGACATGACGCTCTATGATTGCGGCATGGCGCTCTTGCATCCGCAGGCGGCCAACTTCTTCCTGAGCGGGCGAAGGCCGGCCCCGCTCGGCAATGCGCATCCGAATATCGCGCCGTACGACAAGTTCCGGACGCGCACCTGCGAGATTTTCGTCGGCATCGGCAATGACGGACAATTCGCGAAATTAACCCGTGAGATCGGCCGGCCGGAGCTTGCCGCCGATGCGCGGTTCCAGGGCAATGCGGCGCGGGTTCGGAACCGGGCCGTGCTGTCGGCCAGGCTTGCGGCGGCGTTCGCCGAGGAGGACGGGTATGCGCTTTCCGAGCGGCTGCTCCGGGCCGGGCTGCCGGTCGGACCGGTGCTCGGCGTGGACGAGGCGACGGCGGCGCCGCAGACCGCGGAGCGCGGCATGGTGACGACGCTCGGCGCCTACCGGGGGCTCGGCACGCCGATCAAGCTTTCCCGCACCCCGGGCGGGACGCGCCGCCCGCCGCCGGGCTTCGGCGAGCACACGGCGGAGGTGCTGGCCGAGCACGGGTTGAAAGAGGCCGAGATCGCAGCGTTACGCGAGCAGGGAGCATTGCCGGCGGCGCGGCGGAAGTAGCAACGGCTGCTCGGAATCGCCGGCAAGCCTGCGCGAAATCAGGGGCCGATGGCGCAAAGAGCCATTCTCTTAGGGCTTTTCATCGAGTCACGGCTGGGCGCTGGCTCACACCAAGCCAGCAGGGCCGCGGGCTACCTCCTCTCCTTCCTTCCGGCGAGCACGGGTTCCGATAAAGAATTCAGCCGCGCAACCCGAAGTCACATGAGGGTAGCGTGCGGCCGCCCTTGAGCCGTTCGCGAAGCTCATCTATCTGTAGCCTCTAGGTTACAGTGGACAGGGGTTCGAGGGTATGGATGGCGGTCGTTAAAATCAATCCGATCAAAATCGAAGGTCGTTAGTGTTTTGTTGCTGACAGACGATTCACAAATCGGTGCGAACCTGCGAGTCTGCGCCGATGAGGAAGATCGAGCGGATTGCGCCCAGCGCAACTGATCATGAACGATTGCAACGGCTGGTCCGGGACCGAAACACGCCGCAGAAAGTGGTTTGGCGGGCGCGGATTGTGTTGCTGGCCGGCG
>JASHOF010000020.1 GCA_030041255.1 Acetobacteraceae bacterium
GCGCGCGCTCGAGACCTGGCATCCGGGCTACATCGACTGGTGGATGGACATGGGGCCCGAGGGGTTCCAGGACGCGCTCGTCTATCTGCGCACGGCGGTCGGTATCGATCCGGAAGGGTGGGCGAAGTGCGGCTTCGTGCGCATGCCGGAATATCGCTGGGGCATCCTGCTGGCCCTGCCGCAGCCGGGCCGGACCATTGCCTTCGGCCGCCATCAGGGCGAGCCAGCCTGGCAGGAGGTGCCTGGCGAGTACCGCGCCATGCTGCGTCGACTGCTGGTGATCCAGGGCGATACCGAGCCTGCCTCGGTGGAACAGCAACGTCATCTCGGCCGCACGGCGCCCTCGCTCTACGACATGCGCAACCTGTTCCAGGTCAATGTCGAAGAAGGGCGCCATCTGTGGGCGATGGTCTATCTGCTGCAGAAATATTTCGGCCGCGACGGACGCGAGGAGGCGGAGGCCCTGCTCGAACGCCGCTCCGGCCACCAGGACCGGCCGCGCATGCTGGGCGCGTTCAACGAGGCGACGCCGGACTGGCTGAGCTTTTTCCTCTTCACCACGTTCACCGACCGCGACGGCAAGATGCAGCTCGCGGCGCTGGCGCAGTCGGGCTTCGATCCGCTCTCGCGCACCTGCCGCTTCATGCTGACCGAGGAGGCGCACCACATGTTCGTGGGCGAGAACGGGGTCGCCCGCGTGGTGGGCCGTACCTGCGAGGCGATGCGGCAGGCTGGGATCGACGATCCGACCGACGTCGAGCGGGTGCGTACGCTCGGCGTGATCGACCTGCCGCTGATCCAGAAGAAGATCAACCTCCACGTCTCTCTCACGCTCGATCTGTTCGGAGCCGAGATTTCCACCAATGCGGCGAACGCCTTCAGCGCCGGGCTGAAAGGCCGCTATCGCGAGGACAAGATCGACGACGATCATCGGCTCGTCGATTCCACGTACCCGGTCCTCCGCCTCGAGGAGGGGGCGATCCGCGAGCGGCAGGTGCCGGCGCTATCGGCGCTCAACATGCGGCTCCGCGACGATTTCATCGCCGACGCATCGGGCGGGCCGAGGCGCTGGAACAGGATCATCGAAGAGGCGGGGTTTTCCTTCCGGCTGAGATTGCCGCATGTCGCGTTCAACCGCCGCATCGGCGCGTTTGCGGGGCTCGGCGCCGACCCGGCCGGGCGCATTCTCCCTGGTGCCACCTTTATTGCAGAGCGAGAAAGATTCCTGCCAGGCGCCGATGACAACCGCTTTCTCGAGAGCCTGATGCGGCCGGAGCACCGGCCGGGCCAGTGCGCCGGATGGATCGCACCGCCCAAATCGGGCGTCGGCGGCAAGCCGGGCACGTTCGAATATGTCCGGATCGAGGGGTAGCAGGCGGCGTCAGGTTCCGACAGAGCTCGACGACACGCCCTAATCGTTCATCGGGTAGGAGGCCATCAGGCGCTTCTGCATCCGCCAGAGGCGGAACGTTTCGCGGATGCTGCTCGGACGGTGGCCACGCGCGCGGTTGGCGCGGCCGATCATGAAAGCGGCATGATAGTGGAAGAACTGCGCGGAATAGGCATCCGCGAGTGTCATGTTCGGATCCCAGACGTGCGTCGCCTCCGAGCCGGAACCGTTGATCTCGATGATGCGGAAACCGCGTCCGCGCCGGAGCTGGGCCAGCGAGGTGAAGCGCACATCGATGCGGCCGAAATGGAAATCGGGGATGGCCTGGGCGATCGAATCGATCGTGGCGGTGAGCGTGGCCGTGATCTCTTGCGCGCCGTTGCGGAAGGTCGAGCCCTTGCAGTGGTTGCCGACGAAGACGAGCCTCACCGGCGTGCCGGTGGGCGGCACCTCGTTGAGGCGGCCGGCAAGCCGCGGCAGGTAGAGGTGGGGCACGAGGCCGGCGCGCGGATCGTTGCGAACGAGATCCTCGATCGTCGAGCGACCGTCTCCCACCACCACCGGTGCCGATTTGAGGGTGAGCGAGGTCACCTTGCCGGCCGGCTCATCGGGGTGGCGGATGTAGAAGATCCCGGCTTCGCCTTCATAAGGGACGAATTCCTGGAAGATGACGGCAACGCCCTTCGGGTAATCGGCGATGAAGCGGGCAAGGTCGTCCGGCTTCTGCAGGAGCCTCACTCCCGTGCCGTTGCAGCCGATATCCGGCTTGCCGACCAGCGGGTAGGCAAGCCCCGCCCGGGACAGCGCCGCTTCCGCCGCCGCCATGCCGGCATCGGGATCCGCTTCGGTCTCGACCCGGACATAAGGAGCAAGCCACTGCCGGGCCGGGGCCTCTACCTGGTCGAGAATGGAGGATTTCGATTCGCCGCAGAGGCCGCCGGCGGCAATGCGCGGGTTGGCCGCCGTCAGCAGCAGCGGCGAGCCGTAACGCAAGCCGAGCGCGAGCCACTGCACCGCCACCGGCGCATAGAAAAGCCAGGCCGGCCAGAATTCGAAGCTCGATACGGGCTGGAACCGGCCACCCGTGCGGAGCCACCAGAAGGCTCTCGGCCGGTCGGCCTCGCGCAGTGCGGCGTCCATCATGCGAGCAGCCTGCGACCTCCTCGACTGAGTTCGTGATACCCCGGCCGAAGGCCGCGGGGACGGACCATCCCTTGATTGCCGACCCGAGGCTCCGACGCCCGGTCGCTGGCGAGATCCCATAAAGAACACGGGGCGGCGCATCGTGGCAACCGAAGAAATCGTAAGGATTTGTTCCTCTTCGCCCCGCCCTCGTTCCCTTTTCCGGCATCCCTGGCCGAAGCGGCCGGCATCGGCCAGGATTGCCGCGCTCGAGGTCAGGAGGATGCGGATGGATTTTGCCCACTCGGAACGGGTCGAGGCGCTGTGCCGGCGGCTCTCCGCTTTCATGGAGACCGAGGTCTGGCCGAACGAGGCGACCTACGCCGCGGAACTGGCGGCCGCCGCCGACCGCTGGCGGCCACTTTCGATTGTCGAGCGGCTCAAAGGGCAGGCGCGCGCCGCCGGGCTCTGGAACCTCTTCTTCCCCGATCCGGTGCGCGGCATGGGGCTTTCCAACCTCGACTATGCCCCGCTGGCCGAGATCATGGGCGCCGTGCCCTGGGCCTCCGAAGTGTTCAATTGCTCGGCACCGGATACCGGCAACATGGAGATCCTCCATCTGTTCGGCACCAAGGAGCAGCAAGATCAATGGCTTGAGCCGCTTCTCGCCGGCCAGATCCGCTCCTGCTTCGCGATGACCGAGCCCGGCCAGGCATCCTCCGATGCCACCAACATCCAGGCCGCCATCCGCCGCGACGGCGATTCCTACGTGATCGACGGGCACAAATGGTGGACCACCGGCGCCGGCGACCCGCGCTGCCACCTGGTCATCCTGATGGGAAAGACGGCGCCGGATCACCCTGACAGATACCGCCAGCAATCCATGGTCCTCATCCCGCGCGATTCCCCCGGGGTCACGGTGAGAAGGATGCTGCCCGTCCTCGGCTCCGACGACGCGCCGCACGGCCATGCCGACATCACCTTCGAGGGGGTGCGCGTGCCGGCCCGGAATCTGCTCGGTGGCGAGGGCGAGGGTTTCGCCATCGCCCAGGCCCGGCTCGGCCCGGGGCGCATCCATCATTGCATGCGGGTGATCGGGCTGGCCGAGCGGGCGCTGGCCGCGATGTGCCGCCGCGCGCACGACCGCCGCGCCTTCGGGCGGTCGCTCGCAGAGGAGGGTGTGAGCATCGAGCGGGCCGGCCAGGCGCGCCTCCTGATCGAGCAGGCCCGCCTCCTGGTGCTGCGCGCGGCATGGATGATGGATACGGCCGGGACCAAGGCCGCGCGGCGCGAAATCGCGATGATCAAGGTGGCGGCGCCGGCGATGGCCTGCCAGGTGATCGACTGGGCGATCCAGATGCATGGCGGCGCCGGGCTGACCGACGATTTCGGACTGGCCGAGATGTGGCGCATCGCGCGCAGCCTGCGCATCCTCGACGGGCCGGACGAGGTGCACCGCCACCAGATCGGACGGATGGAGCTGGCGCGGCATCGGCCTCCCGCTCCGAACCGCTAAGCTCGCCCCGTTGCGCCACTCTCCGATCGACGACCGCGCACCGGCCACGCCATGAGCATTGACGCCGCGGCCTGGCGAACGGGCGCCGCAGCGGTGATTTTCGCGTTGACCTACTTCGTGATGGCGATCGGACGGCTGCCCGGCTTCCGCCTCGACCGTGCCGGCGCCGCCTTCCTTGGTGCGAGCCTGATGGTCGCCGCCGGCGTGCTGAGCCTGCCGGAAGCCTTCGCCGCCATCGACATGAACACGATCGCACTCCTGCTCGGAATGATGATCGTGGTCGCCAACCTCCGGCTGTCCGGCTTCTTCCGGCTGCTCACCCAATGGGCAGCCAGGCGCGCGCGCCACCCGCTGATCCTGCTCGCCGCCGTTGTCCTCATCTCCGGCATCCTCTCGGCGTTCCTCGTCAACGACGCCGTCTGCCTCGCCTTGACCCCGCTCGTGCTCGAACTCGTGCTCGGCCTCCAGCGCAACCCGGTGCCCTATCTTCTCGCCGTTGCAATGGCCGCGAATGTCGGCGGCGTTGCCACCATCACCGGCAATCCGCAGAACATGATCATCGGCTCGCTGTCCGGCATCGGCTATGGGCCCTTCGCCGCCGCACTGGCGCCCGTGGCGGCGATCGGCCTCGCGCTGACCATCCTGCTCATCGCGACACTTTTCCGGCGTGAATTCTGGATCAGGGTGCGGCTCGCCGCGCCGCCCGCGCCGCCGGCGAGGCCCCATCGCACGCTGATGTTGAAGACGCTCTTCGTCACCGCGGCCCTGATGGTGGCACTTTTTCTCGGCGTCGCCCCGGCCAAGGCGGCCGCGGTTGCCGGCGCCTTCCTTCTGCTTTCGCGACGGGTCAAGAGCGGCAGGGTCTATGCGGAGATCGACTGGACGCTGCTTTTGATGTTCGCCGGGCTTTTCATCGTCGTCGCCGGTTTCGAGCACGCCGTGCTCACCCCTGCCCTGCTGCAGCGCCTGCTGGCTTTGCCCCTTTCCGGAACGGCGGCGCTCAGCGTGCTGACCGCAGCACTTGCGAATCTGGTCAGCAACGTGCCGGCGGTGCTGGTGCTGCGCCGCTTCGTCGAACACCTGGCCGATCCCCGAGAGGCCTGGCTGGTGGTCGCGATGGCATCGACGCTGGCGGGCAACTTCACGATTCTCGGCTCGGTCGCCAACCTGATCGTGGTCCAGCGCGCCCGCGCGCGGGATGTCGAGATCCGGTTCGGCACCTACTTCCGCGTCGGCGCCCCGCTCACCGTGCTCACCATCGCGGTCGGCGTATTGTTGCTCTAACCGGGGGACGTCCCGGCGAGCTGCGGGTTGTCGAACCGCGGATGGCGCATGCGATCGAAGGCAGCGGCAAGGGAAGCTGCCAGATCACGCTTCTCCTCCTCGCCGAGGGCGCGCGCGACTTCCTCGCTGACGCCGTGCGCCACCAAAAGCAGTGCCGGCACGCGGCCGCGCCGCTCTTCCAGGACCACCTTGAGCCATTGCACGGGGAGCACCTTCTCCTCGCGCCGGCCGCTCCGGCTGGTCCGGCTGACGAGGAGCCCGCTCTCGCGCAAGAGCAGGACCTCGCTTTCGCGCTTCGCGCTTTCGGAGTGCCAGTGCAGGAGCAGAAGAGCGAATCCCACTTCCGCGCCGTTGAAGCCGGCCACGGGCCAGGCGCCGAGCCGCCAGCAGAAAAACGTGATCAGCGACGAAAACGCCCACACCACGGCAATCAGGCAATAGAGCCCGCGCCGCGTCAGGCTGCGGTGCGGCACGACCACCGCTTCGAACAGCGCTTGCGATCCGGCCAGCATGGCTGCCCCGTGAGCCCTTTCCTGAGCCCTCTCTCCAGGGGTTATCTTGTGCGGCACGCCCTCCCTCTGCAAGAACCTCGCATGCCTGCCAAGGGGCCGGAAATCGGGACCAGGCCGATCAGCGTCGCTGCGGTGCGGGGCTTCATCGAAGCGCTCGCCGCCGCCAACCCGAACCCCCGGAGCGAACTGGCCTTCACCGACCCCTTCACGCTCCTGATCGCCGTCGTCCTTTCTGCGCAGACCACCGACAAGGCCGTGAACCTTGCCACGCCCGGCCTGTTCGCCGAAGCGCCGACGCCCGAGGCCATGGTGCGGCTTGGCGAGAGCGGGATCGCGCGCCACATCAGGACGCTCGGGCTATGGCAGGCGAAGGCCCGCAACGTGGCCGCCCTCTCGAAGCTGCTGCTGGAGCGTCATGGCGGGAACGTGCCGGCCGACCGCGCCGCCCTCGAGGCGTTGCC